>JAJYBG010000095.1 GCA_021779075.1 Actinomycetes bacterium | reverse complement strand
GTCCGAGCGCGACAACGTCACGTACCTGCCGTGGGCCGTTCCCACCTCCGAGGAGGGGCCTGCGGCAGGTACGGCTGCGACCGGGGCGCCATTGCCGACGGACGCCGGCAGCCGGGCGGATGACGGCTGGGCGATTCCGGGCCAGCCCTTCGATCGGTTGCCTGACGGTGAGCGCGAGCGGGCTGCCGCACTCGCCGTCAAGCGCATCGGCCAGATGGGTTCCGTCGCGGACGATGCCGCGAAGCGGCGGCTCATCGGCTACCTCCAACGCCGCGGCTACGAGGCCGACACCGTGCGCTATGCCGTCTCAGAGGCGATGCGGACCCGACAGTAGGCTGCGTTTCTCGAAATACAATGGGCTCGTCATGAGCACTGTTCTTCCCGAGCGCGCACGCACCTACGAGGTGCGGACTTTCGGCTGCCAGATGAACGTGCACGACTCCGAACGCCTTGCCGGCTCGCTCGAGGCATCCGGCTACGTCAAGGCCGACGGCGAAGAGGCCGACATCGTCGTCATCAACACCTGCGCGGTGCGCGAGAACGCCGACAACAAGCTGTACGGCACGCTCGGCCACCTCGCCTCGGTCAAGCGTCGCCACGAGGGCATGCAGATCGCGGTCGGCGGCTGCCTCGCCCAGAAGGACAAGAGCGTCATCCTCGAGAGGGCGCCGTGGGTCGACGTCGTCTTCGGCACGCACAACATGGGCGCCCTTCCGAGTCTGCTCGAGCGCGCCCGCCACAACCACGAGGCGCAGATCGAGATCCTCGAATCCCTCGAGGTCTTCCCGTCGACCCTGCCGACCAAGCGGGAGTCGACCTACGCCGGCTGGGTGAGCATCTCGGTCGGCTGCAACAACACCTGCACCTTCTGCATCGTCCCCAGCTTGCGCGGGAAGGAACGCGACCGCCGCCCGGGCGACGTCCTCTCCGAGATCCGGTCGATTGTCGCCGACGGCGCCATCGAGGTCACCCTCCTCGGCCAGAACGTCAACTCCTACGGTGTCGAGTTCGGCGACCGCCAGGCGTTCGCCAAGCTGCTGCGCGCCGCCGGGCAGGTCGACGGGTTGGAGCGCATCCGCTTCACGAGCCCGCATCCTGCTGCGTTCACCGATGACGTCATCGACGCGATGGCCGAGACTCCGAGTGTCATGCCGCAGCTCCACATGCCGCTGCAGTCCGGCTCGGATCGCATTCTGCGCGCGATGCGCCGCTCGTACCGGTCCGAGAAGTTCCTCGGCATCCTCGACCGGGTGCGCGCGAAGATCCCCAACGCGGCGATCAGCACTGACATCATCGTCGGCTTCCCCGGTGAGACCGAGGAGGACTTCGAGGACACCCTGCGCGTCGTCGAGCAGGCGCGTTTCGCCTCGGCCTTCACCTTCCAGTACTCGATCCGGCCCGGCACGCCGGCGGCGACGATGGCGGACCAGGTGCCCAAGGAGGTCGTGCAGGAGCGCTATGAGCGTCTCGCGATCCTGCAGGACCGCATCGCGCTGGAGGAGAACCGGAAGGTGGTCGGCCGCTCGGTCGAGGTGCTCGTCGCCATCGGCGAGGGCAAGAAGGATGGCGAGACCCGCCGCCTCAGCGGCCGCGCCGAAGACAACCGCCTCGTCCACTTCGAGGTGCCCGCCGGCTCTGAGATGCCCCGTCCCGGCGATGTCGTCACCGTCGAGGTGACGCACGCCGCGCCGTTCCATCTCCTCGCGGATTCCGCCGACGGCACCCCGCTGCGCATCCGCCGGACCCGCGCCGGCGACGCGTGGGACCGCGAGCAGGCGGAGGCGTGCGAGATCCCGACAGGGCACTCGCACGACGTCGCCGGCGGGCCGGTCTCGATCGGCATGCCGACGCTGCGCGGCTAGGAGCGCCGACGGTTGGGCAGCGCCGCGGGCCCGTCTGGGAATCGAGGTGCCGGCGCACCGCTGGTCGCGATCGTGGGCGCGACGGGCACCGGAAAGTCGGAGTTCGCCCTCGCCCTCGCAGAAGCCCTGGGTGGCGCGGCGGCGGCTGAGATCGTCGGCGCCGACGCGATGCAGCTCTACCGGGGGATGGACGTCGGGACTGCGAAGGTTCCGGTGGCCGAGCGGCGCGGCATCCCGCACCACCTCCTCGACGTGCTCGAGGTCACCGAAGAGGCGAGCGTCGCCGCCTATCAGCCGGCCGCTCGGGCCGCGATCGAGGCGGTGGTCGTCGCAGCTAAGACGCCGATCCTCGTCGGCGGGTCGGGGCTCTACGTTTCGGCGGCGATCTACGACTTCCGGTTCCCCGCCCGTGATCCCGAACTGCGCGCGCGGCTCGAGGACGAACTGGCGGCTCTCGGGCCCGGCGTCCTCTTCCAACGCCTCAGACAGCGCGACCCCGTCACCGCTGAGCGCATCGACCCTGCCAACGGCCGCCGGGTCATGCGCGCCCTCGAGGTGCTCGAACTCGACGAGACCGGGCACGGCGCCGCGCTTCCCGACGAGCCGCGGCGGTGGCGGCCGACGCTGATCATCGGCCTGAGTACGCCGCGCGACATCCTCGTCGAACGGCTCGACCGCCGCGTCGAGCGGATGTGGGCGAACGGGATGCTCGACGAGGTGCAGCGCCTCAGGGAGTTCGGCATCGAGCAGGGCGTGACGGCGAACCGTGCCATCGGGTACGCGCAGGCGCTCGCGCAACTGCGCGGCGAGGCGACCGAGGCCGCCGCGATCGCGCAGACGCAAGCGCTCACCCGACGCTACGCCCGCCGCCAGGTGAGCTGGTTCCGACGCTATCCGGGCGCCGTCTGGCTCGACACGAGCGTCATGACGCCCGCCGAGAGGGTGCGCGCGGCCGTCGATAGGCTGGAAACGTGGGAGTGACGCTGCGATTCACCAAGGGGCAGGGCACGGGCAACGACTTCGTGCTCTTCGCCGACCCGGACGGCGAGCTGGAGCTCACCCCGGAGCAGATCGTCGCGATCTGCGACCGCCACTTCGGGGTGGGCGCCGACGGCGTCATCCGCGCCGTCCGCTCGGTGAGTCTGCCCGAGGGGGCGGCGGCCCTTGCCGAGGATCCGGACGCCCAGTGGTTCATGGACTACCACAATGCCGACGGCTCGGTGGCCGAGATGTGCGGCAATGGCATCCGGGTCTACATCGAGTTCCTCATCGCGAGCGGTCTGGCGACCCTCGCACCCGGCGAGACGATCGCCATCGGCACGCGCGCCGGCGTGCGCGATGTGCAGCGTTCGATCCTCGGCTACCAGGTCGACCTCGGCCGCTGGAAGCTCGACGGCGGCGAGCCGCAGGTGCGCGCCAAGGGGCTGGGCCTGGCGCTCGACGGTCTCGGCGTCAATGTCGGCAATCCTCACGTCGTCGTGGCCCTGCCGAGTGACGACGATCTCGACGCCCTCGACCTCGCCTACTCGCCGGTGCTCGAGCCGGCGCCCGAGGCGGGTGCGAACATCGAGTTCGTCGTGCCACGCGATCCGCTCGTCAAAGACGGGGTCGGCCGGATCCGGATGCGGGTGCACGAGCGCGGCAGCGGGGAGACGCTCTCCTGCGGCACCGGCATCGTCGCCTCCGCCCTCGCGACCCGCTACTGGGCGGGTGAGGGGGCACCGAACGACTGGAGCGTCGAGGTCGACGGCGGCCGCCTTGCGGTGCGGATGTTCCCGGCGGAGGACGGCGAGCACGTCGCACTGTCCGGCCCCGCAGAGCTGGTATACGACGGCGAGCTTTCCCTCGGCTGACCGCCGGGCGTCCAGAACCGATGAGGGTGACGATCCGCGTCAAACCGGGAGCCGGGCGCACGCGCGTCGGCGGCGCGCACGACGGTGCGCTCGTCGTGGCGGTCGCGACTCCGGCGGTCGACGGCAGGGCGACGGATGCCGCACTGGCGGCGCTCGCCGCCGCCTTCGGGGTCAAGCGCCGCGACGTCGAGCTGGTCAGCGGCCGCACCGCGCGCACCAAGATCGTCGACATCGCCGGCGCCACCCCCGAGGCCCTTGCCGCCCTTCTGAAAGGTGACGCGGCGGCGGCGCCCAGGTGACGTGCGCACCTGACCGGTCATAGCGATCCGGCGGCGCGTACGCCGGATCGCGCAGCGACCCGCGCCGCGGCGGCGGCGCGGCAATAACCGCAGCCTCAGCGGCGGCGCACGCGCAGGACGCGGAAGCCCTTCGCACTGTCGGGCTTCGTGATGTGGAACTCGTCGCCGAGCGCACCCTCGAGCCAGCGCGCCAGTGAGTCCGCGCCGAGGTTCTTGCCGACGACGAGCCATCCGTCCGATTCGGGTTCGAGGCGCGGCAGCCAGGCGGCGAGCAGCCGGTGCAGTTCGTCCTTCCCCACGCGGATCGGCGGGTTCGACCAGATCGCGGTGAATTCGATGTCGGCGGGCACTTGTTCGGGGGTGAGCGCCCGGATGTTGGTGGCGCCCGCGGCATCCGCATTGCGCCGAACGAGCTCCAGTGCGCGCTCGTTGACATCGACGGCCCACACCGTCGCATGCGGGGACCCCAAAGCGAGCGTGAGAGCGATCGGCCCCCAGCCGCAGCCGAGGTCGAGCAGATTGCCGCCCGGGGGGGGAGCGGGCACGCACGACAGCAGCACCGCGGTACCGGAATCCACCCGGTCGGGGCTGAAAATACCTGAGGCGGTGGTCAATTCGAGGTCACGGCCGGCGAGCGTCACCGAGAGCGGTCGGAACTTCGGATTGCTTTCCGGCGATGCACTGAAATAGTGATCGCCAATCGACATAGCCGTCACGGTACCGCACACTCGCGAACTACAGTTAACGGAATGTCCCAGGCCCCGCAGAGCCTCCTCGACGCCGACAGGATCGACTTCGACGGGGAGCAGTTCGACCGTGAGGAGCGCGCCGCGCTCCGCCGCGTCGGCGGCCTGCGCACCGAACTCGAGGACGTCACCGAGGTCGAATACCGGCAGCTGCGCCTCGAGAAGGTCGTGCTCATCGGCGTCTATCCGGGCGGCTCCGTCGAGGACGCCGAGAGCTCGCTGCGCGAACTCGCCGCGCTGTGCGAGACGGCCGGCGCCGAGGTCCTGGATGGCGTGCTGCAGCGCCGGCCGTACCCTGACCCGTCGACCTACCTCGGCCGCGGCAAGGCCGAAGAGCTCAAGGCGATCGTGGCGAACCTCGGTGCCGACACCGTCGTGGCCGATACCGAGCTCGCGCCGAGCCAGCGCCGCGCCCTGGAG
>JAJYBG010000094.1 GCA_021779075.1 Actinomycetes bacterium | reverse complement strand
TCGTCGACCTGGGGTCCGCCGTCCGGGCCGTACTTCGGGCCGCGGTCGAAGTAGATCTCCGAGCAGGGGCCGGCGGGGCCGGCCTGGCCGGTGGACCAGAAGTTGTCGCTGCGCCCGAAGCGCTGGATGCGCTCGTCGGGCAATCCCGCGATCTGCTTCCACAGCGCGATGGCCTCGTCGTCGTCCTCGAAGACGGTGACCCAGAGGTCGGATTCCCGGAAGCCTAGCCCGCCATCGCTCTCCGGCTGGGTGAGCAGCTCCCAGGCGTATTCGATCGCGCCGGCCTTGAAATAGTCGCCGAACGACCAATTGCCGAGCATCTGGAAGAAGGTGCCGTGCCGGGCGGTCTTGCCGACCTCGTCGATGTCGTTGGTGCGGATGCACTTCTGCACATCGGCCGCGCGCGGGTACGGTGCCGGCTCGATGCCGGTGAGGTACGGGATGAACGGCACCATGCCGGCGACGGTGAAGAGCAGCGACGGGTCATCGCTGACGAGGGACGCCGACGGCACGATGGTGTGTCCGCGCGCTGCGAAGAAATCGAGATAGCGGCGGTGGATTTCAGCGGTCTGCATGAAGGTGCGGTGCGCCCTTACTCGCTCTTGCCGCGCAGCTCGGCCTCACGCGCGTAGTAGCCCTCGGCGACCGCGGCGCCGAAGTCGTGCGCCTTCTGGTCGAGTTCGGAGAAGAATTTCCGGCCCTGCTCGGTCTTGTTGACCTGGTGGGCGACGGCGAAGCCGGCGACGGCCCCGGCAAGCAGCCAGAGGACACTCTTCATTTCGTCACTTCCGATCGAGTAGAGAGCACGAGGGCGGGATTCCGAAGAACCCCGCCCTCAAGGCTAACGGTTTGTGCACAACCCGCCTATCGGCGGCGGCAGGGCGGTCCACCGGACCGTCCGGAACGCTACCTCCGCCTTCGGCGGCGGCTCGCGCGCGCAACGGCCCACCGGGCCGTTGCTCTGAGCGCTAGCGAGCCGCGTAGTACTCGACGACGAGCTGAACCTCGCACGTGATCGGCACTTCGGCTCGCTTCGGGCGGCGCACCAGGCGCGCCTGAAGCTTGTCCAGCTCGACCTCGAGATAGGCCGGGACCTTGGGTAGCACGTCGACGTGACCGCCGGCGGCCGCGACCTGGAACGGCTCGGTGCCCTCGGAGCGGGCCTTGACGTGGATGAGCTGGCCCGGCTTCACGCGGAAGGACGGGCGGTCGACGATCTGGCCGTCGACGAGGATGTGGCGGTGAGTGACGAACTGGCGCGCCTGCGAGGTGGTGCGGGCGAAGCCGGCGCGGAGCACGAGGGCGTCGAGACGCATTTCGAGGAGCTCGACGAGGTTCTCACCGGTGAGGCCCTGGGTGCGGTGCGCCTCGTTGAAGACGATGCGCAGCTGCTTCTCCTGGATGCCGTACTGGGCGCGGAGGCGCTGCTTCTCGCGCAGGCGGACGGCATAGTCGCTGTCGCTCTTGCGCTTGGTGCGGCCGTGCTCGCCGGGAGCGTACGGACGCTTCTCGAGGTAGCGGGCGGCCTTCGGGGTGAGTGCGATGCCGAGAGCTCTGGACTCGCGGGTCTTGCTGCGGGCACGTGAGGACACGCGGATTCCTTTCGTTGAATTCGATCTCCCGACGGAGCGTGTGCGCTGAATTCGCACACCGACCGCCCCCGCCTTTCGGGGCCGGTCATCTCGTCGCCCGCAGGGCGAGCGACATCAATTCAGTGAGGGATTGCTCGGGGCACCCGGCTACAGGGCGCGCACCAAACCAATAGAGCCTATCAGAGCTCGCCCTGCTCCGGCGTCCCCGGCATGGCATGCCGACTGCGTTCTCTCGGGCTGAGATCCGGTCCGACACGCCGCCGGGGCATCCCTGCTGTGCCGCGCCGCGGAGAAAGTCAGCCCGAAGGGCGGGGCGACCTGCTGAGCGAGGCGCCGACTGCCCCTACTTCCCCCGGATGATCCGCTTCAGCTGCTCCCACCGCGACGCGATCTCACGCTCGAAGCCGTGCTCGGTGGGGCGGTAGTACGAAGCCTCGGCGATCTCGTCGGGCAGGTACTGCTGCTCGACGACGCCCGCCTCCGAGTCGTGCGCGTACTGGTACCCCTTGCCGTGGCCGAGCTTCTTCGCACCCGGGTAGTGGGCGTCGCGCAGATGCGGGGGGACGCGCCCCATCTTCCCGGCGCGGACGTCGGCCAGGGCGGAGTCCACCCCGACGATCACTGCGTTCGACTTCGGCGCGGTCGCGAGGTAGACCACGGCCTCGGCGAGCGGGATGCGCCCCTCGGGCATGCCGATGTACTGCACCGCGTCGGCGGCGGCCACGGCCATCTGCAGCGCGCGGGGGTCGGCCATCCCGATGTCCTCGGCGGCGAGGACGATCATCCGGCGGGCAATGAAGCGCGGATCCTCACCTGCCTCGATCATGCGGGCGAGGTAGTGCAGCGCCGCGTCGGCATCGGAGCCGCGCATCGACTTGATGAAGGCGCTGATGACGTCGTAGTGCTCGTCACCCTGCCGGTCGTAGCGCAGCAGCGCGCGGTCGACGGCGTGCGAGACGAGCTCGGCGGTGATGGTGCCGGTGTGGGAGGCGTCCGCGCCGACGGATGCCGCCTCGAGGGCCGTGAGCGCGCGCCGGGCGTCGCCCGAGGCGAGCTGGATGATCGCCGAGCGCGCCGCGGGTTCCAGAGCGAACCGGCCGCCGAGACCGCGCTCGTCGGCGACGGCACGGTCGATGACGGTGCCGAGGTCGTCGTCCGAGAGGGTTTCCAGGGTGAGCAGCAGCGAGCGCGACAGCAGCGGCGGAATGACGGAGAAGGACGGGTTCTCCGTCGTCGCCGCGACGAGGATGACCCAGCCGTTCTCGACGCCGGGCAGGAGCGCGTCCTGCTGGGCCTTGCTGAAGCGGTGGATCTCGTCCAGGAAGAGCACGGTCGAGATGCCATAGAGGTCGCGGTTGGACTGCGCCTCGTCCATCACCTGCCGGACGTCCTTGACGCCGGCCGACACCGCGGACAGCTCGACGAAGCGCCGCCCCGAAGAGCGCGCGATGACCTGGGCGATCGTCGTCTTGCCGGTGCCGGGCGGACCCCACAGGATGACCGAGACATTGCCGCGGTCGCCGATGGCGTCGCTCGCGAGCGCAACGAGCGGCGACCCCGCCGCCAGCAGGTGCTTCTGCCCGGCGATCTCGTCGATCGTGCGAGGCCGCATGCGCACGGCGAGCGGCACCTGGCCGCTCATCAGCCCGACCCGCGACTCCGCCATGCCGCAAGCCTACGTTCGGGCGCCGACGCTGCTCTCCGGCGCTCCGGGCCCGCTCGCCATCCACCCGAAGTGCGCCGGATCGACGCTAAAACCGGCGGGAAGCGTCGATCCGGCGCACTTCGCGGCGGTTTGGGCGCGCAGAGCGCGACTCAGTAGGGTTTCCCCGGACTCGAAAGGACTCCTGTGGCCAAGAAGACCGACCGCGAAGCCCGTGTCGCGCGCGAGCGGCTCCGCGCCTACCAGGCGCGCCAGGGCGTGCACCAGGCGAGACTGCGCCGTCGTCGCCGCGACAACATCGCGGCCGGTTTCGGCGTCATCGTTGCTGCGATCATCGCCGTCGGAGCTCAGCTCGGCTACTTCGGCGCCGGTCCCGGCGCCCCCGAGCCGGTGCCGAGTTCCAGCGCTTCGAACACCCCCTCGCCGGCCGCGTCGAGCGCCTCGCCCAGCGCCACGGGCGGGAATCAGGGCAACGTCCCAGCCCAGACCGTCGCCGCGAACCGCTCCTGGACCGGCACGCTGACGCTCAACAAGTCCATCGCGCTCGGCATCGAGCTCGACGGCAAGGCCGCCCCGCAGGCGGCATCCGCGGTCATCTCGCTCATCAGATCGGGCTGGTACGACGGCACGGTCTGCCACCGTCTGACGACCTCGGGCATCTACGTGCTGCAGTGCGGCGGTGGCAGGACCGTCGCGACCGCGGGCAGCGGCGGTCCCGGCTACAGCTACGGTCCGGTCGAGAACGCTCCGGCCGACAACGTCTACGCGACCGGCGTCATTGCGATGGCCCGGCAGAGCGACAACGGCTACAGCAACGGCAGCCAGTTCTTCATCGTCTACCAGGAGTCGACGATCCCGTCCGACATCGTCGGCGGCTACACCGTGGTCGGAAAGGTGACGAGCGGCCTCTCCGGCCTGGTCACCCAGGTCGTGGACAAGGGCGAGACGGATTCCAACCCGTCCGCCCCCGGCGACGGCACCCCGAAGGTCGCGACGACGATCACCTCGGTAACGATCAAGTAGCCCGGTCGCGCCTGTTTCCGGCCCTGCAATAGGCTGAACGCCGTATCAGCATCGGCCGAGCCGTCGGCCGCCCGAGCAAGGTGGGGCTTTGTCCAATCCTGAACAGCGGCCCTGGGGCCGTGTCGCAGAAGACGGAACCGTGTACGTCCGAGACCGCGATGGCGAGCGCGTCGTCGGCGAGTATCCGGACGCCTCGCCGGAAGAAGCCCTCGCCTACTTCGAGCGCAAGTTCGCCGACCTCGCGGGCCAGGTATCGCTGCTCGAGCAGCGCGCCCGGCGCGGCGCACCGGCCGCCGACGTCGCGAAGTCCGTGGTCTCGTTGAAGAAGAACCTCGACGGCGCGAACGCGGTCGGCGACTTCGCGTCGCTTCTGACCCGGCTCGACACGCTGGGCGGCTCCGTCGAGGAGCTCACCGAGCAGCAGTCGGCCGAGGCGAAGGCGATCGTCGGCGCCGCGCTCGCCGAACGCGAGGCGATCGTCGCCGACGCCGAGAAACTCGCCGCCGAAGATCCGGCGAAGGCGAACTGGAAGCAGGTGACGACCGAGCTCGACGCGCTCTTCCAGAAGTGGCAGGCCCACCAGCAGACGGGCCCGCGGCTGCCGAAGGACGCCGCGAACGAGCTGTGGAAGCGTTTCCGCACGGCGCGCACCTCCATCGAGCAGCACCGCAAGGCGTTCTATGCCGAACTGGATTCCGTGCACCGCGACGCCCGCGCCGCCAAGCACGCCCTCATCGAGAAGGCCGAGGCGCTCGTCGCCAAGGGTGCCGACGCCATCCCCGCCTACCGCACCCTGCTCGACGAGTGGAAGCTCGCCGGCCGCGCCGGCAAGCGTGACGACGACACCCTCTGGGCGCGCTTCAAGGCGATCGGCGACCAGATCTACGCCGCCAAGGCCGACGTCGCCGCTGCCGAGAGCGTCGAGTACGGCGCGAACCTC
>JAJYBG010000093.1 GCA_021779075.1 Actinomycetes bacterium | reverse complement strand
CCGGGTCGCGACGACGGTGAAGCAGATCCTCCAGAAGAACAAGGAGCTCCAGGAGATCATCGCGATCCTCGGTGTCGACGAGCTCTCCGAAGAGGACAAGATCACCGTGGAGCGCGCCCGCCGCATTCAGCAGTTCCTCTCGCAGAACACCTACATGGCCAAGAAGTTCACGGGCGTCGACGGCTCCACCGTGCCCATCAGGGAGACCATCGAGTCGTTCGACGCCATCGCGCGCGGCGACTTCGACCACGTGCCGGTGCAGGCGTTCTTCAACGTCGGCGCGATCGGCGACGTCGAGGCGAAGTGGGCGCAGATCCAGAAGGAGAACGGCTAGGCTATGGCCCGCACCCTCAATGTCAGCATCGTCGCGGCCGATCGCAAGGTCTGGTCCGGCGACGCCGAGATGGTCGTCGCCAGGACGATGATCGGCGAGATCGGTGTGCTGCCCGGTCACGAACCCGTGCTCGGCCTGCTCGCCGACGGCCAGGTGCGCATCACGTTGCCCGGCGGCGAGAAGATCGTCGCCAACGCCGCAGGCGGCTACTTCTCGATCGCAGCCGACATCGTCACAGTCGTGGCGAGCCGTGCCGAGCTCGTATCGGCGTAGGCCCTTTGCTGCTTCTGCTGCCGCCGTCGGAGACCAAGCGCCCCGGCGGCGGCGGCGGTTTGCGGCTGGCCTCGCTGCGGTTTCCGGAGTTGGCGGATGCCCGGCGCGCGGTTCTGCGCGCGACCCGGGAACTCGCCGCCGACGGCGATGCCGCCGTCGCCGCGCTGAAACTGGGGCGCACCCGGTATGCCGAGGTGGCCAAGAACCGGGTGCTCGAGACATCCGGGGTGCTGCCCGCGGCCGACCGCTACATCGGGGTGCTCTACGGCGCGCTCGACGCGGCCACCCTGCCGGATTCCGCCCGGGCGCGGCTCGGTCGGCACGTCGTCATCCAGAGCGCCCTGTTCGGCCCGGTCGGCGCGCTCGACGGCATCCCCGACTATCGGCTCTCGCACGATTCGCGTCTGCCAGGCCTCAGGCTCAAGGAGGTCTGGGCGCAGCCCGTGGCGGCGGTGCTCGCCTCCCGGCGCGGGCTCATCGTCGACGCCCGGTCGCGTTCCTACGCGGAACTCGGGCCGATTCCTGATCGCGATGACGCGGTGGTCCTCGACGTCGTCAGCGAGGATGCCGCCAGCCGTCGCCGCGCTCTCAACCACTTCAACAAGCACGCGAAAGGCGAGCTCGCCCGAGCCTTCGCTCTTGCCGGCGTCGACCCTCAGACGCCGGCTGAATTCGTCGAATGGGGCGACTCGGCCGGGTTCCGTCTGGAGCTCGACGGACGACGGCTGACTCTCGTGACCCACTGATCGCCGCAGAATCGTCAGCCAGGACAGCCCAGCCTGGAAGCCTTCGACGCAGAGCTTCTCGATGAGGCGCCGGTCGTCGCACATCGGATGCCCCACTCGTCGTCGTGGTAGACGACGTATTCCGGTGTGGCCGCCCACACGCGGCGCGCCTTCCCGTCGTCGCCGACGGTGAGCGGATCACGCGGCAAGCGTGACGCCCTCGTGGGCGAGCAGCCACAGCTTCGTCGGGATGCCCGCCCCGGCCGAGTAGCCGGTCACGCGGCCTTCGGAGGACAGTACGCGGTGGCAGGGCACGATGATCGGCACCGGGTTGGCACCCACTGCGCCGCCGACCGCGCGACCCACCGGGCCAAGGCCGACCTCGAGGCCGATCTCGCCGTAGGAGGTGTACTCGCCGAACGGCAGCTCGGCGATGACCGCCCACACCTTGCGCTGGAACTCGGTGCCCGTCAGGTGCACGGGAAGGTCGAAGTCGACCCGGTCGCCGGCGAAGTACTCGCCGAGCTGGCGGACGGCCTCGTCGAGGACCGCGTTCGAGTTGGCGGGCAGGCCGTCGAGGGGGAGGGCGCCGTCTTTCGCGACAGAGAGGGAGGTGATCGCGTCGCCGTCGCTGGTCAGCTCGATGCGCCCGATGGGCGACTCGGTGCGTGCGAGGAAAAGTGCTGCCTTGGTCATGCGGCGAATCTAGCGCGACCCACTGACATTGGGGGCGTGCGAGGATCGGCACATGCTGTTGAGGCTGCTGGGCCATTTTCTGAAACCGCACTGGCGGCTGCTGTTCGCGGTCGTCGTCTTCCAAATCGCCCAGGCCCTGGCCTCGCTCTATCTGCCGACGCTCAACGCCGACATCATCGACTACGGCATCGCCAAGGGCGATACCTCCTACATCCTCGGCACCGGCGGGTGGATGCTGCTCGTCACCCTCGCCCAGGTCGCCTGCTCGATCGCCGCGGTGTACTTCAGCGCCCGCGCCGCGATGGGCCTCGGCCGCGACCTGCGGCTGGCGCTCTTCACCCATGTGGGGGCGTTCTCCGAGCGGGAGGTGGCGCAGTTCGGGCCGCCATCCCTCATCACCCGCAACACGAACGACGTGCAGCAGGTGCAGATGCTCGTGCTCATGACCTGCACGCTGCTCGTCTCGGCGCCGATCATCGCCGTCGGGGGCGTCGTGCTCGCCCTGCAGCAGGACCTCGAGCTCACCTGGATCATCGGGATCGCCGTGCCGGTGCTGCTCGTCGCGGTCGCGCTCATCGTCACCCGGATGGTGCCTCAGTTCCGCCGCATGCAGAACCGCATCGACCGCATCAACCAGGTGCTGCGGGAGCAGCTCACCGGCATCCGCGTCATCCGCGCCTTCGTCCGCGAGCGCATCGAAACGGATCGCTTCACCATGGCCAACGACGAAGTGACCCTCACCGCGGTGCGCGCCGGGCGGCTCTTCGCGCTGATGTTCCCCATCGTCATGCTCACGGTCAACATCTCGTCGGCTGCGGTGATGTGGTTCGGCGCGTTCCGCATCGACTCCGGCCAGATGCAGCTCGGCGCGCTCACCGCGTTCATCACCTACCTCGTGCAGATCCTCATGGCGGTGATGATGGCGACTTTCATCGGCGTCATGGCGCCGCGCGCCGCCGTCTCGGCAGACCGCATCGCCGAGGTGCTCGACACCGCGTCGAGCGTCCGCGAGCCCGAGCGACCGATCGTGGAGCTGCGCGAGATCGGCACCCTGGAACTCTCGGCGGTGGGATTCCACTACCCGGGCGCCCAGGCCCCTGTGCTCACCGATGTCGGCTTCCGCGTCGAACGCGGCGAGACCGTCGCCATCGTCGGCAGCACCGGATCGGGCAAGACGACGCTCATCAGCCTGCTGCCCAGGCTGTTCGACGCGACGAGCGGCACGGTGGCCGTCGACGGAGTCGATGTCACGAGCCTCGACCTCGATCTGCTGTGGAGCCGCATCGGCCTCGTGCCGCAGAAGCCCTTCCTGTTCTCGGGCACCGTGGCGAGCAACCTGCGCTACGGCAAGCCCGACGCGACGGAGATCGAGCTCTGGCGCGCGCTCGATACCGCCCAGGCGAGCGACTTCGTCCGCGCGATGGGCGGCCTCGACGCTACCGTGGCCCAGGGCGGCGTGAACGTCTCGGGCGGCCAACGGCAGCGTCTCGCCATCGCCCGCGCGCTCGTCAAGCATCCGGAGATCTACATCTTCGACGACTCGTTCTCGGCCCTCGACCTCGCCACCGATGCACGGCTGCGCATCGCGCTCAAGGAAACCGAGCGCGGCGCGACGTTCGTCATCGTCGCCCAGCGCATCTCGACGATCATGGATGCCGATCGCATCGTCGTGCTCGACGCCGGTCGCATCGTGGGCGTCGGCACGCACCACGAGCTGCTCGCGGGCAATCCCACCTACGCGGAGATCGTCTCCTCGCAGCTCAGCGCCGAGGAGGCCGCATGAGCATGGGGCGCGGCGGCGTGGCGCGCGCGGGGGAGATGGGTCGCACGGCGGGCGGCGTCGCGCCGAGCGGCAAGGCGATGAACTTCGGACCCTCCGCCAAGCGCCTTATCGGCCGGCTGAGCCCGGAGCGGGCGCTTGTCGTGCTCGTGGCGGTGTTCACGATCGTCAGCGTCGGCCTGTCGGTGCTGGGGCCGCGGCTGCTCGGCAACGCCACCAACATCATCGTCGCGGGTGCCTTCGGCAAGGCACTGCAGACCGGCCTCACCAAGGCCCAGGTCATCGCGGGCCTCCGCAGCTCGGGGCAGGGCCAGCTCGCCGACATGCTGGGCGGCATCGACTTCCTGCCGGGTCGGGGCATCGACTTCACGGCTCTCAGCCGGCTGCTCGCGGTCGTGCTCCTGCTCTACTTCGGCTCTGCCGTCCTGTCGTGGCTGCAGGCCTACCTGCTCAACGGCATCGTGCAGCGCACCGTCTACCGGCTGCGCGAGGACGTCGAGCGGAAGATCCACGCGCTGCCGCTGACGTACTTCGACCGGATGGAGCGAGGGGACCTCCTCAGCCGGGTCACCAACGACATCGACAACATCGCGCAGACGCTGCAGCAGACGATGGCGCAGGTGCTCACCTCGCTGTTCCAGGTCATCGGCATCATCGTGATGATGTTCATCGTCTCGTGGCAGCTCGCCTTCATCCCTCTGGTGACGATCCCGTTGAGCATCTTCGTCGCGTCGTACATCGCGCGCCGCTCGCAGCGCCAGTTCGTCGACCAGTGGCGGCGCACCGGAACGCTCAACGCACAGGTCGAGGAGACCTTCACCGGTCACGCCCTCGTGAAGGTCTTCGGGCGCCACCGCGAGGTCGAGGAGCGTTTCACCGTCGAGAACGAGGCGCTGTTCCGGGCGAGCTTCAACGCCCAGTTCGTGTCGGGCGTCATCATGCCCGCGATGATGTTCATCGGCAACATCCTCTACGTCGTCGTCGCGGTCGCGGGGGGCTTGCGGGTCTCATCCGGCATGATGCAGCTCGGCGACGTGCAGGCGTTCGTCCAGTACTCCCGGCAGTTCACCCAGCCGGTGACGCAGCTCGGCTCGATGGCCAACCTGCTGCAGTCGGGCGTCGCCTCGGCAGAGCGCGTCTTCGAGCTGCTCGATGCGGACGAGCAGACTCCCGACCCCGCGGCGCCCGAGCGTCCTGCGCAGCCCCGCGGCCGCATCCAGTTCGAGCACGTCGGCTTCAGCTACGACGCGGACAACCCGCTCATCGCAGACCTCTCGCTCATCGCCGAGCCGGGCCAGACCGTCGCGATCGTCGGTCCCACCGGCGCAGGCAAGACGACGCTCGTCAACCTCCTGATGCGCTTCTACGACCCTCAGAGCGGCCGCATCCTCGTCGACGGCGTCGACACGCAGACCATGAGCCGCGGCGAACTGCGGCAGCTCATGGGCATGGTG
>JAJYBG010000092.1 GCA_021779075.1 Actinomycetes bacterium | reverse complement strand
CGTCGAACGCGCGGCGGGGCGTTCGAGCGGAGTCGTCGCCGGACTCGCCGACAGCATCCTCGTCGCAGCGGTCGGCGCGGTGTCGGCCGTGGGCAGCAGGATCGTCGCCGAGGTCGTGCTCTCGAGGCCGAGCACCGCCGGCACTGCCGCCGCGGCGGCGGCTACATCGCCGCGCCGCAGCGCCGCCGCCGCGCGCGAGAGGTGGGCGGCGCTCGCCGGGCGGTCGGCGGGGCTCTTCGCGATGCACGCGAAGATGAGGTTGCGTACCGGCTCGCTGATCGTCGTCGGCAGGGCCGGCGGCGCCTCGTTGATCTGCGCCATCGCGATCGCGACCTGCGACTCGCCCGTGAAGGGCCGGTGTCCCGCGACGGCCTCGTAGGCGACGATGCCGAGCGAGTAGATGTCGGTCGCCGGGGATGCCGGATGACCGCTCGCCTGCTCGGGCGAGAGGTACTGCACCGTGCCCATGACCTGCCCGGTCGCGGTGAGCGGCACTTGGTCGGCGACGCGCGCGATGCCGAAATCGGTGATCTTCACCCGGCCGTCGGGCGTGATGAGCAGATTGCCGGGCTTGATATCGCGGTGGACGAGACCCGCCGCGTGCGCGGCCTGCAGTGCGGCGGCGGTCTGCGCCACGATGTCGAGCGTGCGCTCGGGTGAGAGCTTTCCCTCGCGCTCCAGGATGGTCGAGAGCGCCTCGCCGGGCACGAGCTCCATGACGAGGTAGGCGCTGCCCTCCTCCTCGCCGTAGTCGAAGACGTTGGCGATCCCCTCGTGGTTGACGAGGGCCGCGTGACGGGCCTCGGTGCGGAAGCGCTCGAGGAACGTGGGGTCGCCCAGGTACTCGTCTTTGAGGATCTTGATGGCGACGGTGCGGCCGATGACCTGGTCGGTCGCGTTCCAGACCTCGCCCATGCCGCCGATCGCGATGCGCGAGACCAGCTCGTAACGCCCGCCGAAAGTGAGCCCTGCCGAAGGTCTCATTTTCCCAGCACCGCCTCTAATACCTTTCGTGCCACGGGAGCCGCGACCGCGTTGCCCGTTCCGCTCTGATTCATGCCTCCACCGTTCTCGACGACCACCGAGACGGCGTACTGCGGGTTGTCAGCCGGGGCGAAACCTGTGAACCAGAGCGTGAAGGGCTTGTCCACCCCGTTCTGGGCGGTTCCCGTCTTGCCGGCGACGCTGACACCGCTAATCCTCGCATTCGTTCCCGTGCCCTCCTCGACACCCTTGACCAACATTTCGGTCTCGGTCTTGGCCGTCGCCGCCGACACCGCCCGGCCGAACTGGCTGGCCTGGAAGGCCTGCCGGACTGTGAGATCGGGGGCGAGGATCGAGTCGACGACCGTCGGATTCATCACCACACCGCCGTTTGCGATCGTCGCCATGTTCATCGCCATCTGCAGCGCGGTGGCCCGGTCGTCTATCTGCCCGAAGGCGCTCATCATGAGCTGGGCGGCGTCGGAGTAACCGGGGTAGAGGCTCTTGCTCACCGGCATCGGGATGTCGAACTCGTGGTTGAAGCCGAAGAGTTCGGCCTGCTGTTTGACCGCCGCCGAGCCGAGCTTCGCGCCGAGCTCGGCGAACGGCAGGTTGCAGGAGAACGCCTGCGCAAGCTCGATGGACACCGTGGCGGCGCTACCCGCACACGTCGTGCGGTTGTCGTTGTGGATGACCGTGTTCGAGCCGGGCAGCTTCAGGGACGAGACGTTCGGCAGCGGGGAGCTCTTCGAGTAGGCGCCCGATCCGATCGCCGCCGAGCTCACGACAGGCTTGAAGGTGGAGCCGGGCGGGTTGAGGTCGGTGATCGCCTTGTTGACGAGCGGGTCGCCGGCGGCGCTCGCGAGCTTGTGGTAGGCGGCGAGATAGGCGTTGGTGTCGTGAGCGGCGAGCACGTTGGGGTCGTAGTCGGGCTTCGAGACGAGCGCGAGGATGCGGCCCGTCTTCACCTCCTCGACGACGACGGCGCCCTGCAGGCCGCCGAGTGCGTCGTAGGCGGCTTTCTGCACTTTCGCGTCGATGGTGAGCTCTACGGAATTGCCCTGCGGGTGCGCGCCCGTGAGCGTGTCGTTGAGGCGGCTGAGGAAGTCGGCGTTCGAGGTGCCGGCGAGTTCCTGGTTGAGGGCGGATTCGATGCCGGTTGCGGCGCCGTTGATGGCGTAGTACCCCGTCACCGAGGCGTAGAGCGGGCCGTCGGCGTACTCGCGCTGGTACTTGTAGCCGTCCTTCGACGCCACGGATTGCACGACGGGCCTGCCGCCGACGAGGATCGGCCCGCGCTGCACGTCGTACTGGTCCCCGACGGCGCGGGTGTTGCGGGAGTCGGTGTAGAGGGCATCCGCCTGTCCTACCTGGATAATGGACGCGGCCGTGAACAACGCGACGAACATCGCGAGGACGAGCCAGGACACCCTGCGCAGTTCGCGGTTCATGGCGCTACCGCCCTTGGCTGGTTGCGCACGGTGTCGGACAGCCTCAGCAGCATGGCGACGATGATCCAGTTGGCGACCAGGCTCGAGCCGCCCGCGGCGAGGAACGGCGCGGTGAGGCCCGTCTCAGGCACGACCCGGGTGACGCCGCCGACGACGATGAAGACCTGCCAGGCGACGGCGAACGAGAGCCCGGCGGCGAGCAGTTTGCCGAAGTCGTCCTCGCTCGCGAAGCCGATGCGCAGGCCGCGCGCGACGAACACCATGTAGAGGCAGAGGATCGCGAAGAGGCCGATGAGGCCGAGCTCCTCGCCGAGGGACGTGATGATGAAGTCGCTCGCCGGCAGCGGCGTGATGGTGGGATCGCCCTGGCCGAGCCCGGTGCCGAGCAGGCCGCCGTGGGCGAGGCCGAAGAGCCCCTGCACGATCTGGTAGCTGCCGCCGACTGCGTCGTACGTCGACTGGTCGAAGGGGTTGAGCCAGTTCTGGAAACGGCCCTGCACGTAGTCGAGGACCCGGCTCGCGGCGAACGCGCCGCCGCCGAAGAGCACGATGCCGATGACGATCCAGCTGAAGCGCCCGGTCGCGAGGTAGAGCATGACGAGGAAGAGGCCGAAGTACAGAAGACCGGTGCCGAGGTCGTGCTGGAAGACGATGACGGCCATCGCCATGGCCCAGACGAGGATGATCGGGCCGAGGTCGCGGCCGCGCGGCAGGCGCATGCCGAGGACCTTGCGGCCCACGCTCGAGAGCGCTTCGCGGCGTTGCACGAGGTATCCCGCGAAGAAGATCGCGAGTGCGATCTTGGCGAGCTCGCCGGGTTGGAACGAGAGGGGGCCGATGCCGATCCACACTCGGGCGCCGTTCACGTCGCGGCCGATGCCGGGCAGCATCGGCAGCAGCACGAGCACGATCGCGAGCAGTCCGAAGAGGTAGGTGTAGCGCTGGTAGGCGCGGTGGTTCTGCACCGAGACGATGACGACCAGCGCGCAGACGACGGCGATGCCCGTCCACACGATCTGGCGGACGGAGGCGGCATCCCAGCCGATGAGGCCGTCGGCGATGTCGATGCGGTAGATCTCGGCTATGCCGAGACCGTTGATGACCGTCGCGATGGGAAGCAGGAACGGATCCGCGTTCGGCGCGGTGAACCGCAGCGCGACATGCGTGCCGACGATGAGGACGCCGAGACCGACGACGAGGAACGCGAGGGTGAGGTCGATCCGCCCGAGCGCGCCGAGCTGCACGAGCACGAACGAGCTCGTCGTGATGATGAACGCGATGACGAGCAAGCCCAGCTCGAGGTTGCGCAGCCGCTTCGGGATGCGGATGCGCAGGCGCGGGATGACGCTCGTGACAAGGGGGTCAGTCGCCACGGCGCAACCCTTCGACGATCCGGACTGCGTCGGCGAACGAGGCGGCGTTGATGGTCTGGCGCACCTGCTGCTGCTGGTAGAAGTTCAGCGTCGTCACCGAGATCGCGCTCTCCTGGTAGACGTGCGAGAGCTGCCAGGTGCCGAGGCTCTGCTGAACTCCCTCGTAGATCGCGACGTTGCCGTCGGGCGCGACGCCGACGTAATAGCGGGTCTGCGTCCAGGCGTAGCCGCCCCACGCGGCGCCGACGATCGCGGCGATGACGACGGCGATGACGACGGCGAGGGCGATGCGGCGGCGCCGCAGGCGGCGGGCCCCCTCGTCGATGAGCTCCGAGAGGTAGTCGTCGGTCTTCGGCTCGAAGTGCGTCGGCTCGGCGACTGACCGACTCGGGTGCAGGATCGTCGCGGGGATCGGCCGCCAGGCGCTGCGGGTGCGCGGTGCGGGCACGTCGTATGAGATGGGGGCTGCGGCGGCGCCGACCGTGACGGGCTCGTGCGGCTGGACGTCGCGGTCGATGTCGGCGATGATGGCGGTCACGTTGTCGGGTGCCCCCGCGTCGAGGCTGTAGCGCAGCAGCCGATCCGCGGTGGCCTTGGGGCTGAGCTCGAGGGCGAACGCCCGGAGGATCTGGTCGTTCTTGACGAAGCCGCTGAGGCCGTCCGAGCAGATCAGCCAGCGGTCTCCTGGGAGGGTCGGCAGCACCCACGCGTCGATCTCCGGGTTCGCGTCGACATCGCCGAGCACGCGCATGAGCACCGAACGGCGCGGGTGGACGAGCGCCTCCTCCTCGGTGATGCGGCCCGTTTCGACGAGACGCTGCACGAAGGTGTGGTCGGTCGAGATCTGGGTGAGTTCGCCATCGCGGTACAGATAGATGCGCGAGTCGCCGATGTGGGCGAGCGCGACGTGGTCGCCGACGCGCAGGATGGCGCTGACGGTCGTGCCCATGCCGGTGAGTTCCGGGTGCTGGCGCACCGTGTCGATCAGCCGGCGGTTGGCGTCGAGCAGGGCGGTCCGCAGGGCGTCGCGGGCGGCCTCGGCGTCGGGATAGTCGCCGTCGACCTGCTTGATGAAGTTCGTCGCGATGGCGCTCGCGACGTCGCCGCCGGCGTGGCCTCCCATGCCGTCGGCGACGAGGAAGAGGGATTCGCCCGAGTAGCCGGAATCCTGATTCTGGGTGCGGACGCGCCCGACGTGGCTGACGGCCGCGCCGCGCGTGTTCATCGTCACGCGCGCCTCAACTCGAAGGTGGTGAGGCCGATCCGGATGGGGGTGTCCAGAGGGATCGGCGTCGGCGAGGTGACTCGCCTGCCGTCGAGGAAGGTGCCGTTGGTCGAGTCGAGGTCCTGCAGCATCCACTCGTCGTTCCACAGCATGATGCGGGCATGGTGGGTGCTCGTGTAGTCGTCGTGGAGGATGAGACCGGAGTCGCTGGATCGGCCGATGGTGAGCGGGTCGGGGGTGAGCTCGATCTCGTCGCCGGCGAGCGGGCC
>JAJYBG010000091.1 GCA_021779075.1 Actinomycetes bacterium | reverse complement strand
CCTCTTGACGATCGGCTCGCTTCACGCGCTCATCCGCAGCTCGCTCCGACGGCAGGCTTCCGATGCCGAGCTCACCCTCACGCGCATGGCCGCGGAAAGGCTCGCCGATCCGCTGCTCGACGGGAGCTGGGTGAAGGTTCAGGGCGTGCTGGACGACCTCGCCGCCGCATCGCCCTCCGTCGCCTACGCATACGTCATCGACCCGATGAATCGTCGCGTCCTCCACACATTCCCTCGAGGGCTGCCAAGGGAGCTCGCATCGGCGAATCGACTGAGTTCCAAAGAGTCACCCAGCGTCCAGTGGCGCGTGCTCATGACGGAGAACGGGATCGTGCGCGACGTGGCGGTTCGGGTCATCGACGGGCTCGATGCAGAGCTCCACGTGGGCTTTGGAGAAAGGATGATCGCGACCTCCGTGCGCGCCGTAGCGAGGACGATCGCAGTCCTCACGCTCGTCGGCGTGATCGTCGGGACCGCGGTGGCGCTCGCTCTCGGACGACGCATCAGCAAGCCGCTCGAGGCAGTCACGGACCATGCTCGCCGTCTCGCGAACGGCGAGTTCGGGATCATCGAAGACCGCGGTTCGACGGACGAGGTCGGGGACCTCGCCCGGGCTTTCAACAACCTGTCCATCAACCTCGACTCGACGATGGCCGCCCTTCAGCGGCGAAACCGAGAGCTCTCGGCCGTCAACGCCGTTGCGACCGCAGCCGCGGCTCCGGATGACGTCCTCTCGGGTATGCAGAGAGCGCTCACCGATTCTCTGGCAGCTCTGAACCTGCGCGTGGGATGGATCGTGCTTCGGGAGGGGGCGTCGTCGCGAGTTGCAGCGGCGTGCGGCTTCAGCGGTGAGGTGGTAGTCCACGCGAGCTTCGGAAGCGAGTGCGCGTGCGCTCGGGTCATCGCGACCGGAGAGGCCGTCGTCCTCCGCATGCCCCCGCGCGAGTGCTTCGCAGATTCGATCCTGCCTTTCGACGGCACCGAGATCGCATCGCATGCCGCCGTCCCGGTGATGGTGAAGGGCCGCGTGTTCGGCGCCGTGGCCGTCGCGAGCGCATCGCAGGACGGGCTCGCGTCGGAGGATCTCGCTCTGCTCCGGGACGTCGCCCGGCAGATGGGGGTGGCGCTGGAGACGAAGCGCCTCTGGGACGAGCTGGAGGCGAAGGAGCGCTCACGCGCCGACCTCCTCGCGAAGCTGATCGGCGCGCAGGAGGAGGAGCGGAGGCGCATTGCTCGGGAGCTCCACGACGAGACGGGCCAGACGCTGAATTCCATCGTCCTCGGCCTCAGGGCGGCGGAGCAGATGCTCGCCGTGCAGTCCCCAGCCGCGCTCGTTCACATCGCCGCTCTCAAGAAGACCGCGGCCGAGGGAGTGCGCGAGCTCCAGAACACCATCTATGACCTGCGACCGAGCGTGCTCGATGACCTCGGCCTCGTCCCATCTCTCCGCTGGCTCGTCGAGACCCGCTTCGCCGGGTGCGAGATCGCACACGCGCTGCACGTCGATGGCGCCGAGCGCAGGCTGCCACTGGATGTCGAGACCACACTGTTCCGGGTTTCGCAAGAAGCGCTCTCGAACGTCGTGCGGCACGCGTCCGCGACGAGCGTCACCATCACCCTGGGCTTGTGGGCATCGGAGGCCACCCTGGAAGTGGCGGACGATGGGGTTGGTTTCGGCGCCGAAACCTTCTCGCGACCCGGCTACGATGGCCGCGGGCTCGGGCTACTGGGTATGCGCGAGCGGGTCGAGATCCTTGGCGGAGAGTGCTCGATCGATAGCCGAGAAGGAAATGGCACGCGAATCCGTGTCCGGGTTCCCGTGCCGGTGTGAGGCGCGATGCCAACGACCGTCCTGATCGTCGATGACCATGCGATGGTGCGCGCCGGGATCCGCGTGCTGCTCGAGCTGCAGCAGGATCTGAAGGTCGTGGGTGAGGCGCACGATGCGACGGAAGCGGTCGCCTCCGCGCGTGAGCTGCGTCCCGACATCATCCTCATGGACATCGGGCTGCAGGGGCTCGACGGCATATCCGCGACACAGCAGCTACGGGAGTCCGTTCCGAGCGCGAGGATCATCGTGCTCACGCAGCACGAGAACAGGGAATACGTGCTCCCCGCTCTGCGAGCGGGCGCCTCCGGTTACATCCTGAAGCGCTCCGAGGGCGACGAGCTCGTCACGGCGATCCGCGCCGTTCGAGCCGGCGGGACCTTCCTGGATCCGGTCATCGCCGGCATCGTCGCCGACGTCCACCGGGACGAGCGCACCGCGGATCCACTCGATGCGCTGAGTTCCCGCGAGCGCGACGTGATGCTGCTCCTGGCCCAGGGCCAGACGTACCAGCAGATCGCGAACGCTCTGGGCATCAGCGCCAAGACCGTCGATTTTCATCGCGCGAACATCCTCAGGAAGCTCAGCCTCGACAGCCGTGCCGACCTGACCCGTTACGCGACGAGACGCGGCCTCATCAGCTGACAAGGCGGCGCAGCCCCGAGTGGAGCTAGGCGTTCGCCTAGGTCGAAAGTCGGGATGCTCCTCGTTGTGTGTCGCCTCTGGCGATGGCAACGTGCGAGGGCACGTGCGGCGATTTTCGACCACTCGTTCGACTTCGACTCGCAGCCCCCTTACCGCCGACTCACGAAACGCGGAGCGATGCTCGAAGTGTTGGCGCCGGAGTGATGTTCGCTCCGGCGCTGCCGGAGGAACACCATGACGAAGAAGTACGCCCTGCTCGTCGACCTCAGGAAGTGCGTGGGCTGCACTTCGTGCCAAGTCAGCTGCAAGATGGAGAACGGAGTGCCCGTGGGCACGTTCCGTTCGCGCGTCGATTTCGCCGACGTGGGGGAGTACCCGCGGGCGAAACGTCACTTCTTCCCGAAGATCTGCAACCACTGCGACGACCCGCCGTGCGTGCCGCCGTGTCCGGTCCCCGGCGCCACGTACAAGCGCGAGGACGGAGTCGTCATGGTGAACCGCGACCTGTGCATCGGCTGCGGGCGATGCAAGGATGCCTGCCCGTACGGCGCCAGGTACATGCACGAGCACCTCCCGGCGAGAAACGATCCGAAGCCGTACGCGAACAAGTGCCCCGAGGTGCGCGGAAAGCGCGCTGCCGACCTGCGGATGGTCGACAAGTGCGACTACTGCAGCCACCGGCTCGCCGCGGGGATCGAGGAGCCGGCCTGCGTGCGGAACTGCGCGGGGCAGGCCCGCTTCTTCGGCGATCTCAATGACCCGAACAGCGTGGTGTCTCAGCT
This sequence comes from Actinomycetes bacterium, assembly GCA_021779075.1. Taxonomy (GTDB): domain Bacteria; phylum Actinomycetota; class Actinomycetes; order Actinomycetales; family Microbacteriaceae; genus Gryllotalpicola. The sequence goes on along the minus strand of JAJYBG010000091.1, from coordinate 2,065 downwards.
CAAGGCCAGGGAAAGGTTCACGCCGTGGCACCCCGAGTACGAGACCAAGCCGGTCGTCCAGCTGATTGCCCCGGATCCGGAAGTGTTCGTGGCCGCGGACGGCGAGATCAACCGCTAGGAGATTCCCATGACCCTCTCTCGACGGCAGTTCCTGAAGTACTCGGGGTTGTTCGCCGGCGCGACCGCACTGAACACGGAAGGCCTGCTCAAATCGCTGACCCTCGCCGAGGCCAAGGCGATGGAGCAGGACATGGGCAAGTTCGAGGTGAAGTACACCGCGGACTGCATGTGCCCGGCGGAGTGCGGGCTCGAGATGTGGGTCAAGGACGGGAAGATCCACAAGATCTACGGCAACAAAGCCGTCCCGATGAACGACGGAGTCACCTGCGCGAAGGGAGCTGCCGGCCAGCAGCTCATCTATTCGCCGCACCGCCTCAAGTACCCGATGATTCGAGTCGGGCCGCGCGGGGAGGGAAAGTTCAAGCGCGTCACGTGGGCCGAGGCCATCGACCACATCGGCAAGCGGCTCACTGACATCAAGAAGAAGTACGGAGCGGAGTCGGTGGTCATGGACTGCGGTGACATCACGGACCGCGACCAGTACTACCGCCTGTTCTTCGCGTACGGCACACCGAACTGCGTCGAGCACGGCTCGATCTGCGATACGCCCCGCCGGCATGGGCCGAAGCTGATGCTCGGCGGCAAGCGCATCGAGCCCGACATCATGCGTCCGCAGCTCGTGCGCCAGGCGGACGGTACGTTGAAGAAGGACTACAGCTACAAGACCAAGCTGATCGTCTACAACGGCTGGAACCCGTTCGTCGCGACGCGGATCTTCTACGAGAGCCGCGGAACGGTGGGCGCGCAGGTCGAGAATGGGTGCAAGGTCATTGTCATCGACCCGTCTCTCAGCAACACCGCGGCGAGAGCGAATCAGTGGTTGGCGCCGCGAGCCGGCACGGACGGGGACCTCTTCGGCGCGATGCTGAGGTACATCCTCGAGAACGACAATCAGGCGGACCCGGGTCGTAAGTACGTCGACTGGAGCTTTAGGAAGTACTCGGTCGGCTGGGACGAGTTCGCGTCTGCCTTCAAGTCGTGGTGGGGAAAGACGGATCCGATCAACGGGCTGACCTACTTCAGCCTGGACTGGGCGGCCGATCGGACCGGGCTCGAGAAGGCACAGATCCAGGACCTCGCTCACCAGTTCGGCATCACCAAGCCCGCCGCGCTGGTCTGGGGCATGCAGTCGCCGGGGCACCACTTCAACGGGTACTGCTGCTCGATCCTCGGTACCGCCCTCAACGTCATCACCGGGAACTTCGACGCTCCCGGCGGCGCCATCGACACGGAGCTCGTCAAGTCCGACAAGGGCGGTAACGCGACCGGCAAGCAGTTCAAGAAGGCGAAGGTGACGCGCACCGTCGCCGGCAAGGCGGTCGAAGGAGAAGTCGAGCAGCTGCACATGGACGCCTTCGGCAGCAAGTTCCCGGCGGCATGGGACGACGTGGTCGCCGACTACCCCGACATCATCGAGAAAGGCGTCGAGATCAGATACGGCCCGTTCCGCGGGCTGAAGTACCCGATGAAGGCGTACGTGCTCCGCACCGGGAATTCCGTCGTGACCGGAAGCCAGCCGGAACGGTGGAAGAAGGCACTCACCGCGAAGGACGCCAAGGGCAACTATCTGCTCGAGCTGATGGTCTACATCGACGCGATCAGCCTGGAGAGCGGCCTCTACGCGGACGTGATCCTACCGGAGGCGAGCTATGCGGAGCGGCAGAGCCTCTCGGACATCTACCCCTCGCACCAGGTGATCTACAACCGCGACGCCGTCATCGCGCCTCTGCACGAGTCGAAGAACCCGACGGAGATCATGAACCTTCTCGCCAAGAAGCTGAACGATCTGGGCGACAAGAGCATCGATCCCAAGGAATTCTGGGAGAAGTACAAGTCCGAGGAAGACTTCGTCAACGAGATGCTCTCGGTCTCTCCGGGCAGACCGAACGTCGGCACGCCTCTTCCGTACCCCCAGTATCCCGAGGGCTACAAGCTCATCGGAACT
>JAJYBG010000090.1 GCA_021779075.1 Actinomycetes bacterium | reverse complement strand
CAGCAGCCGCACGGTGATGCGCTCGACACCGTCGAGCTGCACAGCGGCGTCGAGCGCCTCCTCGATGCGGGCGATGGCGTCGTCCGGCAGGTCGCAGGGGCCGCGGTCGTCGAGCAGCACGACCTCGACGCCGCGCAGCCGCGCCTCCGCCGCCGTCTGGCGGATCGCCGCGGTGAGCAGGTGACGCGCTCGCAGCGCGTCGCGCAGCTCGGTCTCGACGCGGGCGAACCACGCGCGGTCCTCGTCGGAGAGAGGCCCGTCGGCGGCGAGGCGCTCGAGGGCCGGGCGCGCGAGCGCCTCGAGCATGGCGAGCTGGATCTCGAGCTCGCGCCGGGTGGTCTCCGCCGCCGCCGATTGTGCCGCGAGGGCGAGCTGCGCGGCCTGCGCACTCTCGATCGCCCGGGCCGCGCCGCGCAGGCTCACCGCGAAGAGGGTCGCGATGAGGAGCAATCCGGCGTTGCGATCGAGGTTGCCGACCGCGTCGAGCCAGCCGCGGCCGGTCTGCATCTCCCAGACGACGTTGATCGCGGCCATGATGCCGAAGCCGATCCACGCCGCCGAGATGCGATCGCGCAGCGCGAGGACGAAGAGCATGAAGGTCAGCGCCCCCCAGTGCCAGCTCCGGTAGCCCGGCGGGCCGGCGGGGAGGTTCCAGTCGACGAGGATCGTACTCGCCGCGACGATCGCGTAGATGACGACGACCAGCACCATCGGGTACGGGTGCCGGTTGACGAGCGTGAGCACGACGGCGCCGCTGCACACCAGCAGGAGTGCGACGAGCGTCGGCCAGGGGGCGATCACATTGGGAAGGTCGGCGAGCGCGAGGACGGCCTGCGTCGCGATGAAGAGGAGCAGCACGACGCGGGCGCCCCAGCCCACGAGCCGGAACACCGACGACGAGTCGACGCGGGTCAGGTCGCTCACGAGTCGCGCCATTCCAGGGTGACGGTCGTCCCGCTGCCGCGGGCGCTGCTCACGGTCGCGCCGCCGCCGATCGCGGCCATCCGCTCGACGATGCTCACCCGGATGCCGAGGCGCTCCTTCGGCACGCGGCGGGGATCGAACCCCGACCCGTCGTCGGCGATCGTGACGATGACGGCCGTCGGCAGCAGCGCGACGACGACTTCGCAGCGCGCCGACCTGCCGGCGTACTTCCGGCTGTTGCGCACCGCCTCGGTGAGTGCGACCGTCATCCCTTCGACGACCTCGGAGGGTACGGGCGCGGCCCGGTCGGCATCGGTGCGAAACGCGACCGAGGCGTACGGCACCGCCGTGCGCAGCCGCGCGGCCGCCTCGTCGGGGCGGACCGGTCCGGGGGGGATTCGGCCGCCGGCGGCGCGCACGTCGGCGAGGTGTTCGAGGGTGAGGGCCGCAGCGCTGCGCAGCGGCGCGCGGAGGTCGGCATCCGCTCGCCCCGCCGGAACGAGCAGCGCGAGCACCTCGTCGTGGATGAGCGCGCCGAACCGGGCGTGCTGCAGAGCGTAAGCGCGCGCGGAGGCGAGCTGTGCGGCGTCCGCCCGGATCACGTTCGCCGCGTCGTCGTGGGCCCGCGCCGCGCGCTTCACCAGGTAGGCGAGCGAGGCGAGGATCGTCGAGACGAGGAGCCCCTGGAGGAAGTCCTCGGTCGCGAGCAGCGTGACGACGCGGTCGTCGGCGTAGAAGCGCAGCGCTCCGCCCCACCCGGTGACGGCGGCGATGTAGGGCCAGGCGTAGCGCGGCCGCCAGGCTGTCGCGGCGAAGGTCGAGCCGACGGCGACGATCTGGGTCGGCCAGGGCGCCTCCATGCCGGGCAGCTCCGGAGCATGCTGGGCGAAGAGCCAGAGCGCCTCGATGGCGGCGAAGCATGCGAGGTAGCCGACGACGACGAGGCGCACCGCGGGGAGCGGCGCGACGAGGGCGATCGCCGACATGGCCGCGCAGAGCACGGCGAGCACGGCGAAGGTCGGCCAGCCGAGCCAGGTCGCCATGACCGCGAACTGGCGCTGAGCCGACTGCATCCCGAGTGCCAGGAAGATGAGTCCCCCGACCCCGCCGAGCAGGAAGATGAGGCGCTGCAGCCGGTCGGATGCCTCGTTCACGGCAGCAGGCCGTCTTCGCGTGCGCGCTGGTTGAGGTCGATCTTGGTGGGTGCATGCCGGCCGACCATGGCGTACTTGGTGCGGATGCGGCTGAGGTACTGCGTCACCGTCGCCCGGGAGAGCCCGGTGCGATAGGCGACGGCCTGAGCCTTCTGGCCGGAGGCGTAGAGCGCGAGCACCTCGCGCTCGCGCGGACTGAGGCCGGCATCCGCGATGGCCGCGTCGGCGTCGATCGCCGCCGCCCACTCCGTGGTTGCAACCGTCTCGCCGCGCAGCGCGGCCCGCACCGCGTCGAGGATCACCTCGGCCGGTTCCGATTTGCGCACCATCCCGAGAATGTTGGCGCGCGCCGCCTGGCGCACCAGTGCGGGGCTGTCGCCCGCGGTGAGCACGAGGACCTCGGCGCCGCGTGCGCGAAGCTTCGCCGCGTTCTGGCCGGGTTCCGAGCCGTCGGAGAGCCTCAGATCGAGGACGACGAGATCGACGGGCCAGGCTCCGTCCAATCCGGCGACGGTCGACGCGGTCGCGACGAGGTCGAAGTCGGGATGCCCCGACAGCAGCTGTGCGAAGCCGAGCGCCGCGATCTCGTGGTCCTCGACGAGCGCGATCCGCGACGCCGCGCTCGCCGCGCCATCGAGACCTGCTGGTGCGGGGGCGTCCACGGCATGAGGTTACTGCGCAGCTGCGTCGGTGGCAGCGCTGGCGGCGGAGCGCGGCCACCCCCCGAACGGGTGGCATCAGAACTGCAAGTAGCGGTCGACCTCCTCGGTTTGGGAATGTCGGATCGGGGTCCGGATCTCTCTGAGATTCCGTGGGGGAAAGGCGGGTGCCGGCGTGAGCGTCAGCGTTCATTCGTTCTACGGTGAGGGCGACGAGTTTCGGGCACTACTCGGCCAGGCGCTGAAGTCGGACTACGACGTCGCGCAGGAGCAGCTCAACGGCACCCGCCTGACCGACTCCGAGCTGCGCCAGATCGTCTCGCGGTTCCCCGAGCTCGGGCCGCGTGCGATCGCGCATCCCGGCGCTTCTGCCGACACCGCCGAATGGATCCGGCGCGAGTGCCTCGGCCCGACGCGCCCCGGCCGCGCATAAGAGCGCGCCAAGCGGCGTCGATACAATCGCGCGGGTGAGCACTCGCGCGAAGAAGCCCTCCCGTCGTCCCGGCAATCCCGCCCGCTCCCGCAAGCCCGGCGCCGTCGCGCCGGCCCGGTTCGGCGACTGGGTGGCCGCGGCCCGGCTGCGCACCCTGCCGCTCGCCATCGCCCCGGTGTTCATCGGCACGGGTGCCGCGTCGACGGTGACCGGCGCGCACAGCGTGCATTGGGCGCTCGGGCTCGCCTGCCTCGGCGTCGCGCTCGCGCTGCAGATCGGCGTCAACTACGCCAACGACTACTCCGACGGCATCCGCGGCACCGACGCCTACCGGGTCGGTCCGGGGCGGCTCACCGCCTCGGGCCGGGCGAGGCCGCGTACCGTGCTCGCGGTCGCGCTGGCGTTCTTCGCGGTCGCCGCGATCGCCGGCGTCGTCGTCATCGTGCGCACGCAGCTCTGGTGGTTGCTCGCGGTCGGCGCAGCGGCCATCGTCGCCGCGTGGTTCTACACGGGCGGCAAGCGCCCCTACGGCTATCACGGCCTCGGCGAGGTCTTCGTCTTCGCCTTCTTCGGCCTCGCCGCGGTCGCCGGCACGGAGTACGTCGAGGTCGGGTCCGTGACGCTCGAGGGTTGGTGGGGGGCCGTCGCGGCGGGATTCCTCGCCTGCGCCGTCCTCGTCGTCAACAACCTGCGCGACATCGAGACCGACCGCGCCGCCGGCAAGCGCACCCTCTCGGTGCTCATCGGGTCGACGGCATCGAAGGCGCTCTACACGGTGCTGACGCTGCTGCCGTTCGCGATGCTCGTCCTCGTCGCACTGTTCTACACACTCGGCTGGTTGGGGCTGCTCGTGCTCTTCATCGCGTTGCCCGCCGTGATCATCGCCTGGACGGCCCGCACCCCGCGCGAGCTCGTCATCGCGCTACAGCTCAGCGGGCTTGTCGCTCTGCTCTACGGGATCGCCCTCTGGGCGGCGTACACCTGGAGTTGAAGCGGCGGGCTGAGAGGCATCGACCGCCGAGTCCTCGGCATCCTCGTCGCCGCCGGGCTTGGGCGCGGCGGGGCCCTTCTTCCCGATGCTCGCGAGCTGCTCGGCGACGGCCCGGCGGGGCCTGCCCAGGATGAGGTACGACAGGGCGAAGCCGATGAGCGCCGCGGCGATCGTGCTGTAGATCCAGTACTGCTGCGGGAGGACGAGGAACAGGACCGCCAGCGGCACCGCGAACATGAGCAGCCGCAGCACGGTGTACAGCACCCAGGCGCCGATCTTCTTCATCCGTCAACCCTCCCACGCCGCGATTAGCATGACCTTCATGGTGGCTGAGGCGGCGTCGACCGCGTATGCCGCCGCCCTGCTCTCAGGGCTTGTCGAGGCAGGGGTGCGTCACGTCGTGCTGAGCCCGGGCTCGCGCTCGCAGGCGCTCGCCCTGGTCGCGGCCGAGTTCGAGCGCGCGGGGGCCATCGCGCTGCAGGTGCGCATCGATGAGCGCGTTGCGGGGTTCACGGCGCTGGGGATCGGCATCGAGACCGGCGTCCCGGCCGTCGTCGTCACGACGAGCGGCACCGCCGCCGCCAACCTGCACCCGGCCGTGCTCGAGGCCCGTGCCGCGAACGTGCCGCTCATCGTCGTCACCGCCGACCGGCCGGACGAGCTGCGCGGCATCCGCTCGAACCAGACATCCGACCAGGCCGGACTGTTCGGCACCGCGACGCCGTGGGCCAGGGATGCGGACGCCCTTGCCGAGAGCGACGCTCCAGCGGACGCTCGCGCGGGCGGCCGCCGCCCGGCGGGGGGCTCTGACCCGGCCGGCCTCGCTCGAGAGCTGTTCGCCGCGGCCGCGGCGGGCGAGTATGGCCCGGGGCCCGCGCACCTCAACCTCGCCTTCCGCGCCCCGCTGTCGTCGCGATGGACCGCGCCCGCGTCGTCCCCCCTCGCCGAGCCGACGATTCTGCACAGTGCCGCGGGCCAGGACCATGCGCGATTATCGGCTCGGCGGCGGGTCGAAGCCGTCGGGGTCGGTCCGCGCACCGTCGTCGTCGCGGGAGCGGCGGCGGGCGAGGAGGCCGAGCGCGTGGCCCGCGAAGGCGGCTGGCCGCTCCTGGCGGAGGTCGTTTCGGGAGCGCACTTCGGGCCGAACCTCGTGGTCGCCTATCGCGAGCTGCTGAGCGATGCGGATTTCGGCGGGCGGGTCGAGCGCGCGATCGTGTTCGGGCATCCCACGCTCTCGCGCGAGGTGCCCGCGCTGCTCGAGCGCGACGGTGTCGAGGTCTTC
>JAJYBG010000089.1 GCA_021779075.1 Actinomycetes bacterium | reverse complement strand
GGAGAGCGAGTCGAAGACGCCGAAGTTGTTGAGGATCGTCCAGAGGATGAACGAGACGACGATGCCGACGATCGCGATGACCAGCGAGGCGAGGAACGACAGTTTCACCGCCGACCAGAAGTCGATGTAGACCAGGCGGAGGCGGACCTGCTTGGCCCCGACCGGACGGGCCGGCTTCCGGGCCAGTTTCGCTGCGACACTACTCATCGGCTGTGGTTACGGCTTCCTCTTCGACGCTCTCGCCTTCCTCGCTCGCGGCGTCGGCGGTTGCCTCGAGGTTGCGCTCGGTATTGCGCGCGATGGCGATGATGCGGTCGTCGTCTGCGAAGCGGGCGAAGACGACGCCCATCGTATCGCGGCCCTTCGGAGGAACCTCTGAGGCAGCCGAGCGCACCACCTTGCCCGAGGCGAGGACGACGAGCACCTCGTCCTCCTCGTCGACGATGATCGCGCCGGCGAGGTCGCCGCGGTCGTCGCTGAGCTTCGCGACCTTGATGCCGAGCCCGCCGCGACCCTGGGTGCGGTACTGGTCGATCGAGGTCTTCTTGGCGTAGCCGCCCTCAGTGGCGATGAAGACGTAACCCTCGTCGGACACCACGGATGCCGACAGCAGCGAGTCGCCCGCCCGGAAATGCATCCCGATGACGCCCGACGTCGAGCGCCCCATGGGTCGCAGCGCCTCGTCGGTCGCGGTGAAGCGCAGCGACATGCCCTTCTTCGACACGAGCAGGATGTCGCTGGACTCCTCGACGAGCAGCGCCGAGACGAGCTCGTCGTCCTCGCGGAGCTTGATCGCGATGATGCCGCCGGTGCGATTCGTGTCGTACTCGGCGAGCGCGGTCTTCTTGATGAGTCCCTGCCGCGTGGCGAGCGCGAGGTACTTGGCCGCCGAGTAGTCGCGGATGTCGAGCACGGCGGCGATCTGCTCGTCGGGCTGCATCGCGAGCAGGTTCGCGACATGCTGGCCCTTGGCGTCGCGCCCGGCCTCGGGGAGTTCGTACGCCTTCGCGCGGTAGACCCTGCCCTTGTCGGTGAAGAACAGCAGCCAGTGATGGGTCGTCGTGACGAAGAAGTGGTCGACGATGTCCTCGCCGCGCAGCTGCGCACCCTTGACGCCTTTGCCGCCGCGGTGCTGCTGGCGGTAGTTGTCGCTGCGGGTGCGTTTGATGTACCCGCCGCGAGTGACGGTGACGACCATCTCCTCTTCCGGGATGAGGTCTTCCATGCTCATATCGCCGTCGAAGCCGAACAGGATCTCGGTGCGCCGCTCGTCGCCGAATTTCTCGACGATCTCCGTGAGCTCGTCCGAGATGATCGTGCGCTGCTGCTCGGGGCTGGCGATGATCGCCCGGTACCCCGCAATCTCGCCCTCCAGGGCAACGAGGTCGTCGATGATCCTCTGGCGCTCCAGGGCGGCGAGTCGGCGCAGTTGCATCGCGAGGATGGCGTTCGCCTGCAGCTCGTCGATGTCGAGCAGCGTCATGAGGCCCTCGCGGGCCGCCTCCACGTCCGGCGAGCGACGGATGAGCGCGATGACCTCGTCGAGCGCGTCGAGCGCCTTGACATAGCCGCGCTGGATGTGCGCGTCCGCCTCCGCCTTGTCGAGGCGGAACTGCGTGCGGCGCACGACGACCTCGACCTGGTGGTCGATCCATGCCGTGATGAAACCGTCGAGGGCGAGCGTGCGCGGCACGCCCTCGACGATGGCGAGCATGTTCGCGCCGAAGTTCTCCTGGAGCTGCGTGTGCTTGTAGAGGTTGTTGAGCACGACCTTGGCGACGGCGTCGCGCTTCAGCGTGATGACGAGACGCTGGCCGGTGCGGCCGGAGGTCTCGTCGTTGATGTCGGCGATGCCGGCGATCTTGCCGTCCTTGACGAGTTCGGCGATCTTGACCGCGAGATTGTCGGGATTGACCTGGTAGGGCAGCTCGGTGACGACGAGGCAGGTTCGGCCGTGGATCTCCTCGACGTTGACGACCGCGCGCATGGTGATGGAGCCGCGGCCGGTGCGGTAGGCGTCCTGGATGCCCTTGACGCCGAGGATCTGCGCGCCGGTGGGGAAGTCGGGGCCCTTGATCCTGGCGATGAGCGCGTCGAGCAGTTCCTCGCGGGCCGCCTCGGGGTGTGCGAGGGCCCACAGCGCGGCATCCGCCACCTCGCGCATGTTGTGCGGCGGGATGTTCGTCGCCATGCCGACCGCGATGCCGACCGAGCCGTTGACGAGCAGGTTGGGGAACCGGCTCGGCAGGACGGTCGGCTCCTGGGTGCGGCCGTCGTAGTTGTCCTGGAAGTCGACGGTGTTCTCGGTGATGTCGCGCACCATCTCGAGAGCGAGCGGCGCCATCTTCGTCTCGGTGTACCGCGGGGCGGCTGCGCCGTCGTTGCCGGGCGAGCCGAAGTTGCCCTGGCCGAGCGCGAGCGGGTAGCGCAGCGACCACGGCTGGACGAGGCGCACCAGGGTGTCGTAGATCGCGCTGTCGCCGTGCGGGTGGAACTGGCCCATGACGTCGCCGACGACGCGCGAGCACTTCGAGAACGGCTTGTCGGGACGGTAGCCGCCGTCGTACATCGCGTAGAGGACGCGGCGGTGCACCGGCTTCAGGCCGTCGCGGACCTCGGGCAGCGCGCGGCCGACGATGACCGCCATCGCGTAGTCGAGGTAGCTGCGCTGCATCTCGAGTTGCAGGTCTACCTGCTCGATGCGGCCGCCAGGGGTTGTTTCTTCTTCGTCTGCCATCGCTCTTCCTTAGACGTCCAGGAACCGGACGTTCTTCGCGTTCTTCTGGATGAACCGGCGCCTGGATTCGACGTCCTCGCCCATGAGAGTGGCGAAGACCTCGTCGGCCGCGGCCGCGTCGTCCATCGTGACCTGCCGCAGCGTGCGGGTGTCGGGATTCATCGTGGTGTCCCAGAGCTCGTCATAGTCCATCTCGCCGAGGCCCTTGTAGCGCTGGATGCCGTTCTCCTTGGGGATGCGCTTGCCGGACGCCTGGCCGGCGACGAGGAGCGCGTCGCGCTCGGCATCCGAGTAAACGAACTCGTGCTCGGAGTTCGACCACTTGAGGCGGTACAGCGGAGGCTGTGCGAGGTACACATAGCCGAGCTCGATGAGCGGGCGCATGTAGCGGAAGATCAGTGTCAGCAGCAGCGTCGTGATGTGCTGGCCGTCCACGTCGGCATCCGCCATCAGCACGATCTTGTGGTACCGCACCTTCTCCGGCTTGAACTCCTCGCCCAGGCCGGCGCCGAACGCGGTGATCATCGCCTGGATCTCGGCGTTGGCGAGCATGCGGTCGAGGCGCGCCTTCTCGACGTTGAGGATCTTGCCGCGCAGCGGCAGGATCGCCTGAGTGATCGGGTCGCGACCCGAGGTCGCCGAGCCGCCGGCGGAGTCGCCTTCGACGAGGAAGATCTCGCTGATCGAGGGGTCCTTCGACTGGCAGTCGCGTAGCTTGCCCGGCATCCCGCCGCCCTCGAGCAGACCCTTGCGGCGGGCCGTCTCGCGCGCCTTGCGCGCCGCGATGCGGGCGGCGGCGGCGTTCAGCGATTTCCTGATGATCTCGCGCGCGACATTGGGATTGCGGTCGAACCAGTCGCCGAGCTGTTCGCCGACGACCTTCTGCACGAAGGCCTTCGCCTCGGTGTTGCCGAGCTTGGTCTTCGTCTGGCCCTCGAACTGCGGCTCGGCGAGTTTGATCGAGATGACAGCGGTGAGGCCTTCGCGCACGTCCTCACCGGAGAGGTTCTCGTCCTTCTCCTTGAGGATGCCCTTGTCGCGCGCGTACTTGTTGACGAGCGTCGTGAGAGCGGCGCGGAAGCCCTCTTCGTGAGTTCCGCCCTCGTGCGTGTTGATGACGTTGGCAAAGGTATGGACGCTCTCGCTGTAGCCGTCCGTCCACTGCATCGCCACCTCGAGCGAGAGCTTGCGCTCGGTGTCCTCCGCCTCGAAGGAGATGATCTCGTCGTTGACGACCTCGGCCTTCTTCGTCCTGTTGAGGTACTCGACATAGTCGGGCAGGCCGCGCTGGTAGCGGAAGACGTCCTTCTTGACGATGTCCGCCTCGGGGTCGACCTCGCCTTCGACCGCTTCGACGTCGAGGTTCTCGCGCTGATCTTCCAGCGTGATGGTGAGGCCCTTGTTGAGGAAAGCCATCTGCTGGAAACGCGAGCGCAGCGTCTCGTAGTCGTATTCGACGGTCTCGAAGATGTCGTCGTTGGCCCAGAACGTGATCGTGGTCCCGGTCTCGTCGGAAGGCTCGTCCTTGGCGAGGGGGGCGTCCGGAACACCGTCGTGGTACGTCTGACGCCACACGAAGCCCTGGCGCTTCACCTCGACCTCGAGGCGGTGCGAGAGCGCGTTGACGACGGAGGAGCCGACCCCGTGCAAGCCGCCCGAGACGGCGTAGCCGCCCCCGCCGAATTTGCCGCCCGCGTGCAGCACGGTGAAGACGACCTCGACGCTCGAGCGCTTCTCGACGGGGTGGATATCGACGGGGATGCCGCGCCCGTTGTCCTCCACGCGCACACCGCCATCGTTCTGCAGGTAGACGTGGATCATGTCGCAGTAGCCGGCGAGCGCCTCGTCGACGGAGTTGTCGATGATCTCCTGCACGAGGTGGTGCAGGCCGCGTGGACCAGTCGAGCCGATGTACATACCCGGCCGCTTGCGCACCGCTTCAAGACCTTCGAGGACCTGGATCTGGTCGGCGCCGTACTCGGCTGACCCGTTCGAAGTTCGCTCTGTACTCACTATCCGATTGTACCGGCGCAGCGGCCCCTGGAGGGGCAGAAACGGCGTTCTGACGCGTTGGAAGGCTGATGGTGAACAGATTTGCGGTCTCAGCCGTAGGTATCGCGCGGACCACGCCCTGGAATCGATCTGGGGCCCTTTTTCCACGACGGTACGTCCGGGCCATTGAAGCGGATCGAGAGGATGCCCGCGTCCGGATACCTCTCGGCGATCGCGCGGAGGAGATCGTTGCGCATGGTGCGCAGCTGTGCCGCCCATGCGGTCGAGGCGCATGCGACGGTGAGCACGCCGTCCTCGATGCCGATCGGCTCGGTCTTCTCGGCGAGGACGTCACCGACAAGGGCGGGCCACTGCGCCAGCAGCGCCGAGCGCTCGATGTCGGAGTCCCAGCCGAGCTCCTGCGTGAGATTCGCGATCACGTCGCCGAGCGCTCGCGCGTCGCGTCCCGCGCCGAACGGCCGCTCAGCGTCGTTGTCTTTCGCGCGCTCGCCGCGCCTGCGCGACGCGCGCGACGCCGACGCGCCGAAGAGCGCCTTGAGCCGGAGGTAGGCCGATACCGCCTCGCCCGGTCGGGGCTCGCTCACGGGACGACCTCACCGGCCTGGATATGGATGAGACCCGCACCGAGTCCCGGCGGGATGTCATCGAGCACCGCGGCCGTGATGATGACCTGCTCGTAATCGGCGACGGCCTGCGCCAGCAG
>JAJYBG010000019.1 GCA_021779075.1 Actinomycetes bacterium | reverse complement strand
GGGCAAGCCCATCATCGAGCACACCCTCGCCGCGATCGACTCCTCCCCCGACATCGACGAGATCATCGTCATGATGGAGCCCGGCTCCCTCGCCTACGCCGAGGAGCTCGTCGCCTCGGGTCGGTTCCCCAAGCTGCGCGCCGCGTTCGAGGGCGGCGCCACCCGCAACGACTCGACCCGCCTCGCCCTCGCGCAGATTCCGGATTCCGAGGCCAAGGTCCTCATTCACGACGCGGTGCGGCCCTTCGTCGACCACCGCATCCTCGGTGCCTGCGTCGCCGCGCTCGACGCGTACGGCGCCGTCGACACCGCCATCCCCTCGGCCGACACGATCGTCGAGGTCGACGACGACGGGCTCATCGTCGACGTGCCGCCGAGGGCCCGGCTGCGCCGCAGCCAGACCCCGCAGGCGTTCCGGCTCTCCGTCATCCGCGCCGCCTATGCCGCCGCCGCGCTCGACCCCGGCTTCACCGCCACCGACGACTGCACCGTCGTGCTGCGCTACACGCCGGGCGTCCCCATCGTCGTCGTCGACGGCTCCGACGCGAACATGAAGATCACCGAGCCCATCGACGTGTTCATCGCCGACCATCTCCTCCAGCTCGCCTCCTCCGAACCACCGGGTGTCGACCCCGCCGCGCGCGAACGGGCCGTCGGCGGCACGGTGCTCGTCGTGTTCGGCGGCAGCGACGGCATCGGCGCAGCCATCGCCGAGGCGGCCGAGCGCTTCGGCGCGACGATGCTGAGCTGATCGCGCTCCGCCACCGGCACGCACCTCGACGCGGCGACGAAGGCCGCTGCGCCGCGGGATGCCGACGCGCGCCGGCCGCATCGACTACGTGTCAGCACCGCCGACATCCAGGTCAACTGCATTAACCCGTAGCGCACCCGCACCCCCATGCGCGAACGCGCCTCCGGCGAGGAGCCATCGGAGACCCCTGCTCACCCCCGAGCAAGTCGCCCTCAGCGCGCTGGACGTGTTCGTCGGCGTGCGGCGCTGACGTTCCAGCGCGGAGGCCGGCAACTGGATGACGCGCACGCCGAACCAGCCCTACGCGACCCCCACGGTCGCCGGGCCCGGTTTCAAGATCGTGGTCGCGAGGTCCTCGCGTTCCGGGAGCAGCTGCGGATGTTTGCCAAGGCGGGCTACGTCGTCGCCCACCACGGCGCGGGTCTCGCCAATATCACGTTCTGCTCCGACACCGTAGCGATCGCCGAGATCTTCAACGAGACGATGGCGCCGCGCGACTGCTGGCTGCGCCCGCGCTACGTGACGACGAGGTATCGCCCCGCGCTCGGCGAGGCCGGCACCGTCGTCGCCGACATCGACGCAGCCCTCGACGCCCTGGTCGTCTCCGCGACCTGAGTTCGGTGGACCAGGCACCGCTCCAAGCTTCTCCATGGGCTCGGCCGCGATAATCTTCGGGTATCCCGCCCACCCGAAAGGCGATTCCTGACCCATGCCGCCTGCAGGTGGTCCGATCCGGGCGTTCCTCCGCTGGTTTGCCGGCGCCTTCGCGGGCATGTTCCTCGTCGTGGGAGCGTGGTCGATGGCGACCCCGCTCGTCGCCGCTCCCGACGAGGGCACTCACGCCATCACCGCCTATGCGGTCGCGCACGGCGACATCGGCGACCTGCATCCGGTCGTGCCGGGCGCCTACGCGGCGCTCGACGTACGACAAGAATTGGGGTGCGTGCGGAACCGATGGAGCGTCGTCGCCGGATGCCAGAACTGGGCGGCCGCGGCCGCGGCGCCGAGTGAGCAGGTGTTCACCCAGTTCGGCACCTACAACCCGCTCTACTATGCGATGGTCGGCTGGCCGAGCCTGTTCCTGCCCGACCAGGTGGCGCTCTACGGGATGCGGCTGCTCAGCGGGGCCCTGTTCTCGCTGGCCGCCGCCGCTGCGATCGCGATCGCCGCCACGGCGTACCGCTCCCGCAAAGGCATGGTGGGCCTCGTCCTCGCCATGACCCCCGTCGCCTGGTTCCTCGCCGGGGCGATCAACCCGAACGCGATCGAGATCGCTACCGCGGCGCTGACCTGGGTGGGACTCACCGCCCTCCTCGGCCGCGAGCTGCCGCGCTCGCAACGCCACCTCGTCACGACGGCGACGACGATCGGAATCGTGCTACTCACCCTCAACCGACTGCTGTCCCCGCTCTGGCTCGCCGTCATCCTCCTCACCGTCGCGTTCGCGACTCAGGGCTGGCGCAGACTCTGGACGCTCCTGACCCGATCGCACCACTTCCAGCTCCACGCGGTCGTCATCGCCGCCGCGTGCGCGCTCGCCGTGGCCTGGGACCGCGTCCATCCCGCGGTCTTCACCGGAAGCGCGCACCCGGCGAGCTCGTTCCTGGACGGCGTCGGGCTGACTCTGGACCAGATCTTCGTCGGATTCCCGCAGACGACCCTCCCCCAGAGCATCGACGTCCTCGACTGGCTCGACTTCCCGGTCTTCCCCGCGATCGCGCCGTTCATCGCGATCTGGGGCGCGCTGATCGGCGGGGCGGCGGTAGTCGCACGCAGCAGGGCGGCGCGTCTGGCGCCGCTGCTGCTGACCGCCTTCTGGATCGTGTTCCCCTCAGCGCTCGCGGCCTTCGTCTGGTCGAACATCGGCTGGCAGGGCCGCTACGGGCTGCCGATCGCCGTCGGCATCCCGATCCTGTCGGTATACCTCGTGGCGGAGTACGCCGAACCCTTGCCCGCGGCTTCTGCGGTGGTGTCGAGGGCCCTGCGTATTGCGGCCCCCGTCGCGCTCGGGGTGGGCATCCTCGCGTTCCTCTTCAACTACCACCGGTACGCCGCGGGCTGGGGAAGCCAGTGGACCTTTGCCGCCGTCAAGTGGAACCCGCCGCTCGGGCCGGTGCCCTGGTTCGCGGCTCTGATCCTCGGCTCGATCGCTCTGGTGATGCTCGTCTGGCGGGCGACCCAGAGCCGGTCGGCCGCGGAGACCGTCGCGAGCGCGAGCGCCGTGGCGCCGCTACCGTCCTCGGTCTGACCCGCGGAGACGGTCGACGACGCCGCGGAAGGACTTTCGCGCGAATCGGCCCGCGCGCTCCAGCACCATGGTCGAGCGGCCGAGGAGGTATTTGGCCTGGTATCTCAGGCCGGCGGGCTGCTTGAGGTTCTCGAGCATCCGGATCTGCTTGCGGGCGGCGGCGAGCTCGGTCTCCAGTGCGACGAGTTCAGCGTCGCGCCCCGAGATGCGCGCGGGCAGGCCGGACTTGGCGAGGTCGGCGAGCCCGAGGTCCATGCTGGAGAGCCAGTTGATGTCCCAGACGGCGTCGAGCGCCTCGTCCAATGTCACGATCTCGGAGACGTACGGAAGGGCTCGGCCGAGCGCCGGCGTGTGCAGGACGGTGATGACCTTGTCGTCGTCGTGGCCGACCTGAGGGAAGAACTTCGCGACGCCGACCGTCTCCTCGTAGACGTAGCGCATGATGTGGTCGAGCGTGTGCGGTGCGAACAGCGTCGTCACGGGCACGTCGATGCGGTACGGGCTCGGCGCGACGTTCTGCGGTGCCTCCTCGACGAGTTCGACGCGGCCCTCGTTCCGGTACCATTCCTGGACGAGGTAGAGCTCGTTGTTCGGGTCTCTGAGCACACTGCGGCGCTGATCGGTGAGCTGCGACCACGGGCCGACGAGCAGCACCTTCACATCGCTCTCGGTGGAATTGAGGATGCCGTCGACGCAGGCGCGGGCGTACTTGGCCGTGTCGAAACCGGTCTCGACGACCGCGGTGACGTAGGGCACCGTCCACTGGCGCTGCGTCGAGGAGCGGCGGTAGCGGGGAATCGGCATCCGCTGAGCGAAGTAGGTGTTGTTGTGGTGCGCGACGGCCTCGCCCTGGGTGACGATCGTGGCCGGCCCGAGGTGGAAGGTCTTCGCCTCGTTCACGGGGATGAACACGCCGCCGGCCTGCCAGATCTCGTAGGCGATGTGGGTGTCCTCGCCGAGGTGCAGGGTGAAGTCGGTCTTGCCGCTGCGGTTGTAGACCTCCCGGGTCACCGTCGCGCAGGCGCCCATGTGGGTCGAGTAGTTGCGGCCCGCGCTGTCGTTGAGGTCGTCGGTCTCGTCGAAGACGGCGAGCGACCAGTGCTTGTGCAACGTGGAGAGGTCGAACCAATTCTCGACGTCGCCGGACTTGACGCCCTCGTAGACCTTCTCGGGAGTGAAGTCGGGCCACGCCTCGATGAAGCCCTTGTGGCCGATCGTCGCGGCCTCGGGGATGAAGTGCGCGTACTTGGCGTGCTGGCGCACGTTGTCGCGGAATAGCACCATGTCGGAGTCGACCCAGTAGATGATGTCGCCGGTGGACGCCTCGATGGCGCGGTAGGTGCCGTTGGCGCGGCCCCAGCCCTCGCCGTCTTCGTACCTGATGCGCATCACGCGGGTATTGGGGTGGGCGTACTCGCCGAGCTCGACGGGCGGCTCGCTGCCGTCGTCGACGACGATGACCTCGAGGAGGTCCTCCGGGTAGTCCTGGGCGGCGATGGAGGCGAGCGTGAACGGCAGCGTCGCCGAGTTGTACGAGGGGATGACGATGGAGACGCTCTTCGTCGGCTGCCAGCCCTCCGGCACGGTGCCGTCGAAGACGTCCCGCCAGCGGTTCTTGTAGACGACGTGCTGCAGGGCCAGGTTCCTCGTCAGGGGTTTGGGGCTCATGCTGTCTCCTCGGTGACGATCTCGTCGACGAATCGGGGCCACTGCTCGAAGGAGCCCCGCACCAGCTGGGAATCCTGCTGCGCCCAGGTGTGGGACTCGTTGTGGCGCACGTACACGTAGCCGAGACTCTGCGTGCGGTAGCCGATGCCGCCGGAGTTCATGATGCCCCACAGCACCGAGCGGTCCGTCGAGTTGGGGGTGGGGCGCCAGCCGCCGATCGAGTCGAGGGCGGCGCGCGAGAGCATCATCGCGCCGCCGGCGACCTGCGTGTGGTAGTTCTCGATGCCGAAGCGGCGGTGCACGGTCTGGTTCACGCCCTCGTAGTAGAGGTACTCGGTGGTCTTGCCGACCACGTCGGCGGAGGAGTAGAGGTAGGCGAGCACGAGGTCCCAGATGAACTCGGGTCCGTAGAAGTCGTCGTCGTCGACTTTGACGAGCAGGTCGCCGCTGGAGCGCCGGACGCTGTCCGCGAGCACCTCGCCGAAGAGGGTCTCCGCCGGGTTGCCGGCCACAAGAGCCCCGACCTGCTTCGAGGCATCGGCGAAGGCGCCGCTCTTCGGGACGGGACCGCCGTGCACCCCGACGACGACTTCGACGTGCGGGTAGGTCTGCGAGCCCATCGCCCGCAGCACGTTGACGGCGCGCTCGGGCCGCTTCGAGGAGAGGATGACGCTCACCTTCGGCAGCGTCCGGAATCCGGTTTCGGCGCTCGCGGCCGCCGCGAACGAGAACACGCCGCCGAAGCGCCGCATCGCCTCGCGCGACTGCTTGACGACGCGCAGCTCGCGGGCGAGGCCGACGACGGGGGTGTGCGGACTGCGCAGCAGCGTGGTGAGCACCTCGCCGAAGCCGGCCGAGTGGAACGGGAACGCGGGCGGAAGCGAGTGGAGGATGACGCCGGTCGCGGCGATTTCGACGAGCCGCAGCGCGAGCTTGGCGTCGGAGTCCGAGTCGACGCCGGTAAGACCGGAGAGATCGATGTGCTCGGCCGGCCGGATGCGGCGCACGGCACCCGGGCCGAGCGGCGCGCCGACCGGGACGACCAAGTCGTCCGGCATCACCCGGTCGCGCGGCCAGCCGTTCCGGGCGGACAGCAGGAGGTCGCCGTCGGGCGCACGCAGCGCGGCGAAGTGGTAGGGGGCGCGGTGATAGCTCTGCAGGCGCCCGATCGGATTGTGCAGGTGGATGTCGATCACGGGCCGGTGGCGGACCGGTGCGGTTCCTATCGCGCCGTCCAGGTTGACGAAGAAGGGGTGGCGGATCCAGATCCGCTTCGGGTCCTCGGCCATCTCCCGGTACTCGTCGACGAACTCGGGGCGGCCGACGATGCCGAGCTCGGCGCGGGCGAGGCCCACGCCGTCGACGTGGTGGGACGGCACCGACTGCGCCCGATGCGGGAGCGCGGTGGGCAGCAGCGCGAGCGCGGCCACCGGAGCGGAGTCGCCGACGGCGATCTTGGGAAATCCCGCCCCATCGAGGTCGCGGGCGACGATGAGGATCGGGGCGAGACCCGCGACGGCGAGCGAGAGCAGGGTCGTGCCGTTGAAGGAGGCGGAGACCCGGGCGCGGCCGCTCCGCGACTGGGGAAGCCGCACCGCGAGCGAGCGCAGCGAGGCGAGCGGGCCGGGCCGACCGGCCCGGCGCTCGAGCGGCCGGCGCCATACAGTGACGGCGATCGTCAGTCGGCGCACCCGCTTCTCGGGCGTCGGGGGCAGCGCGAGCACCCGCACCAGCTCGGGGTATCGCAAGTGCACCGTGACCCGGCGCGACTCGGCCGGGAGGGCCGCGACGAAGGCGCACACCTCGGCCGCGGTCTCGAGCGGATGCCTGCGGCTCGGTCGGCGGGGGGTCGCAGAATTCGTGTCGGACATCGCTTTCGATTCTCGCAACAGGACCGGGCGATTCACTGGGCACTCGCCGGGAGCGCCGGGATTTCGGCGGCGTCGGCGCGGAAGTCGTCCGCCAGGCTGCCCGGGTCGCCGACCGGCGGCGACGATCACGTCGAAGTTGAGGTACTGCACCATCCGCTCGCGGAACAGCGCGCCGTCGGCGATGGGGGCGAGGATGTCGAGCGCCCCGTTCGCGGTGCGGAACCGGTCGGGCATGTTCTCGAGCGACAACAGCTGCTAGCTCATCGACGACGCTCATCGTGCCGCCGCGGAGCCGTGCGAGGCGTTCGGGTCTGACGCGCAGGCCCGCACGCCGCGGAATCCGGCCCGCCGCCATGCTCCGAGGCTACCGGAGCGCAGCCCTAGGCTTGACGGCATGGCTGTCCACGACTCGTCGCGCGAACTCGCCGTCTCGGTGCATCGGAATGCCGTGATCTATCCAACGGTGCGCGCTGCCTCCAACGATCCCTGGTTCCGGGAACGGCTGTGGATGGGGGTGTATGGCGAGCATGGCGAATTCATCCCAGGCACGCAGCTCCAGCGTCGGTTCGGCGAACAGGGCGTGGCCGTGCCGCCGTCGTTCTTCCCCGAGCCGGTCGATTCGCCGCTCCCCGAGGTCCACTACGGAGGCATGCTCTACATGCACTTCGGGCATTTCCTCGTCGAGAGCCTCGCCCGGGCCTGGTCGTTCCAGCAGGCGCCGGAGGTGCCGATCGTCTGGGTCGGAGCCAGCGGTTGGGACGATGCCAAGATCGCGGGGTGGATGCGCGAGATCATGGCCGTGCTCGGCATCACGAACGAGCTCCACTATGTGACGACTCCGACCCGCTTCGCCTCGGTGCGCATCGCGGACATCGGATACCACTACGACGACTGGTTCCACCCTCAGCATGCGCGGTTCCTCGCGCAGTACGAGGGGCCGGCGCAGGAACCGGACCTGAAGCTGTGGCTCTCGCGTTCGCAGCTGGCGACCGACGTCAAGAACCTCAACGCGGCCGCGACCGAGCGCCGGCTGGAGCGGCTCGGCTGGACCATCGAGTACCCCGAGAAGATCTCGGTGCGCGAGCAGCTCGACCTCATGGCGCGGGCGAGCCTCGTGGCCGGCGAGGAGGGCTCCGCGTTCCACCTGCTCATGCTCCTCAAGGATGTCAGCGCCAAGAAGTACATCGTCTTCCGCCGCCGCGGCGACGAGCACCGCAACATGCTGACCGTCGGGGACGCCCGAGCCATCGACCAGACGTTCGTCACCATCGAGGGCGAGAAGATCCTGCACGCCAAGGGACGCGAGGTGACCAAGCTGACGCCGAACGCGTCGGCGGTGCTCGACGCGCTCGACGAGCCGATCCTGCCCATCACGGCGGCTCCGCCGCGAGCCGAGGAGGTGGCACTGCTCGACGCGCTCGCCGAAGGCCTTGGAGCCCGTCGGTTCCTCGACGTCCAGGGCGCCGACGGTGCGGTCTTCCGGGCGGTGAGCACCGTACCGGTCAAGGTCTCGGTCGGCGACGAGTTCTCCTTCGACCCTCGGGAGTTCCGCAGCGAGCCCGGCGACTACTTCGAGCTCGACTTCGAGAACTACATCAGCACCTTCCTCAACGGCCGGTTCGACCTCATCAGGGTCAGCGCCAAGGGCCTCGGCGTCGCCGATGTGGTCTACCGCTTCGAGAAGTCGCGGCAAGCCGCCCATCGCGGCACGGTGTGGCTGCTCAACGCCGGCGATCAGGCCGACCGGATCGCGCCGATGATCCGGCAGTTCTTCCCCGGCTTTGCGACGCACGATCTGAGGGGCGTGCGCGGCGGCGTCCTGGTCTGGCTGCCGACGGGGGCGGCACGGACGATCCGCGAGGTCGGCGAACTCGACCGCCGGGCGTTCCGCCGGTTCCGCAGGAGCAGGACGTTCCGCACCGACCGCGCGGCGATCGCGGCGATCGTCCGTGCGCTCGGAGCCCGATCGGACCCCGGCACCGGCACCTAGAGCATCAGGGCAGGCCCACCAGGGCGATCTGGAGATTGTGGTCGCTGCCGCGGTAGGCGGGGTCGAGCTTGCCGTTCTCGACGCGGATGACGTTCTTACGGCCGGCGCTGGTGCCGGTGGTAGAACACCTCTGCGTCGCGTTGGTCTGACACGTCGGATCCGAGACGACCTGATACTTCGCGGTGTTGTAGAAGATGTGCGAGCCCTCGCTGAACTGCCACTTGCGGGCCGTCGTCCTGCCGTTCGGGCCGGTGCAGGTCGCCCGGCTCTGCGAGGTCTGGTAGCCCGTGCAGTGGAGGAACTCGAGGTCCTACATCTGGGTGGGGGGCTGGTCCCTGTTGACCGCGAGGTTCGCGCTCGCCGACCCGCGGCGCCCGACGGTCTGACACCCGGAGCGAAGGTGAATGCCATTGCCCGATCACGGCCTTTGCGAAGTCGAAGTACGTCGTCGGCAGCGTCGTCGACCAGCGAAAGTAGGGCTGGCCCGGGCGTCAACGCAGGTGCGACGACACCGAGCACGAGCACGGCGAGAGTGCCGCGACCACGAACAGAGCCGACTTGCGCTTCACCTGACCTCCACCGGGCAGGGCGCCGGTCAGCGCTCCCCCACAGCGGACTGCCCGAACCCCCCGCCGCTGGCCACCACGAATCATCCGCCGGGTGTCGGCGAGGAGGTGGCACGCTGGTTGCTGTGGGCGATCGTGCTCGTGAGGAGCGCGTGGATGGCCGCCCAGTCCGGGTTCGACGGGTCCGGCACGGTGGGCGGCACGAGGTCGAGCGAGACGATGCCGACGGACTTCGTCTTGTCGGCGAGGTCGACGAAATAGCTCAGCATCGACTGCGGGATGTCGGTCGTGATGATCTGCTTGCCGGCCGCGGCGACGGCCTGGAATTTCGTGAGCACGTTCGCCGGGTTCATCTGGGCGAGGATCGCGTTCTCGAGCTGGCGCTGGCGGGCCATCCGGTCGTAGTCGCTCGTCGTCTCCCGCGAACGGGCGTACCACTGGGCGGTGTGACCGTCCATGCGCTGGACGCCGGGGTAGATCCATCCCGTCGTGATGGGATTGCCGTTCGCGTCGCCCTTGTCGGCGATCGGCAGCTTCTCCTTCGCGTCGATCGTGACGCCGCCGAGCGCGTCGACGAGCTGGGCGAAGCCCTCCATGTCGACGACCGCGAAGTACTGGATCGTGAGGCCCGTCGCACCCTCGAGCGCGTCGCGCATCGCCTCGATGCCCGCGCTGGAGTGGGCGGTGATGTGGCCCTTGTAGAGTGCCGACTTGTAGATGGTGAACTCGGTGTAGATCGAGTTGAGCTGGCAGACGTCGACGTCGCAGCGCCCGCCGGTGCCGTATCCGCTCGGATAGAGTTGCGCCGCCGGCGAGCCCTTCCGGAACGGAATCTGGTCGAGGTTGCGGGGCAGGCCGATGTTGACGGCCTTGCCCGTGGTCGCGTCGATGCTGATGACCGATATCGAGTCGGGGCGCATGCCCGAGCGGCCGGGGCCGGCGTCGCCGCCGAGCAGCATGATGTTGTACCGGCCGTTGACGGGCGGTTCGCTCGGCCCGCTCGTGAAGATGTCGCCGAGTGTCTGCCGCACCGTCGCGGTGAGGGTCACGCCGTAGCCGGCGACGCCCACACCGCCGACGAGGGCGAACACCGTGAAGAGCGCGATGCCCCACCGGCCGCCCCCACTCACCCTGACGAAGTGCACCAGGCGCAGCGTGTCGATGGTGAGGACGATCCAGAGCAGGCCGAAGACGATGAGGAACGCCTCGGCGCCGGCGAGGAACCAGGCCTGGGTGGCCCACTCGATGACGAGGGTGCGCTTGACGAGGAAGACGACGACGAGCGCTGCGACGATGAGCCAGAACAGCAGCATCATGCGCAACCCGAACCTGCCGAGGCCGCGGTTGCCCGCGATGAGCTGGGCGCTGCCCGGCAGCAGGAAGTTGAGGACGACGAGCCACCAGCCGCGCCGGGTCATCGTTGCCTCGGACCGAGCATCCGGGTTCCGGATCGGAGTCGAGAGCGTCATGCGTTCTTGAGGGCCTTGCTCTTCTCGTCGACGAGAGAGGCGAGCGATGCGGCGTAGTCGGCGAGATCGGCGCTGAGCGCCGGGTCGCCGGAGGCGAGAATGCGCACGGCGAGCAATCCGGCGTTCGCGGCCCCGCCGATCGACACGGTCGCAACCGGGATGCCCGCGGGCATCTGCACGATCGAGAGCAGCGAGTCGATGCCATCGAGGTGCTGGAGGGCCACCGGCACGCCGATGACGGGAAGCGTCGTCACCGAGGCGACCATGCCCGGGAGGTGGGCCGCGCCGCCGGCTCCTGCGATGATGACGCGGATGCCGCGGCCGGCGGCGGCCTTGCCGAAGGCGATCATCGTCTCGGGGGTGCGATGGGCCGAGACGACGTCGGCCTCGTACCCGACGCCGAACTGGTCGAGGATCTCCGCCGCCGCCTTCATGGTCGGCCAATCGCTGTCGGACCCCATGATGATGGCGACGTCGATAGGCATGCGACCATGCTAGGCAGCGCACCTGGGGCGGTGCCGGATGCCACGCGGGCGCGGCCTGAGAGGTTCCCCAGACCCGCGCTGCTAGGGTTTCGGCACGTGACCAATAGCGCCGCGGCGGAGATGGCCAAGAAGTACGGTCTGTCCCGCATGGGTGCGAGACCCCCGCTCGGTCGGTATCTCGCCGAGGCCTGGCGACGCCGCTATTTCGCGATCACGCTCTCGCGCTACACCGTCGAGGCGGGTGACTCGGACTCCCGGCTCGGCTCGCTGTGGGTGATCGTGCGGCCATTCCTCTCAGCGGTCATCTACGGCCTGCTCTTCGGCGTCATCCTCGGCCCCGATCGACCCCACAACTTCGTGCCGCACCTGCTCGTCGGCGTGACCACGTTCGAGTTCTTCGCGAAGTGCTTCGATCAGGGAGCCAAGTCGATCACGGGCAACCAGTCGCTCGTGACGAGCCTCGCCTTCCCCCGCATCCTGCTGCCGATCAGCGCCGTCCTGCGCAACATCTTCGAGCTCTGGCCCATGTGGGTCGTGCTGGTGCTCGCACTGCTGGCGTTCCAGCAATGGCCGAGCTGGAACTGGCTGCTCGTCATCCCGATGCTCGGTTTGATGACGCTGCTCAACACAGGCCTTGCGCTCATCTCGGCGCGGCTCACGGTGCACTTCCGCGATCTCAGCCAGATCATCCCGTTCATCAACCGGCTGCTGTTCTACGGCAGCGGCATCTTCTTCACGCTGCAGTCCGTGACGAAGAACCAGACGCTGATCCACCTCTTCCAGATCAACCCGGTGTACGACTTCGTCGAGGCCATGCACAGCTTCCTGCTGCCCGGCTACGAGCCGCTCACCCAGTGGGAATGGACCGCGCTCATCGGCTGGTCGGTGCTGCTTCCGGTGATCGGACTCTTGTTCTTCTGGTCCGCGGAAGAGAGGTACGGGCGTGTCGAGTAGCGAGCGCAGGCCCGTCGTCATCGTCGACGACGTGCACGTGCGGTACAAGGTGTACGCGACCGGCCGCCGGGTAGGGCGGCGGGTCGGCCGCTTCGAGCGCGGCATCAAAGAGGTCCATGCGCTGCGGGGCGTGAGCTTCACGGTCTACGAGGGCGAGAACATCGGCGTCATCGGCCACAACGGCTCGGGCAAGTCGACGCTGCTGCGTACGGTCGCGGGCTTCACCCCGGCGAGCGAGGGCGCAGTGTACGCAACCTCCCAGCCGAGCCTGCTCGGCGTCGGCTCGGCCCTGCTGCCCCGCCTCGACGGCCATAAGAACATCAACCTCGGCGCGCTCGCACTCGGGATGACCCCCGCCGAGGCCGAGGCGTCGTACGACTACATCGCCGAGTTCTCCGGCCTCAAAGAGCACCTCAGCTACCCGATGCGCACCTATTCGAGCGGCATGTCGGCACGGCTCAAGTTCTCGATCGCGATGGCGAAGGCGCACCAGATCCTCCTCGTCGACGAGGCGCTCGCCGTCGGCGACAAGGCGTTCCGCGACCGCAGCGAGAAGCGCATCCGCGAGCTCCGCGAGGAGGCGGGGACGACCTTCCTCGTCAGCCACTCCATGCAGTCGATCCTCGACACCTGCGACCGGGCGATCTGGATCGACCACGGCGAGCTCCGGCTCGACGGCGATCCGCAGACCGTGGTCGACGCGTACGAGGCCTCGACCGCGGACCTATAGGAAGCAGGCGGCGGCACCGCGGGCGTCGGCGAGCACGGCATCCAGGTCATCGCCGGTCGCGGTGACGTGGCCGACCTTGCGCCCCGGGCGGGGCTCCTTGCCGTAGCCGTGGACCTTCACCGCGGGGCGCCCGGCGAGCGCACGCGGATAGCGGTCGACGAGCGACTCGCCCGCAGGGCCGCCGAGGATGTTCACCATCACCGCCCACGGCTGGAGGGGCGCCGGCGAGCCGAGCGGCAGGTCGAGCACAGCGCGCAGGTGCTGCTCGAACTGGCTCGTCACGGAGCCGTCGATGGTCCAGTGGCCCGAGTTGTGCGGGCGCATCGCGAGCTCGTTGACGAGCACGCGGCCGTCGGGCGTCTCGAAGAGCTCCACCGCAAGCACGCCCGTGACGCCGATGCCTTCGGCGACCTGGATGGCGATGTCGCGGGCCTCGGTGGCGGTGGATTCCGCCGTCGCCGGCGCCGGCGCCACGACCTCGGCGCACACCCCGTCCTTCTGCACGGTCTCGACGACGGGCCAGGCGACGACCTCGCCGGAGGGGCGGCGCGCGACCTGCTGGGCGAGCTCCCGGCGGAAGGGGACGAGCTCTTCTGCCAGGAGCGCCCCGCCGTTGCTGTCCTCCGCCAGCGCGGTGAACCAGTCATCCGCCCCGTGCGCATCGGAGACCACCCGGACGCCCTTGCCGTCGTAGCCGCCGCGCGCCGTCTTCACCACGGCGCGTCCGCCGTGCGCGGCGAGGAACTCCTCGAGCGCCTCGGCCGACTCCACCGCCGCCCAGTCGGGCACCGGCAGGCCGAGCTCCGACAGTCTCGCGCGCATGAGGAGCTTGTCCTGCGCATAGAGCAGGGCGTCGGGGCCGGGGTGCACCCGAATTCCGGCACCCACCAGCGCGCGCAGGACGTGCTGCGGAACATGCTCGTGGTCGAAGGTCACGACGTCCACCGTGCGCGCGAACTCCAGCACGGTGGCCGCGTCGCGGTAGTCGCCCACCGCGGTCTCGGCGAGCTCGGCCGACATGTGCGGCGCCTCGGCGAGCACCCTGATCGCGATGCCCAGCTCGACAGCGGGCGCGATCATCATGCGGGCGAGCTGGCCCCCGCCGATGACGCCGACCGTGGTCCCGCTCACAAAGTCCTCCCTCCACACGTTCAGGTGCTTCATCGGCCCGGGGGGTACCCTGACTCCGGACCCGCTGTCCATTTTCGCGTACGAAAGCAGACTGATGATCCCGTTGCTGAAGCAGGTGCTGAGGTTCGGTGTGGTCGGCGGGGTCGGCGTCGTCGTCAACTTCGTCGTGTTCAACGCACTCCGCTCGACGATCTGGACCAACCAGCACGACCGCTATGGGGCGATCTACGCGACCATCGTCGCCACGGTCGTGGCGATCGTCGTCAACTGGGTCGGCAACCGCTACTGGGCGTTCCGCGCCGACCGGCAGTCCAGCGCGACGCGCGAGGGCGCCGAGTTCTTCATCGTGAGCGTCGCCTCGCTCGCCATCCCGCTGCTCTGCGTCGGCGTCTCGCACTACCTCATGCACCTCAGCAGCCAGTTCGCCGACAACATCTCCAACAACGTCATCGGCCTGGCGCTCGGAACACTGTTCCGCTTCGCCCTGTACCGCTGGTGGGTCTACTCGCCCAAGCGCGCCGTCAGCGCCCGCTGGGACGGCGAGGTGGCCGAGCTCAACGCCCCGTCCACACAGTCGTCTGGTCTGTGAAGACCTTCGTCTGCATGACCTGGCGCTGACCGGTCTGCAGCGTCGCCGCGTGCTCCATGAGGTCGTGCAGCGCGCTCTGGACGACCCTGGCCCGCGGCACGTCCCGCAGCGTCAGCGCAGTCTCGCCGCCCGTTGCGACCCGCAGCGTACCCGACCCGAAGAGCAGCTGCAGCGGCCCCTGGCTGAGCACGACCTCGTAGCCGCGGCTGTGCAGCAGTTCCTGCCGCACCCGCACAAACACCCCACGGCGCACGACGAGGCGGCGGGTGGTGACGATGTAGCGGCTGCCCAGCCAGGCGATGAGCGGCAGCAGGAACAGCAGGATTCCGGCGAGCAGCGCCGCCGCGAGGACGAGCAGGTTCTCCCAGCCCTGATCGAAGGCCGCCGCGAAATAACCGTACAGCCCCGAGATCGCGATGAGCAGGATCGCCGGTACGACGAGGCGCCTCGCATGCGGCCTGAGACGCGCGACGACCCGCTCGGCAGGCGCAGTCTGAGGCTGCGTCTGCGTCTGGGTCGGCTGCGGCGCCTTGGGCATGTTCCTTTAATACCGCACGTGGGTGACGTCGCCGGCGCCGACGGTGGTGGTTCCGGCATCGTTATCGACCTGGAGCCGACCGGATTCGTCGAGCCCGGTCGCCGTGCCGGTGAGGGTGCCGTCGTTCGGCAGCTGCACGCGCACCTCCTTGCCGATCGTGGCGAGGCCGGCGACGACTTCGGCGCGGGCGGCGTCCGGGTCGGCTTCGAGCAGGGCGACGAGGTCGCGCAGTCCGCCGAGGTAGGCGGCGAGCAGCGCGTCGGGATCGGGGTCCGCGCCCTCGATCGCGAGCGAGGTCGCCGTCGGCACCGGGAGCTGCGCCTCGGTCATCGCGAGGTTGACGCCCGAGCCGACGACGACGGCCACTCCGGTGGTCGGCTGCCCGCCGGCGGCGGACGAGGAAGGCCCCGGCAGGAGCTCGGCGAGGATCCCGCACACCTTGCGTCCGCCGACGAGCACATCGTTCGGCCACTTGAGCGCGCCGTCTGCGCCGGCGGCGCGGATGGCACGCGTCATTGCGAGGCCGGCGAGCAGTGGAATCCAGCCGAAGTTCCCCGCGGCGATGGCCGGCCTCAGCAGCACGGACGCGGCGAGCGAGGTGCCGGCCGGCGCCTGCCACGAGCGGTCGAGCCGGCCCCGCCCCGCCACCTGGTCGTCGGTCGCCAGAACCGAGAGGTGCGGCCACCCGGCGGGGTCGGCGGCGGCGGCGCGCACCAGGTCGCTGTTCGTCGAGCCGGTGCGGTCGACGACGACGAGACGCGACGCGACCGCCGTGGCGGTGGGCAGCAGGAGCGCGGACACCACGACATTCTCGTCGCCGATTTGTCGGAACCTGCCACAGGAATCGCCCAAAGGCTGCCGGGTAGAGTGAAAAAGTGACCGACTCGCAGGGCCAGGCCCCCGATCTGACGACCACCGCCGGCCGCATCGCCGACCTCAAGCGCCGCCATGAGGAGGCCGTCACCGCCAAGGAGGCCGCCGCCGCCGAGAAGCAGCACTCCAAAAGCAAGCTCACCGCCCGCGAGCGCGTCCTCGAGCTGCTCGACCCCGGCACCTTCGTCGAGTTCGACGAGTACGTGCGCCACCGCTCGCATGGCTTCGGGATGGAAGACAAGCGCCCGTACGGCGACGCGGTCATCACCGGCGTCGGTGCGATCCACGGCCGCCAGGTCGCCGTGTTCAGCCAGGACTTCACGATCTTCGGCGGCTCGCTCGGCGAGGTCGCCGGCGAGAAGATCACCAAGATCATGGACCACGCCCTGAAGACGGGCGTGCCGATCGTCGGCATCCTCGATTCCGGCGGGGCGCGCATCCAGGAGGGCGTCGTGGCGCTGAGCCAGTACGCGCGCATCTTCCGCCGCAACACGGCCGCCTCCGGCGTCATCCCGCAGATCTCGATCGTCGTGGGGCCCGCCGCCGGCGGCGCCGTGTACTCCCCGGCGATCACCGACTTCGTCATCATGGTCGACAAGACGAGCCACATGTTCGTCACCGGCCCCGACGTCATCAAGACCGTCACCGGCGAGGACGTCGGCTTCGAGGAGCTCGGCGGCGCCCTCACCCACAACAAGCTCTCGGGCGTCTCGCACTACCTCGCGAGCGACGAGCACGACGCGCTCGACTTCGCACGCACCCTGCTGAGCTACCTGCCCGACAACAACCTCAGCGACGCGCCGGTGTACGAGGTCGAGGTCGAGACCGAGATCACCGAGGAGGACAAGCGCCTCAACCTCGTCATCCCGGATTCCTCCAACCAGCCCTACGACGTGGCGACGATCATCACGGCCATCGTCGACGACGGCGAGTTCCTCGAGATCCAGGAGCTCTTCGCCCCGAACATCGTCGTCGGCTTCGCGCGCATCGAGGGCCGCTCGGTCGGCGTCATCGCCAACCAGCCCAACTCGATGGCGGGCACCCTCAACATCGACGCGGCCGAGAAGGCCGCCCGGTTCCTGCGCTTCTGCGACGCGTTCGGGATCCCGATCCTCACGCTCGTCGACGTGCCGGGCTACCTGCCGGGCACCGACCAGGAGTGGACGGGCGTCATCCGTCGCGGCGCGAAGCTGCTCTACGCCTATGCCGAGGCGACCGTCCCGCTCGTGACCGTCATCACCCGGAAGGCGTACGGCGGCGCGTACATCGTCATGGGCTCGAAACAGCTCGGCGCCGACATCAACTTCGCCTGGCCGACGGCCGAGATCGCGGTGATGGGCGGCCAGGGCGCGGTGAACATCCTCTACCGCACCGACATCCACGCCGCGCACGACCGCGGCGAGAACACCA
Organism: Actinomycetes bacterium; assembly: GCA_021779075.1. Lineage (GTDB taxonomy): Bacteria > Actinomycetota > Actinomycetes > Actinomycetales > Microbacteriaceae > Gryllotalpicola. Next base: position 5,451 of record JAJYBG010000019.1, on the reverse strand, counting down.
AGGCGCTGCGCCAGAAGCTCGCCGACGAGTACGTCTCGAGCGTCGCCTCGCCGTTCCTCGCCGCCGAGCGCGGCGAGATCGACACCGTCATCGAACCGGCGGCGACGCGCTCGGCCGTTGTCAAGGCACTGCGCTCGCTGCGCTCCAAGCGCGCCTCGATGCCGCCGAAGAAGCACGGGAACATCCCGCTGTGAGCTCGCTCTGGAGTCCGGATGCCGCGGCGGCGCTGCGCGTCGAGACGCGCGGGCTCACCGAGGCCGAGGTCGCCGCGGCGACCGTCGTCGTCGCGGCGGCGATCGGCGAGGAGGTGCGCGCCGAGGCGCTGCGCGAGGAATCCGAGCTGCACTCCCGCTGGGTGCGCTCGGGCACGCCGCGACAGCCGCTGCCGCGCGCCTGGCGCACCTTCGGCTGATGCCCGGACAGGAGATCGAACTCGACGTGACCGGCGTCGCCCACGGCGGGGTCATGGTCGCGCGCCACGAGGGGCGGGTCGTCTTCGTCGCCGATGCGATCCCCGGCGAGCGCGTCCTCGCGCGGGTGTCGGACGATGCGAAGAAGTCGTTCTGGCGCGCTGAGACGGTGCGCGTGCTGGATGCGTCGCCGCACCGCCGCGAGCACGTCTGGGCGGAGGCCGCGCTCGGGCGCGACCCCGCCGAGCGCCCCGGCGGCGCCGAGTTCGGGCACATCGAGCTCGCCCACCAGCGCGAGCTGAAACGCCAGGTCGTCGCGGACGCCCTGAAGCGCATGGCAGGCGTCGACACCCCGGTCGCCATCGAGCCGCTCGACGGCGAGACCGTCGACGGCACCCGCTGGCGCACCCGCGTCACTCTGCACGTCGCCGAGAACGGCGTGGTCGGCCCCTTCGCCGCCCGCTCCCACCGGGTCATCACCGTCGAGTCGCTGCCGCTCGCGGTGCCCGCGCTCGAAGCCGAGGCGCCGCTGAGCACGCGCTTCTTCGCGGGCGGCGGTTCCGTCGAGCTGGCGGCGACGTCGACGAGGCAGGTGCATGTCGTCACCGTCTCGGCCGGTGGTCTCCACTGCCCCGCGGGGCGCGGCAGCCGGCCAGCGACTGCCGCGGCCCCGACCAGGACGATCACCGAGGTCGTGCGCGGGCGCGAGTTCGCCCTCGACCTCGGCGGCTTCTGGCAGGTGCACCGTCTCGGGGCGGAAGCACTGTACGACGCTGTCCAGGGCGCGATCGACGAGGCGCTCTTCGACCCGCGGGCTGCGAACCTCGACCTCTACGGCGGAGTCGGCCTGCTCGCCGCGGCGGTCGGCGACCGATTCGGCTCGACGACCCGCATCACCAGCGTCGAGAGCTCCGAGCACGCCACCGAGCACGCCGGTGCGAACCTCTCCGGCTGGGTCGGCGCCCAGGCGGTGACCGGCCGGGTCGAGCACTGGATCCGCGGTGCGGCAGCCCAGGCGACGGCTCTCGAGCGCACGCGGCAGCGCGCCGCGACCGTCGTGCTCGACCCGCCGCGATCCGGCGCGGGCGCGGAGGTGGTGGGCGAGCTGCTCGCGATGCACCCCGCCCAGCTCGTCTACGTCGCCTGCGACCCGGTCGCGTTCGCGCGGGATGCCGCACTCTTCGGAGCCGGCGGCTACGAGCTGACCGCCGTGCGCGGCTTCGACCTGTTCCCGAACACCCACCACGTCGAGCTCGTCGCGACCTTCACGCCCGACACCGCCGAGTGCTGACGGACCTGGTCGGGTTCCACGGGCCCGGCGGTCGAAGCGGATATGCTCGGATCGAGCCGCCGCCACCCCGAGATGGTTCCGGATCGCGGTTCCACAATCGACCTTCCTGGAGTCCGCGTGCCGATCAGCCCCGCCCGGCGGTTCTGGCGCTGGTTCGGCATCGCGTTCGCCGGAGTGCTGCTCATCACGATTGCATGGGCGGGGTCGAACCCGCTCGGGATGGCCCCCGACGAGGGCGTGCACGCCCGGACGGCGTACGCCGTGGTCCGCCTCGACATCGGCGACGTGAACCCGGTTGTTCCGGCGATCTACGACGACCTCGGCGGGCGCGGCTACAAGACCGACGGCGACCAGCTGATGTGCCCGCAGAAGTCGTGGTCGATCTCCGCGGCCTGCCAGGACTGGGCACTGTACGCGGGGAAGCCGCCCGTGCGCTCATTCACGCAGTTCGCGACCTACAACCCCGTCTACTACGTCATCGTCGGCTGGCCGACGCTCCTCCTCGAACCCCGGGCGGCGCTCTACGCGATGCGCGGGGTCAGCGCGGTCCTCTTCTCCGGGCTTGTCGCCGCCGCGATCGCGATCGCGGCGACCGCGTTCCGGCGGCGCTGGGTCGTCGGCGGAGTGCTGCTCGCCCTACCCCCGATGGTGCTGTTCCTGGGCGGCGTCCTCAATCCGAACTCCATCGAGATCGCGACCGCCGTGCTGGTGTGGACGGGGCTTGCGGCGCTCTTCGGCCGGGAGCTGCGCCCGCCGCTCTCCCCGCTCGTCATCACGACGACGACGATCGGGATGGCCCTGCTCGCACTCAACCGCCTGCTCTCGCCGCTGTGGCTGCTCATCATCCTGCTCACGACGCTGTTCGCGACCCGCGGGTGGCGAAGGCTCTGGCAGCTCGCCCGGCACTCACGGTACTTCCAGGTCCACCTCGGCGTCGCCGCGGTCGCCGTGGTGCTCGCACTCGTCTGGACCAGAACCCACCCCACGGTGTTCGTGGGCGGCGTGCACCCGGCCGCCTCGCTGAGCGACGCCGTCCAGCTCGGGATGCAGCAGCTGTTCCAAGGCTTCGCCAAGAGCACACTGACCGGCACCTTCGCCGTGCTCGGCTGGTGGGATCTGCCCATCTACCTCGCCGCACCAGTCTTCGTCGCGTTGTGGGGCGCGCTCGTCGGCGGCGCGCTGTTCGTCGGCCGCACCCGCTCCGCCCGCCTGGCACCGGTGCTCCTCGTCGCCTTCTGGGTGGTGTTCCCCACCGCCCTCGCCGCCTATATGTGGTCCAACATCGGCGTGCAGCCGCGCTACTGGCTGCCGATCGCCGTCGGCATCCCCATCGTCGCGTCCCTCGTCCTCGCCGAGCGCGCGGAGACGTCGCCCGCCGGCGGGAAGGCCCTCACCGCGGCGTTGAGGTTCGGCGCCGTCGCGGTGATGCTCACCGATCTCTACGCCTTCGTCATCAACTACCACCGCTATGCGGCGGGCTTCGGTGGCCCGTGGGACCCGTCCGCCTTCCAGTGGAACGCCCCGCTCGGCCCGATCCCGTGGCTGGCGGCGCTCCTCGTCGGGTCCGCGGTCCTCGCCTTCGCCTTCTGGCGGGGCACCCGGGACGAGCGAGCACCGTCCCGTCGCATCGAGATCGACGTTCCGGCCCCCTCCGGCGGGGCATGAGGACTCGAACGCCGATCTCCGCGAAGGATGGCGCTGTGACGATCCTCTACCTCGCTTCGACATCGCCCGCCCGTCTGATGCTGCTGCGCCAGGCCGGGATCGAACCGGTCGTCATCCCGAGCCACGTCGACGAGCGCGCGGCGGAGGACGCTGCGGCCGCCGAGCGCGGCGCGGCGCCCACGGCGGCGGAGACCGTGCTGCTGCTCGCGAGGCTCAAGGCCGAGGCCGTGCTCGGCCCCGAGATCGACGGGATCGTCATCGGCAGCGATTCGGCGTTCGAGTTCGGCGGCCACGTCTACGGCAAGCCGCTCGACGCCGAGACCGCGACGGCGCGCTGGCACGCGCAGCGCGGTGGCACCGGGGTGCTGCACTCCGGCCACTGGGTCGTCGACCATCGCGGCGGCACCGCGAACGCCGCGACCGGCGCCGTCGCCGATGCCTCCGTCACCTTCGGAGCCGATATGACGGATGCCGAGATCGACGCCTACGTCGCCACCGGCGAACCCCTGGGCGTCGCCGGCGCGTTCACGATCGACAGTCTCGGCGGCGCCTTCATCGACCGTGTCGAGGGCGACCCGTCGACGGTCGTCGGCCTCTCGCTGTCGCTCACGCGGCGCCTCGTCGACGAGCTCGGCGTCCCGTGGTCGAGCCTGTGGAATCGCACCTAGATCTTCCGATGTCTTTGTGAGCGGCATCCAAAAGCCGGAATGCGTCGCACCCTAGGCTGAGAGGGATGTCCATCTCCAAGGTGCTGGTCGCCAACCGCGGCGAGATTGCGGTCCGCATCATCCGGGCGGCGAAGGACAGCGGAATCCTCTCGGTCGCCGTCTATGCCGACCAGGACCGCGACGCCCTCCACGCCCGCCTCGCCGATGAGGCGTATGCGCTCGACGGCACCACGAGCGCCGAGACGTACCTCGTCATCGACAAGCTCATCGCCGTCGCCAAACGCTCGGGTGCCGATGCGGTGCACCCCGGCTACGGATTCCTCGCCGAGAACGCCGCCTTCGCCCGCGCGGTCATCGAGGCGGGGCTCACCTGGATCGGCCCCTCCCCCGAGGCGATCGAACGCCTCGGCGACAAGGTCTCCGCCCGACACGTCGCCCTCGAGGTCGGCGCACCGCTCGTGCCGGGAACCGCCGACCCGGTCGTCGGAGTCGATGACGTGCTCGCCTTCGTCGACGAGCACGGCCTGCCCGTGGCCATCAAGGCCGCCTTCGGCGGTGGCGGCCGCGGCCTCAAGGTCGCCCGCACCCGCGAGGAGGTGCCCGAGCTCTTCGAGTCGGCGACCCGCGAGGCGGTCGCCGCCTTCGGCCGCGGCGAGTGCTTCGTCGAGAAGTACCTCGACCGGCCGCGCCACGTCGAGACGCAGTGCCTCGCCGACGCACAGGGCAACGTCGTCGTCGTGTCGACTCGCGACTGCTCGCTGCAGCGCCGCCATCAGAAGCTCGTCGAAGAGGCGCCTGCGCCCTACCTCACGGCCGCGCAGAAGCAGGCCCTCTACGCGAGTTCGAAGGCCATCCTCAAGGCCGTCGGCTATGTCGGCGCCGGCACCTGCGAATTCCTCATCGGCCAGGACGGCACGGTGAGCTTCCTCGAGGTCAACACCCGCCTCCAGGTCGAGCACCCGGTCAGCGAGGAGGTCACCGGCATCGACCTCGTCCGCGAGCAGTTCCGCATCGCCGCGGGCGGCACCATCGACTACCCCGACCCCGAGCCGCGCGGGCACTCCTTCGAGTTCCGCATCAACGGCGAGGACGCCGGGCGCGGGTTCATCCCATCGCCCGGCCCGATCCTGCGCTACCGCCCGGCCGCAGGCCCCGGCGTCCGCGTCGACTCGGGGGTGAAGTCCGGCGATGTCGTCGGCGGCGCCTTCGACTCCCTGCTCGCGAAGCTCATCGTCACCGGCCGCACCCGCGAGGAGGCGCTGGCGCGCGCGCGTCGCGCCCTCGACGAGTTCGAGGTTCATGGATTGCCGACCGTGCTGCCGTTCCACCGCCAGGTCGTGCGCGACCCGGCGTTCGCCACCGACGACGCCCACCGCTTCCAGGTGCACACGCGCTGGATCGAGACGGAGTGGCAGAA
>JAJYBG010000088.1 GCA_021779075.1 Actinomycetes bacterium | reverse complement strand
TCTTCGATGACGGCCGTCGAGAGACCGAGCTGAGCAGCCCTGATCGCCGCGACATAACCGCCGGGGCCGGCTCCGAGAATAACGACGTCATAATGTGCAGTCACGGCTCCCTAGCCTAGTCGCGGCGTGTGCACGTGTCCTGCTCGCCTGCCTGAGCTGCCCGAGGTGCTGCTGCTCGACTTCGCGAGCATGGGCGGGCTCGTGCCGACGAGGGCCATCACGACGGTCGCCGACCAGATGAAGGCTCTGCTGGGGTAAGACCCGCTGGTCGGCTGGACAATGCTTCGGAGCCCGGCTCTGCAGCCTTTTCGATCGAGACGAGCTGTTACGCGACGATGTACAGCTTGCGCAGCGCCACGCTCACGCGCCAGATCGTGTGCTGGCCGTCCGTGAGCCGGAACACGACCCCTGGCACGAGTTCGAGCACCGACCGGTCGTCGAACTCGACGCTGCCGTGACCTGCGACGACGATGGACACCTCGGCCGCCTCGACATCGCGCAGGCTGCCTGGAGTCATGACCCAGACGCCGACCTCGGCCCCGGCGACCTCGCCGAGGGCGGTCGACCCGGTCGCCGGCGATCCGTCGATGACGACCGAGGCATCGGCATCCTCGAGGTCGATCTCGATGTCGTTGAGCCCCTCGAGGTTGCCGAGGGCGCGGACGAGGGCGAGGTCTGCGGCGGTGCTCATGCCCAGAGGGTACCGCCCGATGCGACCCGCCGCGCCGACCGATCCGCCACGATAGAAGGGTGACCGTCGGCGCGTACCTTGGCCTGCTCGGCGCCGCGATCGCGCTCGCGATCATCCCCGGCCCCGACACGATGCTCACGCTGCGCTACGCCATGCGCGGCCGCCGTCCCGGCATCCTCGCCGCCGCCGGCGCCACGACCTCGATGCTCGTCTGGGGGCTGCTCGCAGCGATCGGCGTCGTCGCCGTGCTGCGCGCGTCCGCCCTCGCGTACGGCGTGCTCACCCTGCTCGGCGGCGGCTACATCGTCTACCTCGGAGTGCGACTGGTCGCCGGAGGCCTCGCCGTGCTCAGGGTGCATGCCGTGGCCGCGGGCGAGGCCGGCGTCGAGGCGATCGTCGGCGACCCGGATGCCGCGCGCGCCGAGTCCGGGCCGTCCGCCCGCCGCTGGCTCGACTTCGGCGGCCCTTACCTCGCCGGCGCGCTGAGCTGCATCACCAACCCGAAGGTCGGCATCTTCTTCCTCGCGCTCTTCCCCGAGTTCGTACCGGCGGGGGCGAGCTGGTACTTCGTCGCCGGTGTGCTCGGCGGAACCTGCGCCGCCTGCGGCCTCGTCTACCTGCTCACCGTCGTCTTCGTCGCCGACGCCGTCAACCGCTGGCTGGCACGCCCCACCGTGACCGCGGTCATCGAAGCATGCTCGGGGCTGGTGCTGACGGCGCTGGGATTGCTCGTCCTCATCCCCGCGATCGCGGCGATCACGACGGGGCGGCCGGTCTGAGATCAGGCAGTTGCGGCCGGTCCCGGTTCGAACGGGGCGGAAGCGCCCAGGTCGAGCGCAAACACCTAGCCCCGCGCCAGCGCGGCGACCTCGTCGGCGCAGCCGTACGCCACGGTCACCCCGCTGCCGCCGTGGCCGTAATTGTGGATGACGTCGCCGATGCGCTCCAGACGCACGGCGTCGCGACCCGGGCGCAGCCCGACCGCGCGGCTCGTCACGGGCGATCCGGCGAGCTGCGGCTTGAGCGCGATCGCGCGCTCGAGCAGCGTCGCCTCGAGCGCCGGATCGGGTTCGAGGGACGTCGCCCCGACGACGTGCGTGCCGCCGATGATGATCTCGTCGATGCGCGGGATGACGTAGGTCGTCACCTCCGCATCCTCATAAGACGCCCAGCCGATGCCCCCGGGGTTGGCCACGCGCACAGTCTGGCCCTGGATGGGGTACATCCCGGAGCCCGGCACGAGGGCGCCCGTCTCGAGGCCGGTAGCCAGCACGACGAGGTCGGCGAGGGCGGCCGCCTCGTCCACCGAGGACACGGCGCGACGCTCCTCGACGACGCCCGCCGCGGCGCCCTGCTTCTGCAGCCACGGCAGGTGCCTGCTCATGTCGATGCACGGCAGCGTCGCCGTCGCGGCGCGCTTCGCCCCCGCGGGGCCGCCCGCGCGCCCCGCGACGATCTCGACGTCCCCGGCGCCTTCGATCCAGCGCAGGTCGGGCTCGTCCACCGCATACCAGACGGTGCCGCGCAGCAGCTGCACCCCGGTCGCCTGCGGGTCGGTCGCAAGGGGAACGAGCCGGTCGAAGGTGGCGCGACCCCAGGCGACGAGCTTGTCCATGGGCTCGGCGTAGACCGGCATCCAGACCGCCCCGGCGAGGATCGAGGTCGTGTCGGCGGGGTCGTCCTTCGAGACGAGGGTGACCCGGTGCCCCTGCCGGGCGAGGGCGAGTGCGGAGGTGCGGCCGATGACGCCGCCGCCGATGACGACGACCGACGGCAGGCTCATGCCCAGATCGTTTCATGGCGAGATTTCCGGGTTATGACGCGGTCGCCTAGCCTGGTGTGAATGCCTGAGAACCCGCCTGCGCCCGCGACGGTGATCGTCGTCTGCGGCGCGTCGGGCGCCGGGAAGACCCGGGCCGCGACCGCCCTGGCGGCGCATTACGGCCTGCCGCTGGGCGAAGCGGACGACATCGTCCTCGCCCTTTCGGCTGTGACGACTCGCGACCAGCAGCCCGAGCTCCACTACTGGGAGACGCATCCCGCGGCGCGGGCGTGGGAGCCCGAGCGCATCGCCGATCTCCACATGCGGGTGGCCGAGTCGCTGCGCCCGGCGTTCCGCGCGGTGCTCGACGATCGGCTGGCGTTCCGCCGCGCCTCGGTGTTCGAGGGCGACTACCTCACACCCGAGATGGTCGTCGGCGTGCCCGGTGTCGTCGCGGTCGTGCTCGACGAGCCCTCGGCGGACCAGTACGTCGCCAACTTCCTCGCTCGCGAGCCGGATTCCGGAATCCAGCGGCACCGCGCCGAGGTGAGCGCCTTCATCAACGCGCGCCTCGTCGAGCAGGCGCGGCGCACGGGCGCCCTCGTCGTGCCGGCCCGGCCGTGGGAGTCTCAGCTCGAACGCCTCGACGCCGCGCTGCACCGCGACTAGACGGCGGCGCGAGCGCGCCCCGGGGGCGGTCGCCCTCACGGCGGCGAGCGGTGTCCCACTTAAAGTCATCTACGCATAAACAGAACACAAGTGTTACTGTTTCTTCGACCATAACCGTGAGAGGGAGGTGGTCGTGGTGGCTCCGAACGCGACCCTCGCCGTGTCGACGGTGATCTTCGCGCTGCGTCCGACCGATGATCCGGGGGCGGAGAGCCGCGCCCGCTCCCTGTGGATTCCGCTCGTGCGGCGTCTTCGCAATCCGTTCGACAACTTCTGGGCGCTGCCGGGAGGGCCGCTGCCGGCCGAACTCGACCTGCGCGACGCGGCGGCGAAGACCGTCGAGGCCGTGCTCGGCTTCGCGCCGCGCTACCTCGAGCAGCTCTACGCCTTCGGCGATGTCGATCGCTCGGGCACCTCCGGGGAGCGGGTGGTGTCGATCGTGTACTGGGCGCTCGTTGGCGATGCCGAGGCTCGGCGGGCTCGGCTCGGGCAGAACGTGCGCTGGCTGCGCGCCGACCGGCTGCCGACCCTCGCCTTCGACCACAATGCGATCGTCGACTACGCGCTGTGGCGGCTGCGCAACAAGGTCGAATACGCGCCGCTCGCCCAGGCCTTCATCGACGAGCCGTTCACCATCACGCAGCTTCGCAAGGTGCATGAGGCGGTGCTCGGCCGTCGGCTCGATCCGGCGAACTTCCGCCGCCAGCTCGCCGCTGCCGGCGGCCTCGTCGATACCGGCGAGCACCTCGCCGGAACGCCGCACCGGCCGCCGCGGCTCTACCGTTTCGACCCCGCGGCCCACCGCATCGACCAGGGACCGCTCGCAGGTCCCGGAAGGAGTCCGTCATGACCGTGCTCAAGGATCGCGCCGAGGCATCCGTCGCGCGCGCCATCGCCGGGATCGGAAACGGCACCCTCGCCGGCGAGACCTGCGCACCGGAGCTCGCGGCCGCACCGTGGATCGTCGACCTCGGCGTGCCCGGCTACGGCCCGGGCGCGTCCAAGAACGATGTCCTGCCGGCGGGCAGCCCGAGCCAGGGTCAGCTGCCGGCGCGCTACCGCGAGGCCGACGATGCCGAGCTGGGCGAGTGGATCGCCGCCGCGAGGGCCCGGCTCGGCGACCGCGTCGCCGTGATGGGCCACTTCTACCAGCGCGACGAGGTGATCCAGTACGCCGACTTCGTGGGCGACTCCTTCCAGCTCGCCCGCGCCGCTCGCGAGCTGCCGCGCGCCGAGGCGATCGTGTTCTGCGGCGTGCACTTCATGGCGGAGACCGCCGACATCCTCACCGGGCCCGAGCAGCGGGTGATCCTGCCGAACCTCGCCGCCGGCTGCTCCATGGCCGACATGGCCGACATCGATTCGGTCGAGGAGTGCTGGGAGCAGCTCGTCGAGCTCTTCGGGGACGCCCCCGACGCCGAGGGACTCGTGCCCGTCATCCCGGTCACGTACATGAACTCGTCGGCCGCGCTGAAGGCGTTCTGCGGCGCGCACGGCGGCATCGTGTGCACCTCCTCGAACGCGCAGGCCGTGCTCGAATGGGCGTTCGCGCGCGGGCGACGGGTGCTCTTCTTCCCCGACCAGCACCTCGGGCGCAACACCGCCAAGGCCATGGGCGTGCCGCTCGCGCAGATGCCATTGTGGAACCCGCGTGGTGCCCACGGCGGACTCGCGGATGCCGAACTCGAGTCCGCCCGCGTCATCCTGTGGAACGGCTTCTGCTCGGTGCACAAGCGCTTCTCGGTCGCGCAGATCGATGCCGCGCGGGCCGCGCACCCCGGCGTGCGGGTCATCGTGCACCCGGAGTGCTCCATGGAGGTCGTCGATGCGGCCGACGAGTACGGCTCCACCGACTACATCGCGAAGGCGATCGCGGCCGCACCCGCCGGCTCCGCGTTCGCCATCGGCACCGAGATCAACCTCGTCAGACGGCTGGCCGCCGAGTTCCCGCAGCACGAGATCTTCTGCCTCGACTCGGTGATCTGCCCCTGCTCGACCATGTACCGCATCCACCCCGCCTACGTGGCCTGGGTGCTCGAAGGCCTCGTCGAGGGGCGGGTCGTGAACCGGATCGCGGTCGACGAGCGGGTCGCCGCCGACGCCCGCGTCGCGCTCGAGCGGATGCTCGCGGTGCGGCCCGACACGACGATGGCGGCGTGAGGCCCGGCATGCGCGTGATCGTCGTCGGCAGCGGGCTCGCCGGGCTGATGGCCGCCCTCGCGGCGGCCGCCGGCGCCGAGGTGCTGCTCATCAGCAAAGGGGCTCTTGCCGAGGCGAACACGGCGTATGCGCAGGGCGGCGTCGCGGTGTCGCTGTGGCCGGACGACTCACCGGCGGCCCACTCCGCCGACACCG
>JAJYBG010000087.1 GCA_021779075.1 Actinomycetes bacterium | reverse complement strand
GCAGCAGGAAGAGGCGGTGGCCGCCGCCAGCGCCAGTGCGGCGGCCTCCGCTTCCACCGCTGCATCGAGCGCTTCCGCCTCCGTGTCGCCTTCGGCGTCGCAATCCTCGCTGCCACCATCGCCTGCGCCTGCACCTGCACCTGCACCTGCACCTGCACCCGCGCCGCCGAGCGCGCCGAGCGCGCCGCCGTCGGGGGCCGCGGCAACGGCTATCGCCTTCGCGCGCGTCCAGCTCGGCAAGCCCTACGAGTTCGACGGCGCCGGCCCCGGCACCTGGGACTGCTCGGGGCTGACGATGATGAGCTACGCCGCCGCAGGCGTCGGCATCGGCGGGCACAGCGTCAACGCCCAGTACGACACCGCCCAGTCGAACGGGCAGCTGCACCCGCTCAGCGAGGCGATCGCCGGCGACCTGCTGTTCTGGGGATCAGGACCGGGGTCCTTCTACCACGTCGGCATCTCCCTCGGCGGCGGCATGATGATCGCCGCGCCGACGTTCGGCGACGTCGTCAAGATCCAGGTCGTCTGGGGTTCGCCCTGGGGCGAGGTGGCCCGGCCGGGTCAGTAGGCCGGGTCAGCGGTCCGCGTCGGCAAGGCGCTGGATGGCCTCCTGCACGAGCGTGTCGGCCTCCGCCGCGCTGCCCCAGGCGTCGACCTTGACCCACTTGCCGGGCTCGAGGTCCTTGTAGTGCTCGAAGAAGTGCTGGATCTCCTTCTTCGTGTACTCCGGAATGTCGTCGACGTCCTGGATCCACGTCCAGCGCGGGTCCTTGTACTGCACGGCGATGACCTTGTCGTCGCCGCCGGCCTCGTCGCTCATGTGCAGCACGCCGACCGGGCGCACCACGACGCCGACGCCGGGGAAGAGCGGATAGTCGAGCAGCACGAGCACGTCGAGCGGGTCGCCGTCCTCGCCGAGCGTGCCCTCGAAGAAGCCGTAGTCGGCGGGGTACGTGAAGTTCGTGTACAGCACTCGGTCGAGGTAGACCCGACCGGTCTCGTGGTCGACCTCGTACTTGTTGCGGCTGCCGCGGGGGATCTCGATGACGGCGTCGTACTCAGGCATGGGAATAACGTTAGTCGATGCCCGACGATCCGTCCGCTCGTCGACCGCGCCTCACTCCGGCCGTCGCGGACATCCGCCGCGCGGTCAGGAAAGCCCTCGCCACTGACCTCCATCGCAGCGCGGATGCACCGCCGTCGATCGGCGGGGCGCTCGTCCTGGTCGCCTTGAGCGGCGGTCCCGACTCCCTCGCGCTCGCCGCGGCGACGGCGTTCGAGGCCCCTCGTGCGGGCGTCCGCGCCGGTGCGATCGTCGTCGACCACGGCCTGCAGCAGGATTCCGCCGGCATCGCCGACCGCGCCGCCGGGCAGGCGCGGGCCCTCGGCCTCGACCCGGTGGTCGTGACCCGGGTCGACGTGACGGGGCCGGGCGGCCCGGAATCCGCCGCCCGCACCGCGCGGTACCGGGCGATCGACGCCGCCCTCGACGAGTCGGGCGCGAGCCACGCGCTGCTCGCCCACACGCTCGACGATCAGGCCGAGACCGTGCTGCTCGGCCTCGCGCGCGGCTCAGGGGCGGCGAGCCTGCAGGGAATGGCGCCGGTCTCGGGCCGCTATCTGCGGCCGCTGCTCGGAATCCGGCGCGCGGCGACGCATCGCTTCTGCGCCGACTCCGACCTGGTTCCGTGGCTCGATCCGCAGAATGCGCATTCTGCGTATACCCGTGTGCGGGTGCGTCAGAACGTCATGCCCGTCCTCGAGGCCGAACTCGGGCCGGGTGTCGCCGAGGCGCTCGCGCGCACCGCCGAGCAGCTGCGCGAGGACTCCGACGCCTTCCAGACCATGATCGACGAAGTCATCGAGGACCTCGTCGAGCACTCCGAGGCGGGCATCTCGGTCTCCGTGCCCGCGCTCGAGGCGAACCCGGTCGCGCTGCAGGGGCGGATCGTGCGCTTCGTCGTCCAGAGCGAGTTCGGTGTCGCGCTCGAGCGCGTGCATGTGCGGGCCATCCTCGCGCTCGTCGCCGACTGGCACGGGCAGAAGCCGCTCGACCTGCCCGGTTTCACCGCCGCCCGGACCGGCGGCCGCCTGGTGCTTTCCGCCGCACCGGCGAGTTCTGCACCTGACCGGCCATAGCGATCCGGCGACCCGTGCGCCGAATCGCGCAGCGATCCGCGCCGGCGGGGACCGGAGCGGAGATCAGGCGTAGACGTGGGGAGCGAGCACCGCGATCGACCGCAGATTCCGATACTTCTCCGCGTAGTCGAGGCCGTACCCGACGACGAACGCGTTCGGGATGTCGAAGCCGAGGTACTTCACCGGAACCTGGACCTTTGCAGCGTCCGGCTTCCGCAGCAGCGCCGCGACCTCGATCGACGCCACCCCGCGCGAGCGCAGGTTCTCGAGCAGCCAGGACAGCGTGAGCCCCGAGTCGATGATGTCCTCGACGATGAGGACGTGCCGGCCGGTGATGTCGGTGTCGAGGTCCTTGTTGATCTTGACGACGCCCGAGGACCTGGTGCCCGCCCCGTACGAGCTCACCGCCATGAAGTCGACGGTGACCTGACCCGACAGCGCGCGGACCAGGTCGGACATGTAGACGAAGGCGCCCTTGAGGACCGCCACGAGCAGGAGGTCCTTGCCGGCGTAATCCGCGTCGATCGCGGCGGCGAGTTCCGCGATCTTGGCTGTGATCTGCTCCTCGGTGACGAGGGTCTCGGCGAGGTCGTCCGGGACGTCGGATTCGCGCATGGAACGAGGTTAGCCGACCATCTCAGCATGCCTACGGCGAACACGGGGCAAGCGCAAAGCAACGCCGGGGTACTCTGGCCACACCATGAACGTCAAGCGTCTTTTCCGCGGCCCGATTATCTATATCGTATTGGCCGCGATCGCCGTGTGGATCGTCACGTCGCTGGTGACGAGTGCCAACGGTTACAAGCAGGTCACGACGCAGGAGGGCCTCTCGCTCATCAAGAGCGGCCAGGTGTCGTCGGCCACCATCGTCGACGGCGACCAGCGCGTCGACCTCACCCTGAGTTCGAGCTACCTCAACGACGGCACGCGGGTGCAGTTCTACTACGTCGCGCAGCGCGGTGCCGACGTGGTCGCGGCGATCGATGCCGCCAACCTGCCCAAGGGGTACAACGACACCGTGCCGCAGCAGTCGTGGTGGGGGTCGATCCTCTCGCTCGTCCTCCCCATGGTCATCATCGCGGCCCTGTTCTGGTTCATGCTCTCCGGCATGCAGGGCGGCGGAAACCGCGTGATGCAGTTCGGCAAGTCGCGCGCGAAGCTCGTCTCGAAGGAATCCCCCAAGGTCACCTTCGAGGACGTCGCCGGCGTCGACGAGGCCGTCGAGGAGCTGCGCGAGGTCGTCGACTTCCTCAAGGAGCCGCAGAAGTTCCAGGCGGTCGGCGCGCGGATTCCCAAAGGCGTGCTGCTCTACGGCCAGCCGGGTACCGGCAAGACGCTGCTCGCGCGTGCGGTCGCCGGCGAGGCAGGGGTGCCGTTCTACTCGATCTCGGGCTCGGACTTCGTCGAGATGTTCGTCGGCGTCGGCGCGAGCCGCGTGCGCGACCTCTTCGAACAGGCCAAGCAGAACGCGCCCGCCATCATCTTCGTGGACGAGATCGATGCGGTCGGGCGTCACCGCGGCGCCGGCCTCGGCGGCGGCCACGACGAGCGCGAGCAGACCCTCAACCAGCTGCTTGTCGAGATGGACGGCTTCGACGTGAAGACGAACGTCATCCTCATCGCAGCGACCAACCGCCCCGACATCCTCGACCCCGCGCTGCTGCGCCCCGGCCGCTTCGACCGCCAGATCGGCGTCGACGCGCCCGACATGAGGGGCCGTCTCCAGATCCTCCAGGTGCACGGCCGCGGCAAGCCGCTCGCCAAGGGCGTCGACCTCGAGGTCGTCGCGCGCAAGACGCCGGGCTTCACCGGCGCCGACCTGGCCAACGTGCTCAACGAGGCCGCGCTGCTCACCGCCCGCTCCAACGCCCAGCTCATCGACAACCGAGCACTCGACGAGGCCATCGACCGCGTGGTCGCCGGCCCGCAGCGCCGCTCCCGCGTCATGAAGGACAAGGAGAAGCTCATCACCGCCTACCACGAGGGCGGGCACGCACTCGTCGCCGCGGCGATGCGGCACTCCGACCCGGTGACGAAGATCACCATCCTGCCACGCGGCCGCGCCCTCGGCTACACGATGGTCATGCCCATGGAGGACAAGTACTCCGTCACCCGCCAGGAGCTGCTCGACCAGCTCGCCTGGGCGATGGGCGGCCGCGTCGCGGAGGAGATCGTGTTCCACGACCCGACGACCGGGGCGTCGAACGACATCGAGAAGGCGACCGGAATCGCGCGCAAGATGGTCACCGAGTACGGCATGAGCGCCGAGATCGGCTCCGTCAAGCTCGGCGCCCCCTCGGGCGAGATGTTCCTGGGTCGCGACATGGGCCACGAGCGCGACTACTCGGACGAGATCGCCGAGAAGGTCGACCTCGAGGTGCGCGCGCTCATCGAGCAGGCCCACGACGAGGCCTACCAGGTCGTCAACAGCAACCGCGAGATCCTCGACCGCCTCGCGCGGGAACTGCTCGAGCAGGAGACCCTCGACCACAACCAGATCGCCGAGATCTTCAAGGACATCACGCTGCTGCCGGAGCGCCCCGAGTGGCTTTCGAGCGCGAAGCGCCCGCTGCCCGACATCCCGCCGATCCCGTTCCCGAAGCTCGGCCCGATCGAGAAGGCGGCGATGGCCGAGCCGGAGAAGCCGGAGAAGCCGGCGCGCACCCGCCGCACGCCTACGACCAACCCGCGTCCCGCGACGGCCTAGCCGTCTTGGCTAGCGTGGCTCTGTGACGATCGACCGCGCCCGTATCGAGGCGGCCGTCGCCGAGTTGCTGCTGGGCATCGGCGAGGACCCGGCGCGCGCCGACCTCGTCGACACGCCGTCGCGCGTCGCCGATGCGTACGAGGAGTTCTTCGCAGGGCTCGGCGAGGACCCGCTCGCGCCCCTCGCCGAGACCTTCCCCGTGACGGGAGCGGATTCCGAGGTCGTCGCCATGCGCGGCATCGAGTTCCGCTCCATCTGCGAGCACCACCTCCTGCCGTTCCTCGGGCAGGCGCACATCGCCTACCGGCCGTCCGACGCGATCGCCGGGCTCGGCCGCCTCCCCAAGGTCGTCGAGATCCTCGCCGCGCGCCCCCAGCTTCAGGAGCGCCTCGCCGAGCAGATCGCCGACACCCTGGTGGAGGGATTGCACCCGCGCGGCGTGCTCGTCGTGCTCGAGGCCTCGCACCAGTGCGTCACCACCCGCGGCGCCCGGCAGGTGCACTCCTCCGTCGTCACGGTCGCAAGCCGCGGCGAGTTCGTCGACGGCGCCAGGCGCGCCGAGGTGATGGGGCTGCTGTCGGCATGACGCTCGTCATGGGCGTCCTCAATGTCACCCCCGACTCGTTCAGCGACGGCGGCCGGTGGGCAT
>JAJYBG010000086.1 GCA_021779075.1 Actinomycetes bacterium | reverse complement strand
GACTCCGCGCCGGGCATCACCCGGTCGCTCGCGCGCACCTTCGAGGAGATGGGCCTCGGCACGCACTCACCCGACGACCTCATGAAATACGTCGGCCCGCCGCTGTACGACACGCTGCGCGTGCACGGCGGCCTCGACGACGCCACCGCCGAGCGCGCGCTCGAGATCTACCGCGAGATCTCGGTCGAGTCGGACGTCGTCGACAACGCCGTGTTCCCGGGCATCGTCGGGCTGCTCGCCGACCTCAACGCAATCGGCGTGCCCCTCGCCCTGGCGACGAGCAAGCCGCTGTCGCGGGCCGCGCGCGTGCTCGAGCACTTCGACCTCGCGAAGTACTTCACGTTCGTCGGGGCCGCAAGCGAGGACGAGGCCCGATCGCTCAAGGCCGACGTCGTCGCGTACACGCTCGAGCAGCTCGCCGCGAACGGCGTCGACGTGAGCGGGCCGATCATGGTCGGCGACCGGTCGTACGACGTCAGGGGCGCCCTCGAGAACGAGGTGCCGACCATCATGGTCGAGTGGGGGTACGGATCGCCCGCCGAAGCGGTCGGTGCGATGGCAGTCGTGCATTCGACCGATCAGCTACGGGGCCTGCTGCTCGGCCAGTCGGTTTGGGCGGCGTAGCCGCGTCGCGGCCTACGCTTTCGATATGAGCGAGATCGCGGTCCGGCCGGAGGCGGCCGAGAGCAGCTACGTCATCAGCGTCGACGGCGTCGACGCGGGCGACGCCCAGTACGCCGACGTCGACCGGACGCGCGTGTTCCTCCACACCACGATCACGCCGGAGTTCGAGGGCCAGGGCCTCGCGTCGCAGCTCGTCGCCGCGGCGCTGACCGACGCGCGCGCGCAGGGCATGCGCGTCGTCGCCGTCTGCCCCTACGTCCGCACCTGGCTGGAGCGCCACCACGACTTCGACGACATCGTCGACCCCATGACCCAGGACGTTCGCGACCGGCTCCCGCAACCGCCCGCGCCGCCCTCCCCGCCCGCGAATGGCTAGCAGGGCGCTGCTCCCTCCGGTCGCGCTCGGGCTCGTGTTCGCGGGCGGCGCACTGGGCACCCTGGCCCGCTACGGCGTCTCGCTCGCGCTCCCCGGCGCGGGCTGGCCGTGGGCGACGTTCGCCGTCAACGTCGTCGGCGCGTTCCTCCTCGGGTTTCTCCTGGAGCTTCTCTCGGTGCATCGCCCCGACAATCCGGAACGCCGCGAGGTGCGCTGGTTCTTCGGGCCAGGATTCCTCGGCGGATTCACCACGTACTCGACGCTCGCCTTCGAAGAGGCGTCCCGCACCGATCTTGGAACCGCCCTGCTGTACGGCGCGGCGTCCCTCGTGCTCGGTGTGCTGGCGGCGCTCGCCGGCATCCGGGTCGCCGCGAGCATGCGCCGCCGGCGACCGGACGAGGCGCGGTGAGCGGCGGGCTCCTGGCTCTGCTCATCGCCGTCTCGGGCGGTCTCGGCGCGGTGACGCGCTTCGTCGTCAATGAGACCCTGCGGGCGCGGTTGACGACGGCGATCCCGTGGGCGACGAACGTCATCAACCTCAGCGGCTCGCTGCTGCTCGGATTCCTCTTCGGACTCGCCGCCGCCGGCGTGCTGCCCGAGGAGTGGCGGCTCGTCGCCGGCACCGGCTTCCTGGGCGGCTACACCACCTTCTCGACCGCGATGGTCGAGACCGCCGAGCTCGTCACGCGCCGCGCCTGGGGTGCCGCCCTCGTCAACTCCGTCGCGGTGCTCCTCATCGCGACAGGATGTGCCGCGGCCGGCTACGCACTCGGGCTCGCGCTCTGAGGCGCTCTATTCCGTTTCCGGAATATTGGGGTGCCGACCGCTGCGCACCGACCACCGGCCGCCGACGCGCGCGACGATGAGCGGGTAGTCGAGAGCTGCGCTGAGGTTGGCGCTCGTCAGCACCCTGTCGACCGCGCCGGATGCCGTGATCGCGCCCTCGCGCAGCAGTGCGGCGTGGCTGGTCGAAGCGGGCAGGTCCTCGAGGTGGTGCGTGACGAGCACGGAGGCGAGCGCGGGGTGCTCCGCCCGCAGCTGGTCGAGGATGTCGAGCAGTCCTTCGCGCGCGGGGATGTCGAGCCCCGTCGTCGGCTCGTCGAGCAGCAGGATCTCCGGATCGCTCTGCAGCGCCCGTGCGACGAGCGTGCGCCCGCGCTCGCCCTGCGACAGCGTCGGCCAGGGCTTGTCGGCGAGGCGCCTGAGCCCGACGACGCCGATGAGCCAGTCGGCACGCTCGCGCTCGGCATCCGACGGCGACCAGCGCATCGGCAGCTCGGCGCCTCCCGTGCCGCCCGTCCACACCACCTCGCGGACGGTGAGCGGATTCATGAGCCGGTGCCGGGGGTCGACATGGCCGATGCGCGACCGCAGCCCGCGCAGCTCGACGCGGCCGAGCGTCATGCCGAGCACGGTCACCGTGCCCGCCGAAGGGAACTGCTGCGCCGCGAGCAGCGCCAGCATCGTCGACTTGCCGGCGCCGTTCGCGCCGATGAGCGCCCAGTGCTCGCCCTGGCGGACCTCGAGGTCGACGCCCGCGAGGATCGGCCGCTCATCGCGGATGACGTCGACGCCGCTGAGGCGCAGGACGACATCGGGCACAGCCTCAGCGTAGCCGCCGCCCAAACTACGATTGAGGGGTGAACCTCGCCGCTCTCCTCCCCGAGTTCCAGGCCTCCTACGACGCCCTCAAGGCGCGGGGCCTGAAGCTCGATCTCACGCGCGGCAAGCCCTCGGCCGAGCAGCTCGATCTCAGCAATGCGCTGCTCAGTCTGCCCGGTGACGCCTACATCGATCGCAGCGGCGCCGACACCCGCAACTACGGCAACACGCAGGGCCTGCTCGAGCTGCGCGAGCTGTTCGGCGGCATCCTCGGCATTCCGGCGGTGCAGCTGCTCGCGCTCGGGTCGTCGAGCCTCACGATCATGCACGACGTCATCGCCTTCGCGCTGCTCCATGGGGTGCCGGGAGCCATCCGGCCGTGGGCAAAGGAGGAGACGGTGACGTTCCTCTGTCCGGTGCCGGGCTACGACCGCCACTTCGCGGTGACCGAGAAGTTGGGATTCCGGCTGCGCGCAGTGCCCCTCAACGACGACGGCCCCGATATCGCGGCCGTCCGCAAAGCCATCGCCGAGGACCCCACGATCAAGGGCATCTGGTGCGTGCCGACGTACTCGAACCCGACCGGCGCGATCTACTCGGAGGACGTCGCCCGCGCTCTCGTCTCGCTCGAGGCGGCGCCCGATTTCCGCATCATGTGGGACAACGCCTACGCCGTGCACCACCTCACCGACGAGAGGCCGCCCGTCATCGACATCCTGTCGCTGGCGGCGGAGGCCGGGAACCCCGATCGAGTGCTCGTGTTCGCATCGACCTCGAAGATCACCTTCCCGAGTGCGGGCGTCGCGTTCCTCGGCGGTTCGCCGGCGAACGTCGCCTGGTGGCTCGACTGCCAGATGACGCAGTCGATCGGGCCGGACAAGCTCAACCAGCTCAGGCACGTGCAGTTCCTCAGGGATGCGGCCGGCGTCGAGGCTCTCATGGCCGAGCATCGTGCCCTGCTCGCTCCGAAGTTCGACAAGGTCGACGAGGTGTTCCGGGAGCAGCTCGCCCCCCACGGCGTCGGCCGCTGGACGACACCGAAGGGCGGCTACTTCCTCACGCTGTTCGCCTCGCAGGGGGTGGCGCAGCGCGCGGTCGAACTCGCGAAGGAGGCCGGCATCGCGATCACGCCAGCCGGGGCGACGCATCCGTACGGCAGCGACCCGGACGACGCGGTGATCCGTATCGCGCCGACCTTCCCGCCGATCGAGGATCTCGAGGCGGGCCTTCGCGGCTTCTGCACGGCGCTGCTGCTGGCGGAGGCCGAGAAGGCTCGGCGCGGCTGATACGACCGCCCCAGCGTGCGCGCGCTCCTGGCATGGTGCTGAAGCTGTCGACCCGCGGGCGCAGCTCATCCGCTGGCTAGGCTCGGGCCATGGGTGAGGCGTCCGTTCGTGCGGGCATCGAGGAGCGGCTGGCGCGGATGATCCGGGCCAAGACCGTCACGGGCGAGGATGCCGAGCTCGCCGCCTTCCCCAGGCTGCTGCGTGAGCTGTACCCCCTCGTGCACGAGCGGCTCGAGTTGGAACGGGTCGGGGAACTGGGCCTCCTCTACCACTGGCGCGCCGGCCTCGACGCACCGGCTTCCGCGGCGACTCGACCGGCTGTGCTCATGGCGCACTTCGACGTCGTGCCCGTCGACCCCGACGACATCTGGTCGTTCGACGCCTTCGGCGGCGCCATCAGCGGCGGCATCGTCTACGGCCGCGGCGCCATCGACGACAAAGGCGCGCTCGTCGTGCTGCTCGACGCGGTCGAGAATCTCCTGCAGCGCGGGTTCACCCCGCCGCGCGACATCTATCTCTCCTTCGGCGGCGACGAGGAGACCTACGGCGGCGGCGCCAAGACCATCGCCGACCTGCTGCATGCGCGCGGCATCCGACCCTGGATCGTCCTCGACGAGGGCGGCGCCATCGTCGAAGGCGTCATGCCCATGGTTCCCGAGCCCGCCGCCCAGGTCGGCGTCGGCGAGAAGGGCATCCTCAGCGTCGAACTGCGCGCCACCGGCGTCGCCGGCCACGCCAGCACCCCCGCCAACGACCTCACCGCGACCGACCGGATCGCCCGCGCCGTCGCGCGGTTGACCCGCAACCCCTTCCCCGACCGGCTCAACGACACCGGCCGGGAGATGCTGCGGCGCTACCGCACCCGCGCCACCGCCTCAGGCCGGCGCCGGTTGAGCCTGCTGCTCGCCGTGCCCACGCTCGCCGCCCACGTCTTCTCACGCCTCGGCAACGAGCCAGCCGCCATGGTGCACACCACGCTCGTCACGACCATGCTCGGCGGCGGCACCGCGCCCAACGTGATCCCGTCGACGGCGAGCGCGATGCTCAACATCCGCATCGCCACCGGGTCGTCGGTTGCCGCGTCGCTCGCCATCCTGCGCAGAGCGGTCGACGATCCCGAGATCGAGCTGCACGTCGTCGAGGCGAGCGAGCCGTCGCCGGAATCCCGCACCGACGCGGAGCAGTTCGCTCTCATCGAGCGGGCGATCGACGCCGCCTACCCCGGGGTGCTCGTGGCCCCCTACATCATGCTCGCGGCCTCGGATGCCCGGCACTTCCACCGCTACACGCCGGAGCACACCTACCGCTTCGCCCCGCTGCACCTCGACCCGGGCGAGCTGCGCTCGGTACACGGTGTCGACGAGCGCGTCACGGTGTCGTCGCTCGTCGCCGGCGAGGTCTTCTACCGCACTCTCATCGAGAGCCTTTAGGGTCGAAGCATGAGTGAGATCGCCCCTGAGACCTTCGACAGGATCACCATGTTCGGCGCGACCTGGTGCAGCGACTGCAACCGAGCCAAGGTCGTCCTCGACACGAGCGGCGTCGAGTGGGACTTCATCGACGTCGACGCCATCGAGGGCGCGGCGCCCCGCGCCGAGGCGATCAGCGGGCGCAAGAGCATCCCCGTCATCGTCTTCCCCGACGGCACGCATCAGGTC
>JAJYBG010000085.1 GCA_021779075.1 Actinomycetes bacterium | reverse complement strand
CAAGGAACTGGCCTACATTCACGCCGAGGGATTCCCGGCGGGCGAGCTCAAGCATGGGCCGATCGCGCTCATCGAGCCCGGTATCCCCGTGTTCGTCGTCGTGCCGAGCCCGCGCGGCGACGCGGAACTGCACAAGAAGATCATCTCGAACATCCAGGAGATCCGCGCCAGGGGCGCGCGCGTCATCGCGATCGCCGAGCTCGGCGACGTCGCGGTGCTGCCGTTCGCCGACGAGGTGCTGCCCATTCCGCTCGCCGGCCCGTTCTTCGAGCCGCTGCTCGCCGTCGTTCCGCTGCAGATCTTCGCCCTCGAGCTCGCGAGCGCCAAGGGGCTCGACGTGGACCAGCCGCGCAATCTCGCCAAGAGCGTCACGGTCGAGTAGTGATCGCAGGCATCGGGGTCGACATCGTGGACCTCGCGCGCTTCGAGGAGCAGATCGCGCGGACGCCGAAGCTGCTCGAGCGGCTGTTCGCGGAGAGCGAACGTGCCTTGCCGGTGCGATCCCTCGCGGGGCGATTCGCCGCGAAGGAGGCTCTCGTCAAGGCCCTGGGCCGCCGTGATCAGGGGATGCGCTGGGCCGACATCACCGTCGTCAACAACGAGCACGGCGACCCGGACTTCGAGTTGCGCGGCGACGCGCCTGCGGTGGTCGCCGCGCAGGGCATCCGGAGACTGCACCTCAGCATCACCCACGACGCCGGGGTGGCGTGCGCCTTCGTCGTCGCCGAGGGCGCGGATGCCTGAGCCGGTCTTTCGGGAGGCCGTCATCGACCTCGGTGCCATCGCGGCCAATGTGCGCGCGCTGCGCGCGCTCGTGGGAACCGAGCACCTCATCGCCGTCGTCAAGGCGAACGCGTACGGGCACGGCGCTGTCGCCGCAGCGCGTGCTGCGCTGGCTGGCGGAGCCGACTGGCTTGGAACGGCTGACATCGCCGAGGTGCACGCGCTGCGCGAGGCGGGCATCGAGGCGCCGATCCTGGCGTGGCTTCACGCCCCGGGCGAGACATTCGCCACCGCGATCGACGCCGGCATCGACGTGGGCCTCTCGTCGCTCGACCAGCTCGAGCAGGTCGCGCGGACCGCGGGCGCAGCGCGACGACCGGCGCGCGTGCAGCTCAAACTCGACACGGGGCTCAGCCGCAACGGATTCCCGCGCGCCGACTGGGAGAGCGCCCTCGCCCGGGCCGCCGAGCTCGGACTCGGCCGCGAGGTCGACGTCGTCGGGCTGTTCACGCACGTCTCCAATGCGACCATCGAGGACGACTCCGAGGCGCTCCGGCGATTCGACGAAGGGATCGCGCTCGCCCGCGAGCTCGGCATCGAGCCCGACCTGGTGCACGCGGCCGCCTCCGCCGCGGCGATCCGGCAACCCGAATCCCGTTACACCGCGGTCCGCCTCGGCATCTCGATCTACGGACTGTCGCCGTTTCCCGCGCAGGCGAGCGCCGCCGACCTCGGGCTGCGCCCCGCGATGACGCTGCGCGGTCGCGTTGCCGCGGTCAAGCGCGTCGCGGCGGGTACCCGCGTCTCGTACGACTACACCTACGAGTGCGAGAAGGACACCACGCTCGCTCTGGTACCGCTCGGCTACGCCGAGGGCGTGCCGCGCGCGGCATCGAATCGGGCCAGGGTCGCCATCGCCGGTGCGACCCATCCCGTGGCGGGGAGGATCGCGATGGACCAGTTCGTCGTCGACGTCGGGGATGCCCCGGTCGCCGTCGGCGACGAGGTCGTGCTCTTCGGCGACGGCGCTCTCGGCGTGCCCACGGCGGAGGACTGGGCCGAGGCGGCCGGAACGATCAACTATGAGATCGTCACACGCGTCGGCGGCCGTGTGGCGCGCAGCTACCGCGGGCTGGAGCCGTGACGGACTCCCTGCTCGGCACCCACTCCGTCGCCACCGCGGCCGAGATGGAGGCGCTGGGCCGCCGTCTCGGCCGGACGCTGGGCGCCGGCGACCTCGTGGTCCTCAGCGGGCCGCTGGGCGCCGGCAAGACCACGCTCACGCGCGGCGTCGGCGAGGCGCTCGGAGTGCGCGCACCCATCACGAGCCCGACCTTCGTCCTCGCCCGCACCCACCCCTCGCTCGTCGGCGGGCCGGCGCTCGTCCACGTCGACGCGTACCGGCTCGCGAGCGCTCGCGAACTCGACGACCTCGACCTCGACTTCGTTGGCTCGGTCGTCGTCGTCGAATGGGGTGCGGGGATGCTCGACGGCATCACCGACGAATGGATCGAGGTGCTCATCGACCGTCCGGCCGGCCAGGCGGCGGGCGCAGCGGTCGAGGTCGGCGGCGACGAACCGCGCACCGTCGCGATCGTGCGGCGCCCCTAGGTAGCGTGGGATCGTGCTGCTCGCGATCGACACCTCCGCCGGGACCTCGGTCGCCGTCGTCGACGGCGGCAGGGTGCTCGCCGAGGTCGGCTCGGCCGAGACCATGCGTCACGCCGAAGTGGTGGGGGATGCCATCGCCGAGGCGCTCGCGGTGTCGGGAATCCCGATCGCGGCCTTCAGCGGGGTCGCGGCCGGTATGGGGCCGGGCCCGTTCACGGGGTTGCGCGTCGGCATCGCCGCCGCGCGGGCCTTCGCCTTCGGCGCGGGCAAGCCGGTCCTGCCGCTCGCCAGCCACGACGCCCTCGCGTTCGAGCGCTACCGCGCCGGCCACGCGGGGCCGCTCCTCGTCGTCACCGACGCTCGGCGCCGCGAGGTGTACTGGAGCCTCTACGGGGGGGTCGACGAGTTCGGCATCCCGCTGCGCAGCGGTGGACCGGGACTCAGCCGGCCCGACGAGCTGCCGCACCGCGATGTGCCGCGGTTCGATGCCGCCGCGTGCTCGGCCGGGTCCCTTGGAGTGCTCGCCGGGCTCACCCACCTGCACCAGCGGGCGTTCGCGAAGGACGAGGCGCTGTACCTGCGCTCGCCGGATGTGACCCCGTCGAATGGACCCAAGCGGGTGACCGGATGACCGCGCTCCGCCCCGCGTCCAGCGCCGACCTCGACGAGATCATGGTCATCGAGAACACGGTGTTCGGCCTCGAAGCCTGGAGCCGCCAGGGGTTCCAGGCCGAATTGGAGAGCGACTTCGGCAACTACCTCGTCGCGGTCGACGACGACGGAGCCGTCATCGGCTACGTCGGACTGCGCGTCGTTCCCGGCAGTGGCGACGGCGACATTCAGACCCTGGCCGTCGCCCAGACCGCTCGCGGCCGCGGGCTGGGCCGCGGCCTGCTCGAGGCCGCGCACGAGCGCGCCGCCGAGCTGGGGGTCCGGCAGATGTTCCTCGACGTGCGCGTCGACAACGCGGTGGCGCAGAGCCTCTACCGCTCCTTCGGCTACGAGGTCGTCGGCACCCGGCCCGGCTACTACCAGCCGTCGAACACGGATGCCTACACGATGAAAGCGACATTGCGGTGAGCGAATCTGATCCGCTCGTGCTCGGCATCGAGACGAGCTGCGACGAAACGGGTGTCGGCATCGTGCGCGGCACCCGGCTGCTCGCCAACGCGATCGCCTCGAGCATGGACGAGCACGCCCGCTACGGCGGCGTCGTCCCCGAGGTCGCCGCCCGTGCGCACCTCGAAGCCCTGATCCCGACGCTGAAGGAGGCGCTGGCGACGGCATCCGTCGACCTCGCCGACCTCGACGCGATCGCCGTGACGAGCGGTCCGGGACTCGCCGGCGCGCTCATGGTCGGCGTCGGCGCGGCGAAGGCGCTCGCCGTCGCCCTCGACACCCCGCTCTACGCGGTCAACCACCTGGTGGGGCACGTCGGCGCCGACATCCTCGATGCCGGCGGTGGCCCGGGCCACGCGATCGACGCGCCGACCATCGCGCTGCTCGTCTCGGGCGGCCACACCAGCCTGCTGCACGTGCGCGATCTGGTCGGCGATGTCGAACTGCTCGGTGAGACCATCGACGATGCGGCGGGGGAGGCCTTCGACAAGGTCGCGCGCGTCCTCGGCCTGCCCTACCCCGGCGGACCGCAGATCGACCGCGCGGCGCAGGGCGGCGACCCGGCGGCGATCCGCTTCCCGCGCGGGCTCAGCCTGCCGAAGGACCTCGAGAGGCACCGCTACGACTTCTCGTTCTCGGGACTCAAGACCGCCGTCGCGCGCTGGGTGGAGCAGCGCGAGGATGCCGGCGAGAGCGTTCCGGTGGCCGACGTGGCGGCGAGCTTCCGCGAGGCCGTCGCCGATGTCCTCATCTCCAAGGCCGTCGCCGCCTGTCTCGATCGCGGTGTGCCGCGCCTGCTCCTCGGGGGTGGCGTCGTCGCCAACGCCCGGGTGCGCGAGCTCGCACAGCAGCGCGCGGACGCTGCCGGGCTGACCCTGCGCATCCCGCACCTTTCGCTGTGCACGGACAACGGGGCGATGATCGCTGCGCTTGGTGCGCAGCTCGTCATGGCCGGGCACGCGCCGTCGACCCTCTCGTTCGGCGCGGATTCGACCTTGCCTGTCACCGAGATCCAGGTACGGTAAGAGGGTGTCTGACTCGGATCAGCCGCCGCAGTTCCCCGCGTACTCGCCGCCGCCGTATGGCCCGCCGGGCGGGTATCCGCCGCCGCCCGGGTTCTATGGGCCGCGCACCAACCCGCTGGCGGTGATCTCGTTCATCGCTTCGCTCGTCGGGGTCGTCGGCCTCATTCCTATCGCGGCACCTATCGCGGGCGTCATCCTCGGGCATCTCAGCCTCTCCCAGATTCAGCGCACCGGCGAGGGCGGCAGGGGGCTCGCACTCGCGGGCGTCATCATCGGCTACGCCGCGATTGCCCTGGGGATCATCGGGATCTTCCTGCTGCTCTTCGCGTTCGCGGTGTGGATCCCGTGGGCTGCCCTGGAGTCGCCGGGGCCCCCTCCGAACTACGCCACCCCGTAGCAGCCCTCGGTCAGACCCGCGCGACGAGCAGTGCGGTATGCCGTCCGGCGACGCGGGTGAGAATGATCGTCGCGGGCAGGGTGCCGCGCAGCCTGAGGCGCTGCCGCAGCACCGCCGGATCGACGTCGACACCGCGCTTCTTGATCTCGAGAGGCCCGACGCCGCGCGCGCGCAGAGCAGCTCCGAGAGCCTTTTCGGCGAAGGGCAGCTCCTCGACTACCCGGAAAGCTGTGGCGAACGGCGTCGCAGCGAGCGTCTCGCCGCTGAGGTAGGCGATGCCCGCGCCGACCGGGTGGGCGTCGAGCCGGCGCGCCAGATCGCCGATGAGACGGGCGCGGATGACGGCGCCGTCGGGTTCGTACACATACCCGCCGAGCGCGCCGACCTCCTCATCGGGGGTGTCGCTCGCGCCGGTGAGCTCGCTCGCGCCGGATCCCGCCACGACGAGCGCCGCCCGCTTCACGCCGCCTCGTGCCAGCGCCCCGAACCAGAGCCCGAGCTCGACGACGGAGCCGTCGACGGATACCCACTGGGCCTCGGCATCCGCCGGGATGGCGTCCCGGTCGAAGGCCGGCCCGAGCTTGACCCCGGTGGGGGTGTGCGTGGCGGTGGCGAACACCGAGCCGAGCGCGGGGGAGTAATCGGATGGATCGGTCAACCGTCGGGTGTCGGTGTGCCCGGCGGTGCGCCGGGCCGGGTCGAAGAACACGCCGTCGACCCGCGCGA
>JAJYBG010000084.1 GCA_021779075.1 Actinomycetes bacterium | reverse complement strand
GACGCCCGCCGCGCGCGCGACCTCGACGAGTGCCGCTACGAGGACCGTATCGACGCCGACGACCACGAAGTCCGCGCCGGCAACGTCCGCCAAGCCCGCGCCGGCCGTCGTCGCGAGTACCGGCGTCGCAGCGGCCGTGGCCAAGCTCACGGCCCACCTCAACCCCGGCGTTAACATCGTGCCCAGCCCGGACTTCCTCCAGGCGGGCAACTGCACGCAAGACCGGTCGACCTGGACCTGCGCGAACCCATGTCTCACCTCGTCCATGACCTGGCCGACGGTGAACAACGGCCCGGCGTGCACGAACTACGTGCTGGCGGCCATCGACAACGCGCGCGCCGTCGAGGGCTTGGGGCCGATGACCTTGCCGAGCAATTGGTACGGACTCACCACGGGCCAGCAGCTCTTCGTCGCGGCGGACCTCGAGCGAACCGCACGCGGGCTGCCGCCCTACCTCGGCATCAACGCCGCACTGAGTGCCGCTGCCCAGCGTGCGGCCGCGACCAACCAAGACCCGAGCGTCGCCCCGGGCTTCGCCATCGGCACCGACCCCCAGGGCTACCCCGCGATGGGCGGCGCGTGGTCGGGTGGTTTCTCGGTGCTCGCGGCCGACTACATGTGGATGTACGCCGACGGCTGGGGCGGTAGCATCGCGGCGACCTCGAACGTGGCGTGCACCTCGGCTCGAGCGGCGGGGTGCTGGGCGCACCGCGACGAGCTGCTGGGCTACGACCCGGGCTTCAACCCGGGCGTGGGTCTGGGAACGGCGAACTGCGAGATGGGCGTGGGCTTCGCGGTCGTGGGGAGCTCCGGCTCGTTCGTCGACCTGATCGAGTCGCCCGCCGCGACGCCGCCGGCCATGAGCTTCACCTGGGCGAGGAACGTCGTACCGTATCTCTAGGGTCCCGTTCGTGCGGTTGGTTCGAGCCCCGCTAATCCACGCGTTCTAACCGCGCCTGCGCGCCGCGGTTTCATAGACTCAGGACGTGCGGTGCTTTGAGTGCTCGAGGGCGGGGGCTGGTGTCGTGGGATCGGCGGCCCCGTGACCACGGTGCTGATCGTCGAGGACGACGCAGACGTGATCGACTTGCTCGAGCGCTACCTCGTCGGCGAAGGCTACGCCGTGGTCGCGGTCAACGACGGTGCCTCGACCCTCGCCGCGGTCGCGGCCCACGAGCCCGACCTGGTGCTGCTTGACATCGTGCTCGGCGAGGAGGACGGTCGCGAGATCCTGCGCGAGATGCGCTTCATCAGCGACGTGCCGACCATCTTTCTGACCGGCCGGGGCCTCGAGTCCGAGCGCATCGCCGGGCTGAAACTCGGGGCCGACGACTACATCGTCAAGCCCTTCTCCCTCGGCGAGCTCGCCGCGCGGATCACCTCGGTCCTGCGCCGTGCTGGCTCGAGCACGCTTGACCGCTCGATCAGCGCGCCGACCATGCGCTTCGGCGACCTCTCGATAAACGAGACCACCTATGAGGTGAGCCTGCACGGCGAGATCGTGGAACTGACCAGCAAGGAGTTCTCGCTACTCGCCTTCCTCGCTGCCTCGCCGCGCCAGGTCTTCACGCGTCAGCAACTGCTCGAGCACGTGTGGTCCTCGTCCAACGAGTGGCAGAACGAGGCCACGGTCACCGAGCACGTGCGGCGCCTACGCGCGAAGCTCGAAGCCGACCCCGAGCGGCCCCGCTACATCACCACGGTGCGCGGCGTCGGGTACCGCTTCGAGCCCGGCGAGCACCACCGCACTGAGGTCTAGCGGAGGCCGCGGCGCACGAGGAGGCCGACTACGCAGCCGAGCAGTTGGCTCGGGCGGAACGGCTTGGCGAGGAAGTCACAGACTAGCGGCGCCAGCCCATCGAGCACCGACGCGTCGGCCGTGCCCGAGACCAGCAGCACGGCGGGCGCCCCTGGTTCAGCTGGGATTCGCGAGGCGAGATCCACGCCGGAGATCTCGCCCATGACGACGTCGCTCACCACGAGGTCCAGGGACGCATCGAGCGACTCGAGGGCGGCCTCGCCCGAGGCCGCCTCGAGGACGGCATAGCCGTTGCGGCGAAGCACGTGCGCGACGAGGTGGCGCAGGCCGTCGTCGTTCTCGACGACGAGGATCGTGGCCCCACCGGTCGCCGCGGGTGGGGTCACGGGTGTTTCGGCCAGCACCGCCGAGGGTGCCGGCGCCGCAACGAGGGGCAGCGCAATCTCGAAGGTCGTTCCCTCGCCGAGTACCGATCGGGCGACGATCGAGCCACCAGACTCCTCCATGAGGCGGCGCGCGGCCGCGAGTCCGAGCCCCGTGCCGGCGAAGGGCCCCTTGGTCGTGAACATCGGGTCGAAACAGTGCGCCAGGGTCTCCTCGTCCATGCCGGTGCCGGTGTCGATGACCCGCAGGACGGCGTAGGCGCTTCTCCGGTCTACCTGGTGCTCGGCGTCGAGGTCGCGACCGGCGAGCCGCTCGATCTCGATGCGCACCTCGCCACTCCGCTCCATCGCGTCTCGGGCGTTGATCACCAGGTTGAGCAGCATTTGCTCGAAGCGGTCCGCGTCGATGCGCACCCAGATGCCGTCTTCGGGTCCCGACCACGAGAAGGCGATCGCGCCACCCAAGATGCGCTCGATAACGGCGGCGTTGGACACGACGACCGAGGCGGGATCGAGTACCGAGAGGTCGGGTCGTTGCGTGCGCCCGATCGTCTGGAGCTGACCCGCGAGGGCGGCGGCCCGGCTGGTCGTGGCGACGATGGCCGTCGCGGCCTCGCGGGCCGGCCCCTCGGTGAGCTCGCCGACGAGCAGCTCTGCGTAGCCCGAGATAATGGTGAGCAAGTTGTTGAAGTCGTGAATCGCGGTACCGGCGACCAGTCCACGGATCTCCATCGTGTGGGCGTGGCGCAGTTCCTCGCGCATCTGGCGCCGGTCGGTGATGTCGTCGACGAGGGTGAGCCACGTCGGCGCGGCACCGTCGCCCGCCTTCAGCTGTCGCGTCGAGACCGTGAGGTCTCGCAGTCGCCCGGTAATCTCGACGCCGCGCACCTCGAGCGAATCGGGCAGCCCGCCTGCGGCGGCCTCGGCCCAGAGGTCGCGCAGTGGCGACAGCACGTCGGCCGGTAACGTCGGCACGGCCGGCCCGAGGTCGCCCGACCAGTTGAAGATGGTCCCGGCGGACCGGTTCCACCACCGCACGCGCTCGTCAGCGCCGATCTCGACGATGCCGACGGGCGCGGAGTCCACGAGCACGCGCCAACGAGCCTCGCTCGCGCGGATGGTCGAGTTCAGTTCGGCCGTTGTCATGGTGGTCGCGGCGGTCTGGGTTAGCAGCGTCATCACCTCGACGTCCTCGTCGGCGATCGGGCCGGTGCGGTGAATCCCGAGTCGCCCGCGCGCCACGCCGGCGGCGTCGCGCACCGCACAGACGAGCCATTCGGCGCCGATCCAGGTGCCGTTGCGATCGCTGCCGGCGGGCAGGGAAACCGGCAGCGGTCTTGCCGGGTCGATGTCGGCTCGCGTCACGCGCGCCGGCGGCCCATCTTCGACGAGGATGGCGGTGTCGGCGCCAAAGAGCTGCCGGGCGCGCTCAACCGTCTCGTGGGCGAGGTCGTCGTCGCTCGCCGACTGCAGTGAGAGCGAGGCCTCGAGTAGGTCGCGCAGACGCTCGGCCACGCGGTAGGCCGCGGACGTCGCGTCGTTCGCGCGCCGGCGCAGGTCGAGACGTTCGATCGTGGTCGCCGCCCCCCAGGCCATCTCGTCGGCGGCCGTCGTCTCCATCGGTCCGAAGCCGGGGTTGGGCTCGTTGCGCCCGAAGGCGATCACCGCGACGGTCTCGTCGTGCACTGCAAGGGGCACCACGAGACAGCGCGCGAGGCCGGTCGTCACGTCGGCCGGCAGTCGCTGCTGGCGGCCCTCGGCGACCGCGCGGTCGAGCGCGACCCCGAGATCGGGGACCCGGCCAAGGATTGCGTCCGCGGCTGCTTCTCCCGATGTCGCGTCGCCGTCGCGACCGATCAATCGACGAAGTCGGGGGCGCAGCACGTCGACGACGAACCAGTCGCAGAACCCGTCGACGGCTACCGAGGCGAGTGCGCCAAAGACCGAGTCGTAGTCGTCGACGATCGACGCGCCCGGCGGAGCGATGTTCACTGCCGCGCGCACCGCGGCGTAGCGGCGGGTGACCGCAATCGCGCGCTCAATCGCGGCGTCGTCTTCGCCGGCACGGCGCCGACGGGGCAGTTGGCTGGCGGCCTCGGTCACGGGGACAGTCGCGTCACGCCTGGCGTGATTCTCATACCGCGACCCTATCGAGATCGAGACGCGAGGGCCGTCGGACAATCTCGACGAGATTTCCCCACGGTTCGTGGCTCATGTCGCGCTCGTCGTGACGGTCCGGCGAAGCGAGGTCGCTGGTCTACCCCCATTTCGATTGCACGTGGGGATTTGCAATCGAGGTGGTAGCGAAGGCGGGTGCCGAGTCGCTAGCGGGAAAGCCCGAGCACGGCGTTTGTGGTACGGCAATGAACGGTGCGAGTTCGCGGGCGCCGTCGAAGGGGACCGCGACGAGGCCAGTCGGACCGGAACGTTAGTGAGGTGGTCGGCCGATCGCGATGGCCTCAAGATTGAGCGTTCATCATTTCTCGTGCTGCTCGAAATCACGAAGGTGACTTGATGGTGTTCAACGGAGTGTTGGCAGGCGTCGTGGTTTCGGATGGTGGGAGGTCGATTCGTCGGCGATGTAGATCCTTAATTCCTTTCGGGTTCCGTTTCACGCAATGGGAATTGTTCCATTGCCTGAATCCGTCGAAAGCCGTTTGGTGTTCCAACCAGCGAATCTGAGGTCAATCTCACTGAGCAAAAACTCAGAAACTCTGCCGTTTCCGTAAAATCAATGGAATCACTACAACTTGACAATTTTCCCACGTCCTACAACACTGGATTCCATGCAGGGGCGGAAGGGAAGTTGCCGTGAAGAGGATCCTTCGTAAGGCACGTCGTACCGGATCGAGTCGCGCATCGGCAGTGGTCAGCAGGAGGAATCTGCGAACAGTTGTTGCCGCAGTAGTAGTCCTTGTGGCACCGACGTTGATGGCGAGCATTCCCGCCGGAGCACAAACGGCGGCGTCGAATGACGACACGCGCGCTGTCATGGGTAACGATGTGTCGAGCAACATCATGGCCGATGCGTGCGCGTCGTTGCCCGGCTACAACGCGGCGACGTCGTTTGCAGTCCCCGGGCCGATCGACACGACGAATGGTCCCGTGACTGGCAGGCAGTCTGGCGTTACGTGGACTGTTTCTACTCCGGGTCATGCGCTCTATCCGCCCGCGGGGTCAACCTTCCAACCCGGCGGGCAAGAAGTCAACCTCCAGCTGGCGGTCGGCGTGAATGTTCTCGGCATTGTGGTCTCCGGCGGCAACGCCGGTGGAGGCGGTGAAGACAATAGCAATGGTGTTGGTTTCAACTTCTACAACAAAGCAATTGGACTGCCACCTTCCGGTTCGCAGTTGGGTGACTACATTGCACCGGCGACGGGCGGCGGCAACGGTCCAGGCAATATTCCGAATCTGAGCGGATTCTGGGTCTGCCTGGGCACATCTCAGATCACCCCGACGATCTCGACCCAGCAGCACTCCTTTGCCTCCTACGCCTACGACGTGGTGAACCTGGGCGGGATGACCGCGGGGCCGCCCACGGGCTC
>JAJYBG010000083.1 GCA_021779075.1 Actinomycetes bacterium | reverse complement strand
GTGGCGATCGCGGTGCGCGACCACGGCATTGGCATCGCCGAAGCCGACCTCGAGCATGTCTTCGACCGCTTCTGGCGTGCCGATCCCGCCCGCAAGCGCACCCTGGGCGGCACGGGGCTCGGGCTCGCGATCTCGCTCGAGGACGCGACGGTCCACGGCGGCACCCTCGACGTGTGGTCGCGCCCCGGCGAGGGAGCGCTGTTCCGGCTCACGCTGCCGCGCACTCTCGGCGGCGCCGTCGAGGGGTCGCCGATCCCGCTCGTGCCCGATGATGCGGGGGATTCCGCATGAGCCGCCGCCTCGTGCCTGTCGCGGCCGCCCTCGTCGCGGCCATCGCCCTCGTGCTGGGCGGCTGCACCGTCATCCCGCGCTCGGGCCCGGTGAACGCCGGAGGCTCGGTCCAGCAGCGCAGCAACGACTCCGGCCAGATCGAGTTCCGCCCGGTCGGCCCGCAGCTCAACGCGAGCCAGGAGAGCATCCTCGACGGCTTCCTCGCCGCGGCGGTGAGCCCGGCGGGCGGCTTCCAGGTCGCCCGCGGGTTCCTCTCGGCCGAGTTCTCCACGCAGTGGAATCCGGATGCCTCGGTGACGATCGACAACGAGTCCGCCCGCTCCGCGCCGGTCAGGGTGAGCGACACGGAGCAGCGCATCGACGTGCACCCGGCCGCCTTCCTCGATGCGCCGGGCGGCTACCTCGCCGCCGCCTCGCCCGCCCCGATTCCGCTGCAGTACTCCTTCGTCAAGGAGGGCGGCCAGTGGCGCATCTCGAAGGCTCCGGACGGCATCGTCATCGACGAGGCCCGGTTCCAGGACGTCTTCACCTCGCGCACTCTCTACTTCTTCAGCCCCGACTTCGCCTTCCTCGTCCCGGACGAGCGCTGGTTCCCGGCGACGGAGAGCGCGGCGGCGACGCAGGTCGTCCGGGCGCTCCTCGCGGGGCCGGCCAAGTGGCTCGCCGGCTCGGTCGTCAGCGCGTTCCCGGCGGGCGCGCAGCTCGCCGGCACTTCGGTGCCGACGCGGAACGGCGCGGCGCAGGTCGCGCTCAACGCGGCGGCGGCGAGCGCCGACCAGCAGGCGGTCGACCGCATGTACGCGCAGCTCGAGACGAGCCTGTCGAGCACGTCGTCGGTGGGCGCGGTGCAGCTCACGATCGACGGCGTCGACCGCTCCGGCGTGCTGCCCGCAAACCTGCAGCGCGACCCCTCGGTCGGGCCGAGCCCGGTCGTCGTCAAGGGCGGCGCTCTCGGCACGCTGTCCGGCGACGCCGTTGCGGCGCTGCCGGGTGTCGGCAAGACGGTCGGTGCGCTCACCCCGTCCGCGGTGTCGGTGTCGGCGACCGGCACGGTGGCGGCGGTCCTCGCGCACGGGTCGGTCTACGCGGTGCGCGGCACGGATTCCTCGGACGTCGACGACCGCGCCGGTCTCGTCGCGCCGTCCCTCGACACCGCGGGCGATGTCTGGTCGGTCCCGTCGGGCAGTCCGGACGACTTCCGCATCACCGCACCGGGCGTCTCCCGCACCGCCATCACCGCCGCCTGGCCGAACGCCGCCTCGCTCGCCGCGTTCGCGGTATCGCGGGACGGCACGCGGGTCGCGGCGCTCGTGCGCACGACGTCCCTTCAGCTGCACCTCATGGTCGCGGGCATCCAGCCCGACAGCAGCGGGCGTCCGGGCCATCTCGGAGACCCGATCGATCTCGGCGGCACCGGCCTCACCGCGGGCAGGGCGCTGACGTGGGTCGACGAGCTCACCCTGGGGGTTCTGGGGGGCGCGCCCCAGGCACCGAGCGAGGTCGTCATCCAGGTGATCGGGGGGATGCGCTCGAACGAGGCCGCGCCCGCGGGTGCCGTCTCCCTCGCCGCCGGCTCGGCCGGCCAGCTGTGGGCGCTCACGGACAAGGGCTCGCTGCAGAGCCTGCAGGGCAGCGGCTGGCAGCAGGTCACCGCGGGCGTCGGCGTGCTCGCCACCGCCCTCGGCCGCCTGCCCTGATCGCCGGCTGATCCGCGTCCGCTCCCTTCCCGCCGCCCCGATCGAAGTTCGGGCCCCGACGCCGCGGGCAACGGGCCGGGGCCTCGGTCGCGCGGGGGTGTGGAGGGAGCGCGACGCGCGGTGACGCCCGCGCGCACAATGCGGGCGTGCTCGACGCCGTCCGAATCGCGCTTCTCGATGCGCTCGCGGTGCTCGCACCCGTCGAGTGCGCCGGGTGCGGCGCACCCGATCGCGCCGTGTGCGCGGACTGCCGTGGCGAGCTGAATGCGGCCGAGCCCTTCGCGGTGGCGCTCGACGGCGTCGCCGTCCCCGTCCTGGTGGCGCTGTCGTACGCGGGTGTCGCGCGCGCCATCCTGCTGGCCTTCAAGGATGCCGGTCGCACCGATGCTGCGCGCCACCTCGCCGTCCCACTGCTCGCCGCCCTCGCCGCGGCCCTGCGCGCGCTGCCGCCCGGTCTCGCCGGCGAGGTCGAGCTCGTTGCGATCCCCTCGACCCGCGCGGCCTACCGCCGACGCGGCTACGCTCCGGTGCGGGCCATCCTGGTGGCCGCCGGACTGCGCGGAAGCAACCTGCTGCGACCCGTACGGCAGACGCGCGACCAGGCCGAGCTCACCGAGCGCGAGCGCGCCGAGAACCGCGCCGGCTCGCTGGCCGCGCGCCCGATTGCGGCGGGGCGCACCGTCGTCGTCGTCGACGACATCGTCACCTCGGGCGCGACGCTGCGCGAGGCGATCCGGGCGCTCGAGAGCGCCGGCGCACACGTCGCGGCCGCCGTCGCGGTGGCCCGCACCGAGCGCAGGCACCCGAAGCCTGCTCACGGCCGTGAGACTTAGCGGATCAATGGGAAGCAGCTAGTGACAACCACGGGAATCGGGTCTACGTTCGTGCGAAAGATCGAGGAGGTCGAGATGGAGATCGAGATCACCGGCCGCGGAATCGGCGTCACCGATCGCTTCCGCGAGTACGTGGAGGAGAAGGCCGAGAAGATCGCGCACCTCGCTGAGCGCGCCCTCGTCTTCGAGGTCAAGGTCAGCCGCCATGCCGAGAAGCCGGGGGCGCAGTCGGGCGGCAACGACCGCGTCGAGCTCACTCTCGTGGGTCCGGGTCCTGTCGTGCGCGCCGAGGCGGAGGCCGCCGACAAGTACGCCTCGTTCGACATCGCGATCGGCCGCCTGCTTGAGCGGGTGCGTCGTGCGAAGGACCGCCGCAAGATCCACCGCGGCGGCCAGCACCGCCCGGAGAGCCTGCGCACCGGCGCCGTCCCGGTCGCCTTCGACGCGCTCATCCAGACCTCCCAGCCGACCGCGGCCGACGCCGTCTCCGATGAGCCCGGGCAGGCGGACTACTGCCCGGTGGTCATCCGCACGAAGAGGTTCGCCTCCGCGCCGATGACCGTCGACGATGCGCTGTACTACATGGAGCTCGTCGGCCACGACTTCTACCTCTTCACGGATTCCACCACCGGGCTGCCCAGCGTCGTGTATCGCCGCAAGGGCTGGGACTACGGCGTGATCCAGCTCGACGAGGCGGCCGAGGTGCTGCAGGAGGACGTGACCCGGGAGCGCGGGCTGCAGGCGGTGGGGCGGTAGCTCTGCCGGGGCAGGGCGACAGGGTCTCCCCGCCTGCGGCGGCGGGCGGCCGCCTGACGGTCCACCGGACCGTCAGCGTGAGCGGAGCCGCCCGCCTGACGGTCCACCGGACGGTCAGCGTGAGCGGAGCCGCCCGCGACTAGCATTGTGGGGACCCTGTCCCGAACGATGGAGCATCCCCAGTGGCCTCAGTTCTTGAAAAGGTGCTGCGCGTCGGTGAAGGCCGCGTGCTGCGCAAGCTTCAGGGGTACGTTCGCGCGGTGAACGCCCTCGAAGAGGACTTCAAGGACCTCACCGACGACGAGCTCAGGAACGAGACCGCGGAGCTGCGCGTGCGCCTTGCCGAGGGCGAGAGCCTCGACGACCTGCTCGCCGAGGCGTTCGCCGCCGTCCGCGAGGCTGCGGTGCGCACGCTCGGGATGCGTCACTTCGACGTCCAGATCATGGGCGGCGCGGCGCTTCACCTCGGCAACATCGCCGAGATGAAGACCGGCGAGGGCAAGACCCTCGTCGCAACCACGGCCGCCTACCTCAACGCCATCCCCGGCCAGGGCGTCCACGTCATCACGACGAACGACTTCCTCGCGAGCTACCAGAGCGAGCTCATGGGCCGCGTGTTCCGCGCGCTCGGCATGACGACGGGTGTGATCCTCGCCGGCCAGACGCCCGAGGAGCGCCGCGAGCAGTACGCCGCCGACATCACGTACGGCACGAACAACGAATTCGGCTTCGACTACCTGCGCGACAACATGGCGTGGGCCACCGCCGACATGGTGCAGCGCGGTCACCACTTCGCCATCGTCGACGAGGTCGACTCGATCCTCATCGACGAGGCGCGCACCCCGCTCATCATCTCGGGTCCGGCCTCGGGCGAGGCGAACCGGTGGTTCGTGGAATTCGCGCGCCTCGCCGAGCGCCTCGTCGAGGGCGAGGACTACGAGGTCGACGAGAAGAAGCGCACCGTCGGCGTGCTCGAGTCCGGGATTGCGAAGGTCGAGGACTACCTCGGTATCGACAACCTCTACGAGAGTGCCAACACCCCGCTCATCTCGTTCCTCAACAACGCCATCAAGGCCCGTGCCCTCTTCAAGCGCGACAAGGACTACGTCGTCCTCAACAACGAGGTGCTCATCGTCGACGAGCACACCGGCCGCATCCTCTCGGGCCGCCGCTACAACGAGGGCATCCATCAGGCGATCGAGGCGAAGGAGGGAGTGCCCGTCCTCGCCGAGAACCAGACGCTCGCGACGATCACGCTGCAGAACTACTTCCGGCTCTACGAGAAGCTCGCCGGCATGACCGGCACGGCCGAGACCGAGGCGGCCGAGTTCATGTCGACGTACAAGCTCGGCGTCGTGCTGATCCCGACCAACCGGCCGATGATCCGCAAGGACATGTCCGACCTCGTCTACAAGAACGAGGAGTCGAAGTTCGCGCAGGTCGTCGAGGACATCACGCGCCGCCACGAGGCCGGCCAGCCGGTGCTCGTGGGCACGACGAGCGTCGAGAAATCCGAATACCTCAGTCGGCTGCTTGCCAAGAAGGGTGTCCGGCACGAGGTCCTCAACGCCAAGAACCACGCCCGCGAGGCCGCGATCGTCGCCCAGGCCGGCCGACTCGGCGCGGTCACCGTGGCGACCAACATGGCCGGCCGCGGCACCGACATCATGCTCGGCGGCAACGCGGAGTTCCTCGCCGTCGCCGAGCTCAACCAGCGCGGCCTCAACCCGGCCGTCGCCGAGCCCGAGATCTACGAGCACGAGTGGGACACCACCTTCACCCGCATCAAGGAGGAGGTGGCCGCCGAGGCCGCCAAGGTCGTCGAGGCCGGCGGCCTGTACGTGCTTGGCACGGAGCGCCACGAATCCCGCCGCATCGACAACCAGCTCCGCGGCCGCTCCGGCCGCCAGGGCGACCCGGGCGAGAGCCGCTTCTACCTCTCGCTCACCGACGACCTCATGCGGCTCTTCAACGCGGGGGCGGCCGAGGCGATCATGGGCCGCTCGGGCGTACCCGACGACCTCGCCATCGAGTCGAGGGTCGTTTCGAGGGCCATCCGTTCGGCGCAGTCGCAGGTCGAGGCGCGCAACGCCGAGATCCGCAAGAACGTCCTCAAGTACGACGACGTGCTGAGCCGTCAGCGCGAGGCGATCTACTCCGACCGCCGTCGCATCCTCGAGGGCGACGACCTTCACGAGCGTGTGCAGGAGTTCCTGGATTCCGCGATCGACGCGATCCTCGACTCGCAC
>JAJYBG010000082.1 GCA_021779075.1 Actinomycetes bacterium | reverse complement strand
CGTCGTGCCGGGCGACCTCGTCATCGTGCTCGAGGCGATGAAGATGGAGCAGCCGATCACCGCGCACAAGGCGGGCACGGTCGGAGCGATCACCGCAGAGGTCGGGCGCGCAGTCTCCTCCGGGACGCACCTGCTTACCATCGACTAGTGCGTTCTCGGGGCCGGACTGTCGCTGCGGCGATCGCGGCCTCGGCCATGATCGCCGGTTCGGCCCTCGCCGCCGTCCCGGCTTTCGCGACGGATTCCGGGGCGCCCGCATCCGGCGTCGTGCAGGGCTTCGACGTCTCGAACTACCAG
The DNA here is from genome assembly GCA_021779075.1 of Actinomycetes bacterium. Classification (GTDB taxonomy): domain Bacteria; phylum Actinomycetota; class Actinomycetes; order Actinomycetales; family Microbacteriaceae; genus Gryllotalpicola. The sequence goes on along the minus strand of JAJYBG010000082.1, from coordinate 5,539 downwards.
GCCGCAGCGCCCGATTTCACCCTCGCAGTGAAGAACGGTGCAAAGTTTGTCCTCGTCAAGGCGGGCGACGCCGAGTCGCTGACCAAGCCGGGCTACAGCGCGAGCGCGTACTTCGCCGCTCAGTGGGCGGCCGCGGGCACCGCGGACCTCATCCGCGGCGCCTACGTCGTCGCCGGACCCGGCAACGGGAAGAAGGCGGCCGACCCGAAGGCTGAGGCCGACGCCTTCGCGAAGCAGGTCGCGGCTCTGCTCGATCAGCCGCGCACGCTGCCGCCCATCGTCGATCTCGAGCGCGGGGCGACGACGACGTGCTGGATGGCGACCGACGCCGTCTGGGCCAGGAATCTCGCGGCGAATCAGAGAACGATGGTCGCCTGGCTGCGGGCCTTCTCGGCGGAGGTCAGGGCGAAGGTCGGCCGCCTGCCGCTCATCTACACGAACACCGACTGGTGGAGCATGTGCACGGGCGGCAGCTCGTCGTTCCGCGCGAACGGCCTGTTCCTCGCCGCATACGGCGTCGCGAAGCCGGCCGTGCCGAAGGGCTGGGCCACGTACGCCTTCTGGCAGTGGCGCGCCACGGCATCGGGTGCGAAAGGATTCCCCGGCGACCCGGACGTCTTCCACGGCTCGGGCAGCGCGCTGAACCAGCTCGCCAAGCCCTTCCTCAAGGCCGGACCGGTGCCCGTCGTCCACGGCATCCGCCGGGTCGGCCAGACCCTGTCGGCGGCCGTCGGCAGCTGGCCCTCGGGCACGACGCTGACGTACCAGTGGTATGCGAGCGGCAAGGCCATCCCCCATGCGACCGGGGCGAAGCTGAAGCTCGCCGGCGCGCTGCGGGGCGCGAAGATCGCCGTGCGCGTCACCGGCACGAAGCCCGGCTTCGTGCACGCCGACAGGTGGTCGACGACGACGGCGAAGATCGCCTGACCGCCCCGCTACGGCCCGCCGATCGGCATCGCGACGAGCTCGGCGAGCTGCACCGTGATGCGGTGCGCCATCGTCTCGGGGGAATCCACTCCCGCGCGGTCGGTGAGGAGCCAGTTGATGATGAGCCAGACGAGGCCGCCGGAGATCACGGTGACGCGGTCGTGCATCTCAGGGCTCGCCGAGCCGTGAACGGCGGCGGCGAGCGGCGAGCGCCCGAGGATGCGGTCGGTGAGGAACGCGCCCGTCGCGGTGAAGGCCCGCGCAGCACTCGGGCCGGTGAGCACGCGGCGGTAGAAGTCGCCGTGCGCGGCGAGGCTGTGGAGCAGCTCGGCGACGACCGGCTCGACCGTCGCGATCCAATCGTCCGGCGACGGGGCCAGGCGGCCGAGGCCGAGGGCGTCGAAACGCTCGAACTCGGCGGCGAGCCGCTCGATCGCGGCGTCGCAGGCGAGCTGTGGCACGTCGGCGAAGTGCTGGTAGAACGTCGGCCGCGTGACCCCGGCGGCCGCGACGACCTGCGTCACGGAGATGCGCTCGACGTCGGTGGTCTCGACGAGCGCCGTCACGGCGCGGACGAGCGCCGCGCGCGAGCGTTGCGCCCGCGGGTCTTCGGTCTCCGCCATCGCCGTCCTCCTCGTCGTCAAGCCTAAGTTGCGCTCATTATTTTACAGATGTAAAGTTATCGGGTCGGGAAGACTCCCCCGGCCGTCGTCGAACCCGGTCGCCGCCGCATCATGCCCGTCGTGGGTGTCATCGGCATCGCCACCATCCCACTGCGGTACGCAGGCGCCCTCATCTGGTCCGATATCAACCCCACGCACCGCCTCGACAGCGTTCCGGCTGCGATCGTGAACTCGTCGACTCCCCCGTCACCGCCGGCGGCACGACGGTGAAAATCGGCGCCGACCTCACGGCGAAGCTCACCGGCGACGCCTCCGATTCCGACTTCGCCGGTGGCGAAGAGCTGCCTCGACACGGTCGGGCAGGTGCGCCGTTCGCGAAGCGAACCCGCGCACGGGCGCGGGCGCAACCCGAGCCCGGCGCCAGCCCCTACTGCACGATGTGCATCGCTCGGGCTGCATCCGTGATGCTCGTCGAGAGCGAGGGGTAGACCGCGAACGCGCGTGCGACCTGGTCGACCGTGAGCCGATGCTCGACCGCCAGCGCCAGCGAGAGCGCGAGCTCGGAGGCCTGCGGTGCGACGATGACGCCGCCGATGACGGTGCCCGAGCCGGTGCTGGCGAAGAGCTTGACGAAGCCATCCTTGATGCCGCGCATCTTGGCGCGCGGATTCTGCTCGAGCGGAACCTTGTAGATGACGCCCCGGGCGAGGCCCTCTTCGATCTGCTTCTGGTTCCAGCCGATGGTCGCGACCTCGGGCTGCGTGAAGATGTTCGAGGTCACATTGCGCAGTTCGAGCGGGCTCACCGCGTCACCCATCGCGTGGAAGACGGCGGTGCGGCCCTGCATCTGGGCGACCGACGCGAGGGGCAGCACGTCCGAGCAGTCGCCGACGGCGTAGATGTTCGGAACCGAGGTGCGCGCCTCTCGGTTGACGCGGATGTGGCCGCTCGGGGTGAGCTGCACTCCGGCCTTCTCGGTACCGAGGTCGCCGGTGTTCGGGATGGAGCCGACCGCGAGCAGGCAGTGCGAGCCCGTGATCTCGCGGCCGTCCTGGAGCTTCACGACCACGCCCTCGCCGTCGCGCGCGACGCTCTCCGCGCGCGACTTGTTGAGCACGGTCATGCCGGAGCGGCGGAACACGCGCTCGATGATGGCGGCGGCGTCGGCGTCCTCGCCGGGGAGCACCTGGTCGCGACTCGACACGAGGGTCACCCTGCCGCCGAGCAGCGAGTAGGCGGAGGCGAACTCGGCGCCGGTGACGCCCGAGCCGACGACGATGAGGTGCTCGGGGAGCTCCTTGAGACCGTAGAGCTGCGTCCAGGTGAGGATGCGCTCGCCATCCACCGGCGCCGAGGGCAGCACGCGGGGCCGCGCGCCGACGGCGAGGACGATGGTGTCGGCCTCGAGGGTCTCGAAGTCGGTGTGGTGGGCCTCCTTGCCGATGCCGGTCGACACGACGACGGTGTGGGCGCCTGCGAGCCGCCCCTCGCCCTCGATGATCCGCACGCCGGCCGCCTCGAGCTCGTCGCGCATGTCGTCGGACTGCTGACGCGACAGGTCGGCCACCCGGTTGTTGACGGCGGCGAGGTTGACGGCGATGCGTGGCGTGACGGTCTTGCCGGATTCCCCGGTCGCGTAGAACTGGACGCCGAGGTTCGCCGCGTCGGCAACGCGCCCGGCCGCCTCCGCGGTGGCGATGAGGGTCTTCGACGGCACGACGTCGGTGAGCACCGCGCTGCCCCCGATGCCGACGCGCTCGACGATGCTGACCTCTGCGCCGAGCTGCGCCCCGGAGAGCGCCGCCTCGTAGCCGCCGGGGCCGCCGCCCACGACGACGATGCTCTGCTTGCGCTCGAATTCGAAGGCCACGCCTCAATCCTGCCGTACGGGGACGGCCGCTAAGGTAGCGCCCATGGCCGAATTCGATCTCGACCTCGCTGAGACGAATCCGTTCGACGTCGCCCGCGAAGCCGCGCGGCAGATCGCGGAGCGCTCAGGGGTGGAGCACCACGACATCGCCCTCACACTCGGCTCCGGCTGGGCCAAGGCGGCCGACCTCGTCGGCGAGACCACCGCCGTCATTCCGGCGACCGAGATCGTGGGCTTCTCCAGACCCGCGCTCGAAGGCCACGTCGGAACGCTGCGCTCGGTGCTGCTGCCGAACGGCAAGCGCGCGCTCGTCATCGGGGCGCGCACCCACTTCTACGAGGGCAAGGGCGTGCGGCGCGTCGCGCACTCGGTGCGCACGGCCGCCGCCGCGGGCGCCGAGATCATGGTGCTCACCAACGGCGCCGGCGGAATCCGTGAGTCGTGGACGCCCGGCACGCCGGTGCTCATCAGCGACCACATCAACCTCACCGCGGCCTCGCCGCTGGAGGGCGCGACCTTCGTCGACCTCACCGACCTGTACTCGCGGCGGCTGCGCGCGCTCGCCCGGACGGTCGAACCGGGTCTCGACGAGGGCGTGTACGTGCAGTTCCGCGGCCCGCAGTTCGAGTCGCCGGCCGAGGTGCAGATGGCCAAGATCATCGGAGGCCACATCGTCGGCATGTCGACCGTGCTCGAAGCGATCGCCGCGCGCGAGGCAGGCATGGAGGTCCTCGGCATGTCGCTCATCACGAACCTCGCCGCGGGCATCTCGTCCGAGCCGCTGTCGCACCAGGAGGTGCTGCAGGCCGGCCGGGACGCCGAGCCCGTCATCTCGACCGTCCTCGCCCGTATCGTGCAGGCGCTGTGACCTCGCTGCTGCGCCAGGCGCGCCGCTGGGCCGCCCAGGATCCGGACTCCGAGACCCGCACCGAGCTCGAGGGCATCATCGAAGGCGCGTCGCTGGGCTTCGCAAGCGCCTGGCAAGAGCTCCACTCCCGTTTCGACACCCGCCTCGAGTTCGGCACCGCGGGGCTGCGCGGCGAACTCGGCGGCGGCCCGAACCGCATGAACCGCGTGCTCGTCGCCCAAGCGGCGGGCGGGCTCGCCGCCTACGTGCGCACGAAGCAGCCGGACGACGCCTCCGTCGTCATCGGCTACGACGGGCGCAAGAACTCCGAGGTCTTCGCCCGCGACACGGCCGAGATCATGGCGGGAGCCGGGGTGCGCGCCATCCTGCTGCCCAGGATGCTGCCGACGCCGCTGCTCGCCTTCGCCGTGCGCCACCTCAAGGCCTCGGCGGGGGTCATGGTCACCGCCTCGCACAACCCCGCACGCGATAACGGGTACAAGGTCTACCTCGGCGGTGCCGACGGCGGCTCGCAGATCGTGCCCCCCGCCGACGGCGAGATCGCCGCGCACATCGAGCGCGTCGCGCGGCACCGGATCGACCAGCTTCCGCGCTCCAGCGCCTACGAGATCGCGGGCGACGAGCTCGTCGACGAGTACGTGGCCGCGACCGCCGCCGTGGCGGGCGAGCTGCCCGAGGGCGTTTCGCTCGGCGTCGTCTACACGCCGCTGCACGGCGTGGGGCTCGAGGTGGCCGAGCGCGTCCTGGGCGCGGCGGGATTGCCCCAACCCGCCGTCGTCGCCGAGCAGGCCGACCCCGACCCCACCTTCCCCACCGTCGCCTTCCCCAACCCCGAGGAGCCGGGCGCCCTGGATCTGGCGTTCGTCACGGCACGCGAGGTGGGTGCCGAGCTCGTCATCGCCAACGACCCCGACGCGGACCGCCTCGCCGTCGCCATCCCCGACGACACCGTCGAGGGCGGCTGGCGGCGCCTCAGCGGCAACGAGGTGGGGCTGCTGCTGGGGTGGGCGGCAGCGGAGGAGTACGCCGAAGGCTCGCGCGGCCGCCACGCCCGGGGCGCGCTCGCCTCCTCGATCGTCTCATCGCCGGGTCTCGCCGCGATCGCCGAGGCCTGGGACGTCGAGTACGTCGAGACGCTCACCGGATTCAAGTGGATCTCGCGCGTGCCGGGCCTCGTCTACGGCTACGAGGAGGCCCTCGGCTACCTCGTCAACCCCGAGGCGGTGCATGACAAGGACGGCATCTCGGCGG
>JAJYBG010000081.1 GCA_021779075.1 Actinomycetes bacterium | reverse complement strand
CGGCTACCTGAAGATGCCCGATGTCGACGGTGCCCTCGTCGGCGGCGCGAGCCTCGATGTCGACTCCTTCGCGGGCATCGTCCGCTTCCAGAAGCACGTCACGTTCTGAGACCCGACGATTACTGAGCCGTATTCACGCGCTCTATACTGGACGACGACCGCTCTTCCCCCAGTGCGGCCGGTGATGAAAGGCGATTAGTGCAAATCCTCTCCGTCGTGCTCGAGGTCATCCTCGGCATCACGAGCCTGTTGCTCACGCTGCTGATCCTGCTCCACAAGGGGCACGGTGGCGGCCTGTCAGACATGTTCGGCGGCGGGGTCACCTCGGGCCTGGGCGCGTCGGGTGTTGCGGAGCGGAACCTCAACCGCATCACCGTCATCCTCGGTCTCATCTGGTTCGTGTGCATCGTCGTACTCGGCCTCATCACCAAGTTCTCGGCGTAGCAACGGCGCACGCCGCGTTTCATTTCGGAGGCAAGTGATGGTTTCTGGCGGCAGCGCTATCCGCGGTTCGCGCGTCGGCGCGGGTCCGATGGGCGAGCAGGATCACGGCTACCACGCCGAGCGCATCGCGGTGTCGTACTGGGACGCCCTCGGCAACGAGACGGTTCGCTACTTCGCCGCGAACCTCCCCGACGACGAGATCCCCGACCTCATCGACTGCCCGGCATCCGGGTTGCCCGCTGGCCGCGACCGCGAGAACCCGCCCGCCCTCACCAAGGCCGAGCCGTACAAGACCCATCTCGCCTACGTGAAGGAGCGCCGCACGCCCGAGGAGGCCGAGCAGCTCCTCGACGAGGCGATCCAGGCGCTCAGGGCGCGCCGCGGCACCCTCGACCCCGCCCAATAGGTCACCGCCGGTCGTGCGGCGCCACAGGAGCCGCAGCGAAGCCCGCGAGCCCATGCCCCCGCGCAAGGCCGCTAGTAGGAGTCGGCCATGAGGCTCTCCGGAACCTCCGCCGCGGCATCCTGGTCGACGAAGAACACGGTGCGCTTGCGGCCCTTGGCGCCCGCGGCGGGAACTTCGAGATAGCTGGCGCCGGCCAGTGCCAACCCCAGCGCCGATGCCTTATCGGGCCCGGCGAGCACGAGCCAGATGCGCTCGGATGAGTTGAGGACCGGCCGCGTCAGCGAGATGCGCTCGGGCGGCGGCTTGGGGGCGTGGCGGACCGGGATGACGGCGGCATCGGTGACGCGGATGCCGGCCGCGTCCGGGAAGAGCGAGGCGATGTGCCCATCGGGGCCGACGCCGAGGAAGGTGATGTCGAAGTCAGGCCACGGCTGAGCCGGAGTGCCGAACCCGGCGAGCTCCTCCGCGTACGCCTCGGCCGCCTCGTCGAGCGACAAGCCGGCGTCGGAGGCGGCCATCGGGTGTACGTTCGCCTCGGGCACGGGGATGCGCCCGAGCAGAGCCTGACGCGCCTGCAGCTCGTTGCGCTCGGGGTCGGCGACGGGCACGAAGCGCTCATCGCCCCACCAGAAGTGCACCTTCGACCAGTCGATGGTGCCGACGGCAGGGGAATCCGCGATGGCCGCGAGTGTGCCGATCCCGACGGTGCCACCCGTGAGGACGATGTGCGCGCGGCCGAGGTCGGCGATGACATCGGAGACCTTCGTGAGGAAGCGGGCGGCGACAGAGGTCATGAGAGCCTGCTTGTCGGGGTGCACGACCACCCGTCGCTCGACAGCCATGATCTCTATCCCTCCAGCAGGCGCAGCCCGGCGGTGATGACCTCGCCGTAGATCTCGTCGGGGTCGAGGCGGCGCAGCTCCTCGGCGAGGCAGTCGCGCAGACTCCGGCGCGGCAGCGCGAGCGTGTGGGTCGGCTGGCTCGGCTGCTCGAGGGTCGCGACGTCGCGCGCATCGCGCCGCAGGCTGATGTCGCCCGACGGGCGCGACATCGTGACGCCGTGGATGCCGGTCACCTCTGTGCTGGAGTGGTGCGAGGCCGGCACCTGCAGCTTGAGGCCGAGCCAGGCGGCGAGCAGCAGCGTCGAGGGGGAGTCCGACGAGCCGGACACCTCGATGGCCGCGACCGGCTCGAACGGCGGCTGATCGAGGATGGCGGCGAGCTGAGTGCGCCATAGCGTGACGCGGGTCCAGGCGAAGTCCGTGTCGCCGGGCCGGTACGCCGTGGCGGCGTGCTTGAGCGCCTCGAGCGGGTCGGCCTGGGTGGCGGCGTCCGTGATGCGCCGAGTCGCGATGCGGCCGAGCGGCGACTTCGAGGGCACCTCGGGAGCGAGGCCCGGCCACCAGGCGACGACCGGGGCGTCCGGCAGCAAGAGGCCCGTGACGAGGCTCTCCTCGTCGAGGGCGGCGTGGCCGAAGGCGCGCAGCACGACGACCTCGCTCGCGCCGGCGTCGCCGCCGACCCGGATCTGGCCGTCGACCTTGCCGAGGTGCTTCTTCGCGGAGGGGTCGCCGGGGCGCGGCTTCGAGACGACGATGATGCGCATCGGGTGCTCGCGGGAGGCGTCGTTGGCCGCCTCGATGGCCTCCTCCTCGTTGCCGATGTGCGTCGAGATGACGAGGGTGAGGACGCGGCCGAGGGTGACGACGCCGCCCTCCTCGCGGAGCTTGACGAGCTCCTTGGCGACGTCGCTCGTCGTCGTATCGGGCATGTCGACGATCATGGGCGCCTCCAGTGGCGGCCGTCGCGGGCCATCATGGCTTCGGCCGAGGCCGGGCCCCAGGTGCCGGGCCGGTATTGCTCGGGCCTGCCGGTCTGGGCCGCCCAGAACTGCTCGATAGGGTCGAGGATCTTCCAGGAGAGTTCGACCTCCTCGTGGCGGGGAAAGAGCGGCGGGTCGCCGAGGAGCACATCGAGGATGAGCCGCTCGTACGCCTCCGGGCTCGCCTCGGTGAAGGAGTGCCCATAGCCGAAGTCCATCGTCACATCACGCACGCTCATGCCGGCGCCGGGCACCTTCGAGCCGAACCTGATCGTGACGCCCTCATCGGGCTGCACCCTGATGACGAGCGCGTTCTGACCGAGTGCCGAAGTCTGTGATGCCGCGAAGAGCTGCTGCGGCGCGCGCTTGAACACCACGGCGATCTCGGTGACCCGCCGGCCGAGGCGCTTGCCGGTGCGGAGGTAGAACGGCACGCCGGCCCACCGACGGGTCCCGATGAGGAGCTTGATCGCGGCGAAGGTCTCGGTCGTCGACACGGGGCTCATGCCCTCCTCTTCGAGGAATCCGAGGACCTTCTCGCCGCCCTGCCAGCCGCCGGCGTACTGGCCGCGCGCCGTCGAGGCGGCGAGATCGGCCGGCAGCCGGACGGCGGCGAGCACCTTCTCCTTCTCGGCGCGAAGGTCCGCGGCGTCGAAGGAGATGGGCTCCTCCATCGCGGTGAGGGCGAGGAGCTGCAGCAGGTGGTTCTGGATGACGTCGCGCGCGGCCCCGATGCCGTCGTAGTAGCCCGCGCGGCCGGCGACGCCGATGTCCTCGGCCATCGTGATCTGCACGTGGTCGACGTAGTTGGCGTTCCAGATCGGCTCGTAGAGCTCATTGGCGAAGCGCAGCGCGAGGATGTTCTGCACCGTCTCCTTGCCGAGGTAGTGGTCGATGCGGAACACCGAATCGGGCGGGAATACGGACTCGACGACCGCGTTGAGTTCGCGCGCGCTCTGCAGGTCGTGGCCGAAGGGCTTCTCGATGACGACGCGGCGCCACTGACCGTCCTTCTGCTGCGCAAGCCCCGACTTCTTGAGCTGCTGCGTCACCTGCGGGAAGGCTCCCGGCGGGATCGACAGGTAGAAGGCGTGGTTGCCGCCCGTGCCGCGCGTCGTGTCGAGCTCCTCGATCGTCGCCTTGAGCTTCGAGAACGCCGCCGCGTCGTCGAAGGTGCCCGGGACGAAGCGGATGCCCTGCGCGAGCTGCTGCCACACCTCGTCGCGGAACGGAGTGCGCGCGTGCTCCTTGACCGCGTCATGGACGACCTGGCCGAAGTCCTCGTCGGCCCAATCGCGCCGGGCGAAGCCGACGAGGGCGAAGCCCGGCGGCAGCAGTCCGCGGTTCGCGAGGTCGTAGACGGCCGGCATGAGCTTCTTGCGCGACAGGTCCCCGGTGACGCCGAAGATGACGAGGCCGGACGGGCCCGCGATGCGGTTGAGGCGCTGATCAGCCGGGTCGCGGAGCGGGTTGAAGTCCTCGCTGATCTCGACGGGCATGCTGTTCCTAGGAGTCGACCGCGCCGAAGAGCGTGACGACGTCATCCTCGGGGTGGGTGAGAGTGAGCGTCAGCACCGGGCGGCCGTGCTCGCCGAGCACACCGGCGTCGCCGGCGGCTTGAGCTGCGATGAGCCTGCCGAAGGTGAACGGACGGTCGGGCACCTCGAGGTCCTCCGATTCGCGGGAGGTGATCTGGAGGAACACACCGATCTCGGGGCCGCCCTTGTGGAACTGGCCCGTCGAGTGGAGAAAGCGCGGGCCCCAGCCGAAGGTCACCGGGCGTCTCGCCCGCGCCGCGACGAGGTCGCGGATCCCGGCGAGTTGCGGAAGAGCGAGGCGGTCGACGTAGGCATGGATGGCGACGTAGCCGTTCTCGGTCAGCTGTTCCAGCAGGGCGGCGATGGCCTCGCCGAGCGTGGCGGCGGAACCGAGGAATCCGCCGACCTCACGCACCTCGATGCCGCTCGCCGTGAACGCGGGCGCTGTCGGGGCCGGGGTCGAGTCGAGCAGCGCGAGCGCCGCGACTTTCGCCGCCTCGACGTCGGGCTGGTCGAAGGGATTGATGCCGAGCAGGCGGCCGGCGACGGCGGCCGCGAACTCCCAGACCACCAGTTGCGCCCCGAGGCTGCCGGAGACGAGGACTTCGCCCTCGTGGCGGCCGGCGCGGAAGAGGTGGTGGGTGGCCGCGTCCTCGACGAGGCGGATGATCTGAAGGTCGGCGGGCCGGAACTCGAGCTCGGGCGCGACCGGGCTGAGGACGACCGGGAGCAGCCCGGTGCCGAGCTTGCCGGTGGACTCGGCGATGAGCTGCTCGGCCCAGTCGCCGAAGCCGACGAGGTAGCTGCCGTCGGAGACGATGCCGAGCTTGTCCTTGAGCGGCTCGGTGCCGGCGATGGCCGCCCCGAGGATGAGGCCAGGGTTGCTCTCGGAGTCGACCGCAAGCTCCATGAGCTCGGCTTCCGCCTCGGTGAGCAGCTCGTCGAGGTCCACACCGGCGAGGCCGGCCGGCACGAGGCCGAAGGCGGTGAGCGCCGAATAGCGGCCTCCGACCGTCGGGTCGGCGTTGAACACGGTGTAGCCGGCCGCGCGGGCGCTCTGATCGAGCGGCGAGCCGGGGTCGGTGACGACGACGATGCGCTCGGCGGGGTCGATGCCGGCATCCCGGAACGCCTTCTCGTAGGTGCGGCGGTGGCTGTCCGTCTCGACCGTGGAGCCGGACTTCGACGACACCACGAGCACCGTCGATGCGAGGCGGTCGTTGAGGGCGGCGAGCACCTGGCCGGGGTCCGTGGTGTCGAGGATGGTGAGCTCGACGCCTGCCGTGCCGGTGATGACCTCGGGCGCGAGGGAGGAGCCGCCCATGCCGCCGAGGACGAAATGGTCTACGCCCGCGGCGAGGAACTGCTCGCGCAGCGCGGTGATCGGCGCGATGAGCGGGCGCGAGACGGTGACCGCGTTGATCCAGCCGAGGCGGATGCTGGCCTCATGCTCGGCATCCGGCCCCCACAGCGTCGGGTCCTGGGCGAAGATCCGCGAGGCGACGAAGTCGGCGACGAGCGCCGGAAGGTGTTTCTCGACAGCGGTCTCGGCCTCGCCGCTGACGTGGATCTCGAAGCTCACTTCACGGCCTCGAGAGCCGAGTCGAGCGCGGTCTGCACGGTGTCGGTGAGTTCGTTCCACGAGAC
>JAJYBG010000080.1 GCA_021779075.1 Actinomycetes bacterium | reverse complement strand
GGCCTCTCACCTGGCTATGCGTTCAGCGATCGGCTTGCTCCGGAATCGGTGATCGGCTTCGTCCGGAATGAGCGATCGGCATGCCCCGGAATCGGTGATCGGCATGGCCCGGAACACGCACCAGATCCGCCAGTACGGGCTCGCCGTCGTGACCCAGGCCCTCGGCGACGCCTGTGCCACCTCGCATCCGGGGCTCTGAAGAAGGGCGCTCGAACTGACACTCCCAGATGGTCATCACCCGCCAGCGTTTTTGTCAGGCTGGCGGGGTATGAAAACCCTTACGACGCCACGCGCGCGAGGAGCACCACCCCCGATGAAGAAGTCCCGCAACCGACCAGTCGCCATTGACCTCTTCGCCGGGGCCGGTGGGCTTACCGAAGGACTTGAGCAAGCTGGCATCTGGCCCGCCGTGGCCGTCGAGCTTCATCCGCAGCCCTCCCTGACCCACGCCTTCAACCACCCCAACACAACCCTCATCGCTGGAGACATCCGGAAGCTCTCCTTGAAGCTGCTGCGCCAGAAGCTTGTCGAGCGGACCGGAAGAGCAGAGGTCGACCTCGTGGCCGGTGGACCGCCATGCCAGGGGTTCAGCACGGCGGGGAAGAAGGAGGCGCACGACCCCAGGAACTCGCTGTTCTTCCAGTTCGTGAACGTCGTGGCCGAGTTCAAGCCTCGGATGTTCTTGCTGGAGAACGTGCCGGGATTCAAGAAGATGCACGGAGGAGCGGCGTTCCACGAAGCGTCGCGCCTCTTCACCGACCTCGGCTACCAGTTGGTCGACACGGTGGTTGAGGCCTTCAGGTTTGGCATCCCCCAGCGCCGGCAGCGGTTCGTCATGGTCGGGTGGCTGCCGGGGAAGGCCAAGCCGTTTCAGTGGCCCGAGCCGACTCACGGCGCGATCGACGCCGACGTGCTCCCGCTCTTCCCGACTCAACTGCTGCCGCTTGTCACGGTAGAGCAGGCCATCAGCGATCTGGCCTTTGTCGAGCCCGGATGGGAGGCGCGCCGGCAGGGGCTGCCCGTGGAGTCCTCCTTCCAGGAGGACAGGCGCGCGGGATGCGACCTCCTCTTCAACCACCTTGCGAGCCGTCACCGCGAGAAGGCGGTCACGATGTTCTCCCATATCGACGAGGGGCGCACGATCAGCATGGTGCCCGAGGAGCACCGGAGCGCTAAGCGGACCATGGCGCGCCTCAACCGAAAGTCGATCTCCAACACGGTGCTCGCGCTGCCGGATGACCTGATCCACTACGAGCAGCACCGAATCCCAACGGTCAGGGAGATGGCGCGGTTCCAGAGCTTCGACGACGACTTCGTGTTCATCGGCAAGCGCACGTCCGGCTTCATGGAGCGGCGCTTCGACGTACCCCAGTACACGCAGGTCGGAAACGCGGTGCCGCCCTTGCTCGCACGGGCGCTGGGACTTGCGCTCCAACGGTCGCTCGGCGGCAAGATCGAGGACATTCGCGCCATCAAGGAGAGGCGGGCCCGCCACTCCTGGGTGCGTGGGACCTCTGGTTTCGCCGGATACACGTTGTCGCCTGAGGCCGAGGGCAAACTGGCGCTGTTCGACGTGGATGGCAAGCCCATCCCCCTCCCGACGTCCGACACCGACCTGGCCGTCGTTGACGCCGCACGGCAGCACGAGTGGAAGAACCAAACCGATACGCGGAAGCGCGGCCAGTGGTCACCTGGAGTGGCCAAGCCATCTGCCAGAATGAAGGCACGTCGCGGCATTCGCGGCCGTGCGGCGAATGGGCCGTAGGCCGCTACTTCTTCCGGCGCCGGACCCCGCCTTCGGCGGCTCTAGGGGTGGCCACTTCCTCGAGGCTTGGCGAGACCCTGATGGCCTTGCCGAAGACCTTTTGGATCAAGTCAGGGAACTCGCGGAGGCTCTGCCACCCAGCCGGCTTTGTGTCGTCGGTCCGCGTCGTGTAGCGGTGCAGGAACATGTAGGTGTTGTTCCGGCACTGGCCTGACTCGAGTTCCCCCTTGGGCAGGGTCGTCTCCATCTTGTAGATGTTCGCGGTGCAGATGGCGTGAGTGATTGGGTGCTTGGTGAGCACCCGAATCTTCGTGCGATGGATGGGGCAGTCGGCCACGTGGGCCGGATGCGGGCAGGTCGTTTGGTGGAGATCCAGGTAGAGCTTCCACCTGGCAGCCTGCCCAGCGCGATCGACAAGCGACGTCTTGGCGGAGAGGAAGAGCAGCGGACTGGCGTCGGATCCCCCCTCCTCCCACAGCGAGATGTCAATGTCCGGCTCAACCTTGAACGGGCCGCCCGTGTCGTTGCCGTAGATGGTCAACTCGTCCTTCATCGACTTCGGCGCGTTGGGCCCAGCGTTGACCGGGAGGTCGCTCGACTCCAACCACCGAAGAACACCGTACTCCACCAGCCCCTGGTAGTTCGTGCCGGCCGAGCGCTTGATGGAGTTGATCGCGTCGATGCCCTGTTTCCCGGAGTCGCTGATCTGTTTCAGCACCTCGTCCTTGCTGCCGATGAACATCCGCGTGATGTGGGCAAGTGCCTCGCACTCTGGCCACGGGTCGCCATCCGCTTCCAGTTTCTTGAGCAGCGCGTCGTAGGGGCGGATGCCCGGCATCAGCCGGCTACGCTGGCGGAGTTCAGCAAGCCTTCGCTGGCGGTTCTTGGAGGCCTGTTGGCGGGTGGTCATGGCGTTCAGGGTGCACGGTGCGCCAGGGGTCGTTGGGAGGTAACCGCCCGGGGAAGGACGTCTGGCGAGGTTGAACGGGCGGCGTGATCCTCCGCGCTTCACTGCGGAGGAAGACATGGAAGATCAGAACCAGGCCCGTTGGAAGAAGCTCGTCGCCGACTACGAGGCAAGCGAGCTGACGCAGCGCGAGTTCGCCTCCGAGCGAGGCGTCTCGTTCAGCAACCTGCGCAACTGGATCTACGAGCTGCGCGACAAGGAGGGGCTGCACCGGGCCGCTCGTGTCCAGCCAAGGCTCGCGCACGCTGACGACGCGGACGCCGATTCGGTCGCACTCCAGCACGGCCTGGATGGACGCGATCATCGTGCGGTGAAGCCGATCGAGCGCCCACACGACGATGGCCCCAACGCGGCCCGCGCGCGCGTCCTCCATCATGCGGTCGTACACGGGCCGGGCCTTCGCGGCGGACGCGACCTCGCGGTACTCGACGGTATTGAAGCCGCGGGCCTCAGCGAGCCGACGAACGTCGGCGGCCTGGGACTCGGGGTTCTGTTCCTCGGTGCTGACGCGGAGGTCCTCACCGCGGATGAAAGTCTCCTCGCGCAGGTCGCGCACGTGCTCATCGTGACTCGCTACGGCTGCTAGGTGATGGCCGGATGAGCGTCGCGAGTGGGCGCCCGGCCGTGTGGCACCTCGAAAGGAAGCGTGCAGTGGAAGGTAACCTTGCAAGAACGCCTTCCACGTGACAGACTTCTCCTCATGACTGTGAAGCGACCGACCCCCGAGGAACTTGCGGAGCAGCTTCGAGAGATCACCGTCGCGTTGCACCGACGCGCGCGCGCTGAGCCCGCTGACGAGGTCGTCCCCGGCGAGACGCTTCCTTACTCGCAGCTGTCCGTGCTGAAGCGCTTGGAGGCCGACGACCCTGCGACGACGGCAGATCTGGCGCGCGCGGAAGCGATGACGCCGCAATCGATGGGGGAGATCGTGGCCGCGCTCGAAACCTTCGGCTACGTCACACGTCGCGACGACTCCAGCCACGGCCGCCGGCGCCTCATCTCGATGACCGCCGCGGGGCGGAGAGTGCTGGCCGTCAACCGGGCGGTTCGCTTGCGCTGGGCCGCCAACGTGATCGCTAAGCAACTCGACGCAGACGAGCAACGGACTCTCGCCGACGCCCTTTCACTGTTGCGCAGAGTCTTCATGTCGGGACAGGCGTCCTGAGTGACCACCATCCGTAAGGAGTGTGAAGCCATGCCCGCAACGGCTCTGGATCCTGGAACCGGTCTAGTCGTCACCGACCGTCAGAAGGGATTTTCATCGTTTCGGGCGTCCCACTCGTCTCGGGACATCGTCGCGAACACCGCGCGCCCTGGCCGAGGCCGTGCTTGTGAACGTGGATGGCAGAGTGCTTCAATGGCCCGAGACCGAGAGTTGCTGCAGGTACACATCATTGGCAGGCATGGGCGTCGTGTCCGGCGCCTCCTCGGCACGTTCGGCCATATCGGCGAAATCGCTTTGTCGGCGGTCGTGAGCGCGCTCTTCCGCGGAGGCGCCCCCGCGTGATGGCCTGGTTCCGGTGGACGAAGCTCGTTGCGGAGTGAGAGTCGAGCGACCCGACGCAGCGCGAGTGCGCGACGGAGCGCGGAATCTCGCCCGGCCACCTGCTTGAGATGATCTGGCGGCCGCGATCGAGCGCCTTCAACGGCTTGCCGAGTTCAGAATGACGCGTGAACGGGTTCATGCATGTCCACTTAAAACTGATGGGCGGGAGTCACGATGGAATGGTGGCATGGCATCTCCTACTTCTTCGGCGGCGCGTTTCTTGGCAACGCGATGCCACACCTCGTGACCGGGGGCATGGGTCGTTCTTTTCCAAGCCCCTTTGCAAAGCCACCGGGTCAGGGACTGTCTTCTCCGACCGTGAACGTCCTGTGGGGTGTCTTCAACCTCGCGGTTGCCTATGCCCTGACCTGTCGGGTCGGAGAGTTCAGCCTACGCTCTACGACTCATGTGGCGTTGCTGGGAGCGGGGTTTGTTCTCATGGGCGTGGTGAATGCGCGCCTATTCGGACGCTTCCATGGAGCGTCAATCGGGTCATGACGCGAGACTCGCGCGCGATGATTTGTGGCGGCGGTTCCCTCGTGTTCCTCGTGGCCGCGACCGCCGTGCTCGTGGCACTGCTCCATCTCTCGGGCCTCCCAGCGGCGTTCCTCCGCGGGGCGATGGAGGCGGCGATGCTCGTCGTGGGGTACGTGGGCCTACGCTGCACCTGCGACGCCTTCCGGGAGGTCGCGCGAGCTCTCCCCCAGGTCCTCGGCTCGATAGGGGTGCTGGTCGCGGCATGCGGAGCCATCGGGTGGGCGCTCACGCGCGTCGGTCACCCGGATGTGCTGACCTCCTACTTCGCCACGAGGCCTGGGAGAGTCGATTCCATCGCGATCATCGCGGCTGGAACATCGGTCGAGTTGCCTCCCGTGATGGCGACCAAGATCAGACGCTTGCTCGCTGGTTTGCTGCTCGGTCCGACGCCTGCCAAGAGCGCGTTCCGCCTCGCCCCTGTCGCGCCTATTCCCCAGGAGATTTGTACGTGAGCTCGATCACATTCGACCCCAAGACCTCCGCCCTCCTCGTCATGGACTTCCAGAATGCCATCGTCGAAATGGTCGGCACGGGCAAGGACGCCCTCCTGACGGAGACCGCCAAACTCATCGACGCTGCGCGTAAGGGCGGAATGCGGCTCATCCACATCGTCGTCGGGTTCCGTCCCGGCTACCCCGAGGGGAGCCCGCGCAACCAGAACTTCGGACCTATCCGCGAGAGCGGTCGGTTCGCCGCAGGTTCACCGGGGACGGAGATTCATCCCGTGGTCGCGCCCAGACCGGGAGAGGTCATCGTGACCAAGCACCGGGTGAGCGCGTTCGCCGGGACGGACCTCGACATGATTCTGCGGGCGAACGGCATAGAAACTCTCTTGCTTGCCGGCATCGCTACGGGCGGGGTCGTCCTCTCGACCCTCCGCCATGCTGCCGACGCGGACTATCGCATCGTCGTCGTCGAAGATTGCTGCGCGGATCGGGACCCAGAGGTGCACCGCGTGTTGATGGAGAAAGTCTTCGTACGGCAGGCGACTGTGATTTCCGCGAGCCAGGCGACTGCGGCGCTCAGCGCACCGTGACGGATCCGGTCCGATCGGTCAGCGAACGAAACAGAGGTAGAAGTTCA
>JAJYBG010000079.1 GCA_021779075.1 Actinomycetes bacterium | reverse complement strand
CGGACTACGACCTCGTCATCGCCTCGCGCGACTGGCACAACGCGACCGACGACAACGGCGGCCACTTCGCCGCCCGTCCCGACTTCGTCGACACCTGGCCGGTGCACTGCGTCGCAGGCACGCCCGGCGCCGACTATCACCCGGCGCTCGACGCATCCGCGATCGACGTGCACATCCTCAAGGGTCAGGGCAAGCCGGCGTACTCGGCCTTCGAGGGCGCCGACGAGCAGGGCAAGACGATCGCCGACGTGCTGCAGGCCCACGGCGTCACAGACCTCGACATCGTCGGCATCGCCACGGACCACTGCGTGCGCGCCTCGGCGCTCGACGCCCTCGGCGACGGCGAACGGGTGCGCGTGCTCACCGACCTCGTCGCGGGCGTCGCGCCCGAGTCCAGCCGGGCTGCGCTCGCCGAGTTGACCGCGGCCGGAGCGGAGCTCGCCACCTCCGCGACAGGGTGGTGAGCGCGGCCCGGCTGCCCGCTGTGACGCTCATCGCGCTCGGCGGAGTGTTCATCACGACCCGACGGCTCAGGGCGCCTGTTCTCCGCTGAACGGTGAGGAGGGGCGGGCACCCCCAGTGCCCGCCCCTCCCCGCGGTGCCGGTCAGCGCGCGATCATCGTCCACGCCGCGGACGACGTGACGGTGATGAGCGACGGCCCGGCGTACGCGGACACGACGTCGACGAAGCTGCCATCCGTCTCGGTCGAGGCCGCGAGCTGGTCGCGGACGACGGTGCCGTCGGCCGCAGCGTGGTACTGCTCGATGCGGAACGCCTGGCTGAGGCTGCCCGCGTTCGTCGCGAGGAAGGAGCCCGGTCCCTCGTAGCGGTAGGTGCCGATGCCGGTTCCGGATGCCGGAAGCAGCGGCAGGGAGCTCATCGGTGCGAAGTGCAGCGTCCAGGTGACCTCGGCGCTCGCGTCGACGACGATCTTCGCGGTCTGCAGGGCGGGGTCGTGCGGGAAGACCGGGATCGTCGCGGTGATGGCGTGGTCGGTCGAGAAGAAATCGAGGTCGCCGGTCGTAACGTCTGTTGACGTCTTTGAAGTGACGTGAATGCTGCCATTGCCGGTGGCGGTGATCGTCAGCGCAGCCGGCAAAGGGCGTGTGTAGCTGGCTGTGACGCTGCCGACAGAGGTGAAGTTGACCTCGGTGAACTCCGGAAAGTTCGCCGCGTACCAGTCGCCCACCGCCACGGCCGCGCTCGTCGCGGCGGCGTCCGCGTGCCCGGCGAGCACCGACGTCACGGCGACGGAGACGGCCGTCCCGGCATCCGTCGACGACGACGGGAACTGCGGCCCCGTCGCGCCGGGGATCGGCGAGCCGTCCCGCAGCCACTGGTAGGCGAGCGTCGCGCCCGGCGCCCAGCCGGCCGTGGCCGCGCTCAGCATCGCGCCCGAGACCGCGGCACCCGAGACCGACACCGTCCCCGGTGTCTGGGTGCCGGGCCGCACCACGACCTCGTCGCTCGCCGCGAGCGCGCCGCGGTAGCCCGCGAGAGCACTGGTGACGACGACGAGAACGCGGTGCCCGGAATCCGCCGCCGTCAGGCCGTAGCCGGCGCCCGTCGCCCCGAGCACGGCCTCGCCGTCGCGATACCACTGGTAGCCCAGCACCGCGCCGGCCGGCCAGCCGCCGGGCACCGCGGTCAACGTCGAGCCGACAGCGGGCTCGCCCGAGAGCGAGACCCCGCCCCGCGTCTGAGAACCCGCGCTCACGATGATGCGGTTGCTGCGGAACACCCGGGTCGCATAGCCGGACAGGCTCGCGGTCACGGTGTACGAGAGCGCTCTGGCATAGTCGGCCGGGGCGACGGTGTACCGCAGCCCCGTCGCGCGCGTGATCGCGGCGCCGGCGCGATACCACTGCACGGCGGTCTTCTCGCCGTGCAGGAAGGTGCCCGTGCGTCCGATCTTCAGAGTTTCGCCGACCAGGATGGGCGCGCTGCCGAGACCGACCTTGATGGTCGGGAGCACGCCCGCCGTGGCGACGACGCCGCGCGAGGTCAGCGTGTGCGTGTGGTAGCCGAGCTGCCAGCCGACGACCTTGACCCTGAGCGTCTTGCCGACGTCGGTCGCGACCGGTCGGTACCGCGATCCGGTGGCACCGGCGATCTTCTTGCCGCCGCGAAGCCACTGGTAGACGAACCTCGTGCCCGGCGTCCAGGTGCCGTGCGACACCGAGATCGACGATCCGACCTGCGCGATGCCGTGCAATGAGAGAGCTCCCCAGCTGATGGGCCGGACCGCGACCGCCGTCGCCGGCGCAGCGGCGAGCGCGGGTGCGCCGAGAGCGATGATGGCGGCGAGCGCGGCGACAAGAGCGGCGCGACGGCGCGTTGAGATGCTGGTGCCTTCCTGGCTTTTCATGACTTCCCCCCGAAAGCCGGGTCATCCTGACCCTTGGATTATGCAAATACAAACCACTGGATATACGTGGCATATCCATAGAAATAACATAGTGTCGATACCCTCTCGACTCCGTTGAGCGCATGGATGCCCCCGGCATGCCCCCAGACCGCGGGGGATCCCGCCGCTCGAACGCTAGGCTCGCAGCATGTTCACGCTCCTTGTCACGCTCCACGTGCTGTTCGCCGTGTTCGTCATCGGCCCGCTCGCCGTGATCCCGCACCTCTCACTGCGCTTCGCCCGCAACCGCCAGGCCGACCAGGTGCGGAGCATCGCCACCCTCACCACCGTGTTCAGCTGGGCTTCGGTCATCGTCTTCGTGCTCGGTTTCGGTGCGCTCTCGTTCGACACGGAATCCGGCGTCGGCTTCGGCCAGCTCTGGGTGTGGCTGTCGATCGTGCTCTACCTCGCGGCGTTCGCGCTCGCCTTCTTCGTCGTCGTCCCGTCGATGAAGACGGCGGCGACCGAGATCGAGGCGAACCCGGAGGGCACGGGCAAGCCCACCGGCTACGGCGCGCTCACCGCCACGGCGGGCGTGGTGTCGGTGCTGCTCCTGGCGATCGTCGTGCTCATGGCCCTCAGGCCCTGAGCGACCGCAGCAGAAGCGCCGTCGCCAGCGCGGCATAGGCCGCTTCGGCGCCCTTGTCCTCCTTCGACCCCGGGAGACCCGCGCGGTCGATGCCCTGCTGCTCGTCGTCGAGGGTGAGCACGCCGAAGCCCACGGGCTTGCCGGTGTCGAGCGCGACGCGGGTGAGGCCGTCCGTCGCGGCGTGCGATACGAAGTCGAAGTGCGGGGTGCCGCCGCGGATGATGACGCCGAGTGCCACGACGGCGTCGGCTCCGGCATCCAGCGCCGTCCTGCTCGCCACGGGCAGTTCGAACGACCCGGGCACGCGCACGAGCGAGAAGTCGGCGCCGGATTCCGCCAGCACGCGCCTGGCGCCCGCGATGAGGCCGCCGGCGATGGCCTCGTGCCAGAGCCCGGCGACGATGACGACGCGCAATCCCGTGCCGTCGAGCGGCTCGAAGGCGGTGGGGGCGCCGGATCCGGCCATTACTCGTGTCCGATCGTGATGGTGTGGCCGAGGCGGTCGCGCTTGACCGCGAGGTAGCCCTCGTTGAGCGCCTGCACGCCGACGACGAGCGGCACCTGCTCGGTGACGGCGATGCCGTTCGCGCGCAGCTGCGCGGTCTTCTCCGGGTTGTTCGTCAGCAGTCGGATCTCGTCGATGCCGATATCGCGCAGGATCTCGGCCGCGGCGCCGTACTCGCGCGCGTCGACGGGCAGGCCGAGTGCGGTGTTGGCGTCGACGGTGTCGAGGCCGTCCTCCTGGAGGCGGTAGGCGCGCAGCTTGTTGATGAGGCCGATGCCGCGGCCCTCGTGGCCGCGCAGGTAGATGACGACGCCGCCGACCTGCTGCACCTCGTCGAGCGCCGCATTGAGCTGCGGCCCGCACTCGCACTTCAGCGAGCCGAACACCTCGCCGGTGAGGCACTCGGAGTGCACCCGCACCAGCGCGCCGGGGGTCGCCGGGTCGCCTGCGACGATCGCGAGGTGGTCGGCGCCGGTCTGGTGGTCGTGGTAGGCGCGCATGCGCAGCGGGCCGTGGGTCGTCGGGGTCGTCGTCTCGACCTCGAAGCTGAGGCGGGGGGATGGCGCGGGCAGCGGCACCTCGTGCTCCGCGAGGTACGCCACCAGCGCCTCGATCGTGGTCACCGGAACACCCTCACGCTCGCCGAACTCGAGCAGCTCCGGCAGGCGCATCATCTCGCCGTCCTCCTCGCGGACGATCTCGCCGATGACGCCCACGGGGGTGAGGCCGGCGAGCCGCAGCAGGTCGACCGCCGCCTCGGTGTGGCCGCCGCGCTCGCGCACGCCGCCGTCGACAGCGCGCAGCGGCATGATGTGGCCGGGCCGGTTGAGGCTGCCGGCCGTCGCAGCCGCGTCGGCGAGCACGTTCACCGTGTGGGCGCGCTCGGTGGCGCTGATGCCCGTCGAGCGCCGGTCGGCGGCATCCACCGACACGGTGTAGTTCGTCGCCAGCGGGTCGCGGTTGTCGATGACCATGACGGGCAGCTCGAGGCGGTCGGCGATGGTGTTCGTCATCGGCGCGCAGATGAATCCGCTCGTCACGCGGATGGCCCAGGCCATGAGCTGCGGAGTCGCGAACTGCGCGGCGAAGATGACGTCGCCCTCGTTCTCGCGGTCGGCCGAGTCGGCGACGATGACGGGCTTGCCGGCCTGGAGTGCGGCGAGCGCGTCGGGGATGGTGGTGAGGCTCATGCGAGTCCCCTTTCGTCGGTCGGCTGCTCGGCGGCGCCGAGCGAGGAAGACCAGGCCGCCAGCCGTTGCAGCTGCCGGGCGGTGATATCGGTCTCGATGTTGACGCGGTCGCCGACGGCGAGGGTGCCGAGGGTCGTCGCGGCGAGGGTCTCGGGGATGAGCGAGACCTCGAACCAGGGCTGGGGGTCGGCGGCGTCGCTGACGGCGCTCACGGTGAGCGAGGTGCCGTCGACGGCGATGGAGCCCTTGCGCACGACGAGAGGTGCGTGCGCGGCGTCGATCGCGAAGCGGATGACCCGCCAGTGCTCGCCGGGCTCGATGCTCGCGACGGTCGCGGTGCCGTCGATGTGGCCCTGCACGAGGTGGCCGCCGATGGGGTCGCCGAGGCGGGCGGCCCGCTCGAGGTCGACCAGGCGGCCGGGAGCGGCATCCGACAGGGTCGACATGTCGAGGGTGATCCGCATGACGTCGGCGGCGAACCAGTCATCGCCCTGGTCGACGACGGTGAGGCAGACGCCGCTCACCGCGATGGAGTCTCCGTGGCGGGCGCCGGCGACGGCGCGCGGGCCGCGCACGGTGAGGCGCGCCGAGTCGCCCCGCTGCTCGACGGCGACGATCTCGCCGATCTCCTCGATGATTCCGGTGAACATCAGGACTCCTTCTCGTCCGCGCGCTCGGCGCGCACCCAGATCGAATCGCCGACCACCGCGTGCTTCACGATGGCGAACGCCTTTTTGTCCGCGATCGTTCCCACGCCGAGGTCGCCGAGTGCGGTGTTCGGCCCGCCGAGCAGGCCGGGGCCGAGGAAGACCTCGAGCCGGTCGACGAGGTCGGCCTTGACGAGCGCGGCGCCGAGCGTCGGGCCGGGCTCGGCGAGGACGGTGAGGATGCCGCGCGCGGCGAGGTCCGCGAGCGCCGCAGCGAGGTCGCGGGTCGGCTCGAGGATGGGCTCGACGGGGTGATCGAAGAGCCGGGCCGCGGCCGGGACGGCGCGTTCGCCGACGACGACCGGCACGGGCTGGTGGGCCAGCAGGTCTCCGCCCGGGCCGCGTGCGGTGAGGGCGGGGTCGTCGGCGATGATGGTTCCGGTGCCGACGAGGACGGCATCCGACAGCTCGCGCAGAGTGTGGACGGCGGCGCGCGCCTCGGGCGAGCTGATCCACTGGCTGGTGCCGTCGGCGGCGGCGATGCGGCCGTCGAGGGTCATCGCCCACTTGAGGGTGACATGCGGGCGGCCGTGGGTGGCGACGAAGAGCCAGTCGGCGAGGAAGGCGCGGACGTCGTCGGCGAGCACATGCGGCACGACCTCGCTGCCCGCCTCCCGCAGCC
>JAJYBG010000018.1 GCA_021779075.1 Actinomycetes bacterium | reverse complement strand
GATCGCGATGACGCGCGCGCCCCTGGCGCGGATCTCCTGGATGTTCGAGATGACCTTCTTGTGCAGCTCCGCGTCGCCGCGCGGGCTCGGCACGACGACGAACACGGGGATACCGGGCTCGATGAGCGCGATCGGCCCATGCTTGAGCTCGCCCGCCGGGAATCCCTCGGCGTGAATGTAGGCCAGTTCCTTGAGCTTGAGCGCCCCCTCGAGCGCGACAGGGTAGCCGACGTGCCGGCCGAGGAAGAGAACGGCCCGTGTGTCCGCCATCCAGTGCGCGAGCTCCGCGATCCTCTCGTGGGTCTCGAGCACCTGCAGCATCTTGCCAGGGACCGCCTGAAGCTCGACGAGCAGCGCCTGGCGCTCCGCGGCGGTGAGCGTGCCGCGCAGCTTGGCGAGTTCGAGCCCGAGGAGGTAGATCGCGGTGATCTGCGCGACAAATGCTTTCGTCGACGCCACCGCCACCTCGGGTCCGGCGTGCGTGTAGAGGGCGGCATCGGACTCGCGCGGGATGCTCGAGCCCTGGGTGTTGCAGATCGAGAGCGTCCGCGCGCCTCGCTCTCTGGCGTACTTCACCGCCATGAGGGTGTCCATGGTCTCACCCGACTGGCTGATCGACACGACGAGCGTCCCCGGCGTGAGGATCGGATCGCGGTACCGGAACTCGTGGGCGAACTCGACGTCGACGGGCACCCGAGCCCATTTCTCGATCGCGTAGACGCCGAGGCGGCCCGCATGCGCCGCCGTCCCTGCGGCGACGAAGAAGATCCGATCGACGCCGTCGAGCACCCCGTCGAGCTCGGGCATCCGCACATCGCCCTCGTGTACCCGCCCCAGCAGAGTGTCGGCGACGGCGGTCGGGTCTTCGGTGATCTCCTTGAGCATGAAGCTCGACCAGCCGCCCTTATCGGCGGCTGCCGCGTCCCAGGTCACATCGAACGGCTCGACCTCGGCCGGATTCCCCGCAAAATCCGTCACCGTGACGGAGTTCGGTGCAATGACGACGATCTGGTCCTGGCCGATGGCGACGGCCTTGCGCGTGTGCTCGACGAAGGCTGCGACATCCGAGGCGAGGAAGTTCTCGCCCTCGCCGAGCCCGATGACAAGAGGCGAATTGCGCCGGGCGCCGACGACGATGCCGGGTTCGTCCTGGTGCACCGCGAGCAGCGTGAAGGCGCCTTCGAGGCGGCCGACGACGGCCCGGAACGCCTCCACGAGCGAGCCGAGCCGGCGGTACTCGCGGCCGAGCAGCACCGCGGCGACCTCGGTGTCGGTCTCGCTCGCGAACTCGAAGCCCTCGGCGAGGAGTTCGGTCTTGAGCTCGGTGAAGTTCTCGATGATGCCGTTGTGAACGAGGGCGAGTCGACCATCATCGCCGAGATGCGGGTGCGCGTTGCCGTCGGTGGGGCCACCATGGGTCGCCCACCGGGTGTGGGCGATGCCCGTCGCTCCATCCGGAATGGGGTGCGCCCGCAGCGCGTCCTCAAGAACGCCGAGCTTGCCGGCGCGCTTGGCCGCGTGCAGCACGCCCGAGGGGTCGATGACGGCGACACCTGCGGAGTCGTAACCCCGGTATTCGACGCGTTTCAAGCCCCCGAGCAGCACCTCGAGGGAACGCTCGCGGCCGACGTACCCCACGATTCCGCACACCAGACCGAGTTTACGTCGGGCATCTGCCGTTGCCTGGGAGCACGGGCCGCAGCGCCTAGCATTGGGCTCATGGGCGATTCAGCGCTCCAGGCGCAGGCCACCCCCTTCGTCGCGCTCGATCGCGCCGACTGGGCCCGTCTCGCCCGCAACACTCCGCAGCCGCTCACCGAGATCGAGGTCGTGCAGCTGCGCGGGCTCGGCGACTTCCTCGACATGCGCGAGGTCGCCGAGGTCTACCTTCCGCTGTCCCGACTGCTCAACCTTTACGCTGCTGGAACCCAGCAGCTTCATCGCGCGACGAGCGACTTCCTCGGCGAGCGCACCGAGAAGGTGCCGTTCATCATCGGCGTCGCTGGCTCCGTCGCGGTCGGCAAGTCGACGGTGTCCCGCGTGCTGCGCGAACTGCTGCGCCGCTGGGAGGGCACGCCTCGCGTCGAGCTCGTCACGACCGACGGATTCCTCTACCCCAACGCCGAACTCGAGCGCCGCGGCATCCTCGACCGCAAGGGATTCCCCGAGTCCTACGACCGCCGTCGTCTGCTGCGTTTCCTCACCGAGGTGAAGAGCGGCGTGTCCGAGGTGCGCGCGCCCTACTACTCGCATGTGGTCTACGACATCGTGCCCGACGCCCAGATCGTGCTGCACCGCCCCGAGGTCCTCATCGTCGAGGGGCTCAACGTGCTGCAGCCGGCCATGACCGGATCGCTCTCGGTGAGCGACTTCTTCGACTTCTCGATCTACGTCGACGCCCGTACCCGCGACATCGCGAACTGGTTCGTCGAGCGGTTCCGGACGCTCCAGCAGAGCGCGTTCACCGACCCGTCCTCGTACTTCCACCGCTTCAGCGGCCTCACTGAGGAGGAGGCCACGGCGGCCGCGTTGGGCTACTGGGGAGAGATCAACGAGCCGAACCTCAAAGCGAACATCCGTCCGACCCGCTCACGGGCGAAGCTCGTGCTGCGGAAGGCCTCGGACCACACGGTCGCCACTGTTCTGTTGCGCAAGCTCTGACGAGCTTGCGGCCGCGCCGGTCCCCGCCCGGCGCTGGTCGTCGCGCGAAGCGGCGAGCCAGTCGCCGACTCGCCATGGCTGAGCCAATGGACGGGCCCCCGGTCGGCTGCAGCTGCCGTGCACGGGTGCATCCTCGACGCGCTGATGGTCGTGGTGCGTTGCCTACACGACGGGGGCGGCGAGGCACTCCCGGACGACGTCGGCGAGGTGCTCGGCATGACGGTTCGCGGTGTCGTGGTCCGCCGCTTCGACCATGACTCGGACCATCGGCTCGGTGCCCGAGGGGCGCAGCAGCACCCGGCCGCTGTCGCCTAGCTCGGCCTCGGCCTGCGCGACGGCGGCGGCGACGCGCTCGTCGCCCGCGAGCGCCAGGCGGTCGACCCCGCGCACGTTGATGAGCACCTGCGGGAAGACCGTCATGACGGAGGCAAGCTCGGCGAGCGACTTGCCGGTGCGCGCCATCTCCGCGAGCAGCGTGAGGCCGGTGAGCAACCCATCGCCCGTTGTGGCGAACTCGCTGAGGATCACGTGACCGGACTGCTCGCCGCCGAGTGAGTAGCCGCCCTCGTTGATCTTCTCGAGCACGTAGCGGTCCCCGACGCCGGTCGTGACGACCTCGATCCCCTGCTCGTGCATCAGCCGGTGCAGGCCGAGGTTGCTCATCACGGTCGTGACCAGAGTGTCCTTCGCGAGCTTGCCGCGCTTCTTGAGCGAGAGGGCCAGGATCGCCATGACCTGGTCGCCGCTGATGGCGTTACCGTCCGCGTCGACGGCGAGGCAGCGGTCCGCGTCGCCGTCGTGGGCGATGCCGACGTCGGCGCCGTGCTCGAGCACGGCCCGGGCGAGGTTGTCGATGTGGGTCGCCCCCACGCCGTCGTTGATGTTGAGCCCGTCGGGCTCGTTGGCGATGACCGTCACCTTCGCGCCGGCGAGGGTGAAAACTTCGGGCGAGACGCCGGAAGCCGCGCCATTGGCGCAGTCCAGCACCATGTGGATGCCGTCGAGTCGATACGGCAGCGCGCGCATGAGGTGCAGGATGTAGCGGTCCTCGGCATCCGCGAACCGGCGGATGTGCCCGACATCGCCGCCGGTCGGCAGCAGCTTCGGCCCATCCAAGGCTGTTTCGATGCGGTCCTCGACGATGTCGGGGAGTTTGGTGCCTCCACGGGCGAAGATCTTGACGCCGTTGTCGGGGGCGGGGTTGTGCGAGGCCGAGAGCATGACGCCGAAGTCGGCGTCGCTGTCAGCGACGAGGAACGCGGTCGCCGGCGTCGGGATGACCCCGGCGTCGAGCACGTCGATGCCGGACGCCGCAAGCCCTGCGGACACCGCGGCGACGAGGAACTCGCCGCTGATACGGGTGTCGCGGGCCACGACGGCCGTGGGCCTCCTGCCCTGGGCGCGGCGCTCGTCCGCATGACGACCCCTGAGGAGGACGACCGCGGCGGACTGTGCGAGGCCGAGCGCCAGGTCGGCAGTGAGGACAGGGCCGTTCGCGAGCCCGCGAACGCCGTCGGTGCCGAACAGGCGAGGCATGACTGGCACGCTAGCGCGTGATCAGCGCTTGCTGAACTGCGAAGCCTTGCGAGCCTTCTTGAGACCGGCCTTCTTGCGCTCGGTCACGCGCGCGTCGCGGGTGAGAAAGCCCGCCTTCTTCAGTGCCGCACGGTTGTTCTCGCGGTCGATCTCGTTGAGCGCGCGCGCGACCGCGAGGCGCAGCGCACCCGCCTGACCGGAAGGGCCGCCGCCGCTGATGCGCGCGACGATGTCGTACGAGCCGATGAGGTCGAGCACCTTGAACGGGTCGGTGATGAGCTGCTGGTGCAGCTTGTTCGGAAAGTAGTCGGCGAACTCACGGCCGTTGACGGTAATGGTGCCGCTGCCCGGGACGAGACGGACGCGGGCGATGGCCTCCTTGCGGCGGCCCACTGCGGCACCGGGGACGGTGAGCGGGGCACGGGGAGCCGTCGGCGCGGCGGCCGGGGTCTCGGTGGTGAAGCTCTCGACGATGGTCGGGTCGAGCTGGTCTGCGATCTCTGCCACGGAAATGTCCTCTAAGTCTGTTCCGGCGCCTACTGGGCGACCTGCGTGAAGGTGTAGGGCTTGGGTTGCTGCGCGGCATGCGGGTGCTGCTCACCCGTGTACACCTTGAGCTTGCCGAGCTGGGCGCGGCCGAGGGAGTTCTTCGGGAGCATGCCGCGGATCGCCTTCTCGACGGCGCGAACCGGGTTCTTCTCGAGAAGCTCGGCGTAGGACGTGGCCTTGAGGCCGCCCGGGTAGCCGGAGTGGCGGTACGCGATCTTCTGAGCAGCCTTCTGGCCGGTCAGCGCGACCTTCTCGGCGTTGATGATGATGACGAAGTCGCCGGTGTCCATGTGAGGGGCGAAGGTCGGCTTGTTCTTGCCGCGGAGGATCGCGGCGGCGTGGCTGGCCAGGCGGCCGAGCACCACGTCAGTGGCATCGATGACGACCCAGTCGCGCTGGATCTCGCCTGCCTTGGGGCTGTACGTGCGCGTCACAGTAGTGGCTGCTTTCTGTCGGAGTTGGGTTGGTCGTGAATCCCGCTCCGGTGAGGGATTCGAACGACGACGCCGCGCGAACGCCTCGGTGGAGGGCTCAACTTCCTGGGTGTCGGCGGCGGGCGCAGGCACCAAGGGGATAGCCTACGCCAGCGGAGTCGGACCCTCAAATCCGCCTTCAGCGACGATCCCTCGTCTGCTCGGCGCGGCCTGACCGCGGCGGGTCAGGGTTCGAGGCAGCACGTGGTATTTCGGGATCCTCCGCCAAGGATGGAGTGAGGTTACTGCTGCCTGGCGGTCCACTCGGAAGACGTCTGAGTCGACGGCGCAAGTTCTACCGCTTGGAGGAGCCCCTTCGCGCACCTACTCCGCGAAGGCAGAGCGTCGTAAGGACAGCGCCTGAGACGACGAGAACGATGCCGGCAGCGAGCGTCCATAACGGCCCATCCGTCAACGCCCAGACGATTGCGGCAAGACCGAGCACTGCCCAGATGATCGCCAAAACGGCTACCGCGACCAGAATGATGTGGCGAGCTCGTCCTGATCGCCTCGGCGATATGGAACTCTGTGACTCCTCGCGCACAAGCGCATCAGGCTCGCCCAGGCCAGCGATTGCGCTGAGCATGTCGCGCGCATCAGCGGATTCCGCTAGCGCGTCGTCGAGGTGTTCCACCACGGACGACCTCAGTGCTGCTCGGCGTTCGATCGGGAGGCTGCGCGCGGCGCGATCGAAGTCCTTCAGGTAATTGTCCCGAAGCCCTGCGGGTGTGTTGTTCTCCACTTTCAGTTCCTTTCCGAACCCTGCAGAATGCCGTCGAGCGCTCGCTTGAACTCTTCCCAGTCGACTCGAAAGTCGGCCAGTTCCTGTGCCCCCAGTGGCGTAAGCGAAAAGTAGCGACGTGGATGTGGGGATTCCGCCAGTGACCATTCACTGGCGAGGAGGTTGGCTTCCTCCATTCGGCTGAGCAACGGGTAAACAGCACCTTCTGGCGTTGACAGGGCACTGGAGGAGCGCAGTTCTTTCACAATCGACAACCCATACGTCGGCCCCTTACTCACGATCGCCAGAATCAGTTGCGTCAGAGCACCACGACGAAGCTGATTCGTAGTGTCACCGTTCGCCACACCACCATTGTACCTTGTAACGCAAAGTATCACCGTATTCAGAGTACTGGTTCGCACGGGGCTATCTTGCTAACTTGAACAAAGCACACAAATTGTGCGATCAAACTCGAAAAGAAGGTCAACATATGCACACGAAATGGAAGGCGCGATCCGGCTTCGGGGCCGCTGTTATCGGACTCGCAGTGACTGGGCTACTGATCGGGGGCCGGCAGGAGCCGCGCTGGCGGACAGCACCGGCGACGCCACAAGCTCAACCGGCGGCACCCTCGTGATCCGCACTCAGGCGCAGCCTGCCACCGCAGGCGTGGTCACCCCGCAGGTGTCCAGTTCGATGGCCGATGGAAACCACACCATCTCCGCCTCGAGCAGCGGCAACCACATCAGTAACTCGTTCAAGTCGACTGTCAATATCGCCAACTGGGGCACCTATGCTGAACTTCTTTCCGGCACGGCAACGACCAAATGGACGGGGTCGGGCAAGGGGACTGTCGACATCGACAATCATTACTGGGTAACCGGCTTGTTCGTGACGGTGAGCGTTCCCTTCGGCGCCTCGGGCAACATCTTCAACGAAGGTGTGGACTACAAGGGCCATCAAACAAATTCCACGAAGACGACCGACACCGCCAGCGGCGCGGTGTGGTCCGGGCCGCTCTTCACTTTCAACGAGAACGAGACGGCGGACTGGTCCGTCTCGGGCAACAGTTACCACCTGACCACCAACTAGCCAGGATGAGAAGGCAGCGCACGCGAAAACGTGTTCTCGTTGCTTTGACTGCGGCGGCGGCGGTCGTGCTTGCTTCGGCAGGCGCCGCCGTTGCCGCGATCAGCCAAGGTACGTCCAACCACCAGCCTCTCAGCGCCACATGCCAGAACGCCGAACGGGCCCAGCAGGCGGCAAGCGTTGCCGCGTGGACGAACGGCCCCTTGATATATCGAGATGTTGAGGATTTCAACGCGGACCCAAGCGTGTACCAAACGGTATGGACTCTTTTGCTCTCCAAGCTGTACGGGTACGCGATCCCGCCAATCGTCAGCACGTCCGCTCTCTCGCGATTCCTCGAACAGCACTGGTCCGACTCCGGCATAGACTCCATCGGAGATAGGGCTTCTGCTCTCTATCTGCTGACAAGTTCCGAGGACGCCTCTGCCCAGCTCGCGCGCCTGGTAGGCGAACAGGCTCGGATATTGACGTCGAATGGAGCCTTCGCAGGCCAGCCCTCCGATAAATCATCTCTATTGGCAACAGCTCGCGTAGCGCTTGCACTGGAGCGAGTCTCGGTTTCGATCCCGCAGACAGCGACGGACTACCTCAAGAGCGGGCTCCAGGCTGCGCTCAGCCGTGGCCACTCCACTCCGGAGCAAATTCAGGGCACATCTCTCGCGGCCGTCGCTTTGATCGAAGAGAACGACGCAACGGCGGTGATGCGGAGTGAGATGTCTATGCTTGCGGGCAAGTGGGCCGCGGAATTGACGGACACCCCACTCGACGAGACAACGCTTCCGGCGCTCGCAGCCCTGCATCAACTCAATGACGAGCTAGGGCAATCGAGTGACTTCGTAGCCTCAAGCCTCGCATCGAACATCGTCGCGTTTCCGGGCGGCTGGTTTGGATTCGCCGGGAGTACCGCCCCAGATCCTCAAATCACCTACTACCTGCACTATCTCGGTGGCGATACGCGCAAGCTCGACCTGACAAGCGGCGCCAGCGAACGAGGCTGGATGGCCCCGAGTGCACCGTCGCTCACTGCGAGCGGTGCCTGGGCATGGGTTGCTATGAAATGCGGTATCGACTACGGGGTCAGTCACTCATCGCTCGATAAGGCCCTTGGCCAAGAATTTGATAAGGATTCCCCAAGCCCGACCGAACTTCCGTACTGGTCAGAGCTGGCAGAGTACGCAGGCTATATGCCCTCGGACACCATGAAGCAGAAGCTTGCCCCGCTCCTGCGTTCGGCCGTGGCGCAAGACATTGCGTCGAACGACCTTATCTCGGCGGGCCGGGCGGTATCTGCTGCCGCCCGGCTCGGAATCCCCTCGCGCGGTTGGGTCTCTGACGTCTCAACGCATGCACTTGCCGCGCGCGTTGCGACAGGAGAGCCCTCTGTTCTGGACGTCTACCTGATCCAACTGCTAATAAGCGATTCGGCGACGGCCGAACCCGCAACCGAGGGCACATCGACTGAGCTTGCTGCGTCGCTCGTTCCACAAAGAAGCGGGGTGGCATACAAGCTGTCTGCCAAGTCGGCTGACGTCGATCTCGCATCCACGGCGCTCGCATCCGTCGTGCTTGCTTCGCCCGAGGACGCAAGGGAGCAAGCGGCTGCGACATTCGCATATGACGGCTGGTACTGCGATTCGCGCGCCGGAGGCAGATGCGTCGTGGGCATCGTGGACATCACGGCCGCGGTACTTCTCATCGACGGAAGGTTTGAACAGGATGGATTCATCTGGTGACGCGGGCTCCCCATCCGGCGCGATCGCCAACACAGCCTCAATTATTTCGCTGCTATACCGTCGCGAAACGAGTCCAGAAATGTATTTGATGAGAAGCCGCTTGCTCGTACCGGTCAGCCGCGGCGTGCTCGGGTCTGCTCGGCACGGGCGGCGAGCGCGTCATCTGCCGGGTAAGCGATCTCGACGAGGCTGAGGCCGTGCGCCGGCATGACCGCGAACGCGCTCGTGCGCTCGCCTCCGGCGAGGATCGCGGCAAGCCGCGCCGGTTCCAGACGACCCTCGCCCACCGCGACCGCACCGCCGACAAGCGAGCGGACCATGCTGTGGCAGAAGGCGTCGGCCTGCACCGCGGCCGTGAGAGTGCCCTCGCCATCGCGACGCCACTCGAAGCGCTGCAGCGTCCGGATCGTCGTCGCCCCCTCGCGCGGCTTGCAATACGCCGCGAAGTCGTGGAGGCCGAGGAGCGCACCGGATGCCTCGGACATCGCGGTGTCGTCGAGCACGGCGCTCAGCCAGGCGGTGCGCCGACGCTGCACCGGGTCGCGGTTCTCCGGCGCATCCGAGATCCGGTACTCGTAATGTCGCCAGACCGCCGAGAATCTGGCGTCGAACCCCGCAGGCGCAACAGAACCGCGGTGCACGACGATGTCGCTGTCCGCGCCGAGGATGCCGTTCAGCCGGTAGGCGAGTGCGGCACCCGGATCGTCGGACAGCGCGCCGCGTACCGCGTAGAGCGCCTCGCGATGCGCTGCCGACAGGTCGAGGTGGGCGACCTGCGCCCGGGCGTGAACACCGGCATCCGTACGACCAGCGACGACGAGCAGCGGGGGGGCGCCCGCCTTGCGCAGCAGCACACCGAGCGCGTCCTCGAGCACGCCCTGCACAGTGCGGAGCCCGGGCTGCTTCGCCCAGCCGTTGAAGTCGGTGCCGTCATAGGCGAGGTCGAGGCGGATGCGCACGTCGCCGGATGCCTCGCTCACCCGTCCAGGTTAACGGCGAAGGCCCCGGCACCTTGCGGCGGCGGGGCCTTCATCAGGTGGCAGGATGCCTACTCGGCGGTCTCCTCGACCTCGGCGGCTTCGGCGGCCTCCTCGACGGCGCTCTCCTCCGCAGCGTCCTCGGCCGCGTTCTCCGCAGCCTCGGTCTCGACGGCGTCAGCGCTCTCCTCCGCCGACTCGGCCGGCGCGCCGGGCGCCTCCTCGACGGGGACGGCGACCGGCGCGACGGCCGCCGCACCGGCCTTCTTCACCGACGGCTTCTTCACAACCGGTTCGAGTACGAGCTCGATGACGGCCAGCGGCGCGTTGTCGCCCTTGCGGAAGCCGATCTTGGTGATACGGGTGTAGCCGCCCTCGCGTTCGGCGACGAGGGGTGCGATCTGCGTGAACAGCTCGTGCACGACGCTCTTGTCCTTGATCACCGCGAGAACGCGGCGACGGGCGTGCAGGTCGCCGCGCTTGGCGAAGGTGACGAGACGCTCGGCGAGCGGGCGAAGGCGCTTGGCCTTCGCCTCGGTCGTCGTGATCGACTTGTGCGTGAACAGAGCGGCGGCCAGGTTCGCCAGCAGCAGGCGCTCGTGGGCCGGGCCGCCTCCGAGGCGGGGACCCTTCGTGGGCTTAGGCATGGTGGTGTCTCTCCGTCTTCAATCAGTAGTTCTCGTCGTCGGCGCCGCTGTAGAAGTGCGCGCCGTCGAAGCCGGGAACGGAGTCCTTCAGGGCAAGGCCCATCTCGGTCAGCTTGTCCTTGACCTCGTCCACCGACTTCTGGCCGAAGTTGCGGATGTTCATGAGCTGGTTCTCCGAGAGGGAGACGAGCTCGCTCACCGTGTTGATGCCCTCGCGCTTGAGGCAGTTGTAGGAGCGTACCGACAGGTCGAGATCCTCGATCGGCATCGACAACTCGAAGCTGAGAACGGCGTCCACCGGAGCGGGACCTATCTCGATGCCTTCCGCGGCGGTATTGAGTTCGCGAGCGAGGCCGAAGAGCTCGACGAGAGTGCGGCCGGCCGAAGCGAGGGCGTCGCGTGGACTGATCGCCGGCTTGGTCTCGACATCGACGACGAGGCGGTCGAAGTCGGTGCGCTCGCCGGCGCGGGTGGCCTCGACGCGATACGTGACCTTGAGGACCGGCGAATAGATGGAGTCGATCGGAACCTGGCCGGCCTCGCTGAACTCGTTGCGGTTCTGCTGGGCCGAGACGTAGCCGCGGCCGCGCTCGACGGTGAGTTCGACCTCGAGCTTCGCTTTGTCGTTGAGCGTCGCGATGACGAGCTCGGGGTTGTGGATCTCGACGCCGGCCGGTGCCGAGATGTCGGCGGCCGTCACCTCACCCGCGCCCTGCTTGCGCAGGTAGGCGGTGATGGGCTCATCGTGCTCGCTCGAGACGACGAGGCCCTTGATGTTGAGGATGATTTCGGTGACGTCCTCCTTCACGCCGGGCACCGTGCTGAACTCGTGCAGCACGCCGTCGATCCGGATGCTGGTCACGGCGGCGCCGGGGATCGACGACAGCAGGGTGCGGCGAAGGGAGTTGCCGAGCGTGTAACCGAAGCCCGGCTCAAGCGGCTCGATGACGAACTGCGAGCGGAACTCCGAGATCGTCTCCTCGGTCAGAGTGGGACGCTGTGCAATGAGCACTGTTTATTCCTTTCGGCCAGGGGACCGATATATGACCCCTGCGGGAGGTGGGTTGTTGAGTTGTCAAGAGTGGGCGGGCGCGGTGCTGCCGGTCGGGGTTCGACACGCGCCTGGAGCGCGCTGGCCTACCCGTGCGCGGGCTCGACGCTTCGCGTCACACCCTGCGGCGCTTCGGCGGGCGGCAGCCGTTGTGCGCCTGCGGAGTCACATCGTTGATGCTGCCGACCTCGAGGCCGGCAGCCTGGAGAGAGCGGATCGCGGTCTCCCGGCCCGACCCCGGACCCTTCACGAAGACGTCGACCTTCTTCATGCCGTGCTCCTGCGCTTCTCGGGCAGCCGCCTCGGCGGCGAGCTGAGCAGCGAACGGGGTCGACTTGCGCGAACCCTTGAAGCCGACACCGCCAGACGACTTCCAGCTGATGACGGCGCCAGTCGTGTCGGTGATCGAGACAATCGTGTTGTTGAAGGTGCTCTTGATGTGGGCCTGGCCCACGGCGATGTTCTTCTTCTCCTTGCGGCGCGGCTTGCGCGCGGCGCTGGAGGTCTTAGGTGCAGCCATGGTGTTCTCCTGAATCCTTCTCGTGCCGCGCGATTACTTGCGGCCGGCCTTCTTCTTGCCGGCGACGGTGCGCTTGGGGCCCTTGCGGGTGCGCGCGTTGGTCTTGGTGCGCTGGCCGTGGACCGGGAGTCCGCGACGGTGACGGATACCCTGATAGGAGCCGATCTCGACCTTGCGGCGGATGTCGGCGGCGACCTCGCGGCGGAGGTCGCCCTCGACCTTGAAGCTGCCTTCGATGTAGTCGCGGAGCGTGACCAACTGGTCGTCGGTGAGGTCCTTCACGCGGATGTCACCGGAGATGCCGGTGGCGGCAAGGGTCTGAAGAGACCGAGTGCGGCCGACACCGTAGATGTACGTCAGTGCGACCTCCACGCGCTTCTCGCGCGGAATGTCGACGCCTGCCAGACGTGCCATGGGGACTTACTCCTCTGGGTAAGTGGAGGTGTGAGACGGCGCCGGTGCCCGAGCCTCCAACTCGAGGTGTCCCGCTCCGAGGAGCGTTCTGGCGTCGCCGGGTGTGTTCAGTAGTGAAGCTTCGGGGACCTAGCCCTGGCGCTGTTTGTGACGCGGGTTGCTCGAGCAGATCACCATGACGCGGCCGTGGCGGCGGATGATCTTGCAGTGCTCGCAGATGCGCTTGACGCTGGGGTTGACCTTCATGTTGCTTTCCTTCGCTGTCTTCGTGCCCCGCGGGGGGCCGTTACTTGTGCAGCGGGCTCTTACTTGTAGCGATAGACGATGCGGCCGCGGGTGAGGTCGTATGGGCTCAACTCGACGATCACGCGGTCCTCGGGGAGGATTCGGATGTAGTGCTGGCGCATCTTGCCCGAGATGTGGGCGAGGACCTTGTGCCCGTTGGTCAACTCGACCCGGAACATGGCGTTCGGGAGAGCCTCGACCACAGACCCTTCGATCTCGATCACACCGTCTTTTTTGGCCATAGCCTCACTGTCGCTAAAAAGGTTGAGTCCGCTGTTCATGCGGGGATGATGGTGTCGACACGCCCGAAAGCGCGCGCCGTTGGAAGGGCGCGAGGCACCAAAGAGCTATCTTATGCGATTCGGACCGATGCTTCCAATCGGGCCGAGCCACGCCGCCTGCCGCTGGCGAGGTAACGACCCTGCGACCCGGTGGGCCGTCACCCCCGGGCCGCTAGTCGCGTCGTGCGAGGAGCGCGGCGTTGAGGCGATCCGTGAGATCGCGATCGACGGCGATATCCGCCTCGTCGACGCGTGTCACCGGAGTCGCGAGCTGCACGCTCGAGAGCAGCCAGACGCCGTCCGAATCCCGCAGCTGCGATGTCGGGACCAGCTTCTCGGCGGTCTCGAACCCCCACTCGGCGACCAAGGCGAAGACGCTGAGCTGGCTGGTGCCGAGCAGGATGCCGATGTCCGTGCGCGGGGTGACGATGCGGTTGCCCCGCCTGAGGATGACGCTCGACTGGGGTGCCTCCATGACGAACCCGTCCGAGGTGACGAAGATTGCGCCGTCCGCGCCGCGCCGGCGCGCCTCGCGGAGAGCCGCCATGTTGACGGCGTAGGAGAGCGTCTTGGCACCGGGCAGCAACCAGGGCGCGCGCTGCGCGGCGTCGCTCGGGTACCCGCGGTCGAGCGTGACGACGCGCAGCCCCGCAGTGCGCAGCGGGAACTCGCTGCCCGAGTCGGTCGCGGCGATCCAGCCGGTGGGCACCCCGGTGCCCTCGACGCCGCGCGTGAGAACGGTCTTGATGCCCCACTGGCTCGTCGTCGTGAGCCGGGCGGCGACGGACCTGATCGCGTCGCGCCACTGGGCCTGGTTCGGAGCGGGAAGATCGAGCAAGCGGGCGGATTCGGCGAAGCGCGCCATGTGCGTCTCGACAGCCTGGGGATACCCGGCGACGACGCCGAGGGTCTCGAAGATGCCATCGCCGCGCTGTGCGCCGAGGTCGGTCACCTGCAGGCTCGGCGTGCCGGGCGACACTTCCTGGATGGTTCCCGCCCAGCCCGACGCCGGTTCGGCGGCATCTGCAGCGGCCACGTCGACCATGAAAACCTTGGGGCTCACGCGGGGCGCACCGGCTCGATGCCGAAGGGCGCGAGGCCGGCCGCACCGCCGTCCTCGGCCGTGAGGACCCAGATGCCGTCGGCGTGGACTGCGACGGTGTGCTCCCAGTGCGAGGCGGCGCTGCCGTCCTCGGTGACGATGGTCCAGCCGTCGCTGCGGATGTAGGTGTCGGCGCCGCCGAGCGTCACCATGGGCTCGATGCAGACGACGAGACCCGGCTTCACCTCGGGGCCGCGCTCACGTACCGCGTAGTTGAACACCGGCGGATCCTCGTGCATCCGCCTGCCGATGCCGTGGCCGACGTAGTCGGTGAGAATGCCGTACCGGCCCTGCGACAGGATGTAGTCCTCGATCTCCGCGCCGACCTCGTTGAGGTGCACCGCCCGCGACAGCGCCGCGATGC
This sequence comes from Actinomycetes bacterium, assembly GCA_021779075.1. GTDB lineage: Bacteria > Actinomycetota > Actinomycetes > Actinomycetales > Microbacteriaceae > Gryllotalpicola. The sequence goes on along the minus strand of JAJYBG010000018.1, from coordinate 10,623 downwards.
CGTGCCACAGGGACTGCTCCGTGACCCGGTTGAGCTCCTCGCGCTGGGCCGCGGTCGCGGAGTCACCGCCGGGAAGCACGAAGCTGCGCGCGGCGTCGCCGTTCCACCCCTCAGGGGAGATCGCGCCACTGTCGATCGACACGATGTCACCGGGCTCGAGCACCCGCGCCCCCGGGATCCCGTGGACGACCTCGTCGTTGATCGACGCGCAGATGGTGTGGAAGTAGCCGCGCTCGAGCGGGAAGTTGGGCTTGTCCCCCGCCGCCCGGATGGCCCGCTCGGCCGCGGCGTCGAGATCGAGCGTCGTGACGCCGACGAGGATCGCCGCCTCGACGGCGTCGAGGCTGGCCGCGGTCGCGAGGCCGGGTTCGACCATGAGACGCAGCTGCGCCGGCGACTTGTAGATGGAGCGGCGCACGCCGATCACGGGCTACTCCGCGGCCCGGATGCCCCGCTCGGCGAGGCCCTCGGAGATCCGCGCGGTAACGTCGTCGATCGCACCCAGGCCGTCGACGGCGACGAGCAGACCGCGCTCGCCGAAGAGCGAGAGCAGCGGCGCGGTCTCGCTCGCGTAGACGTCGAGCCGGTGACGGATGACCTCTTCGGAGTCGTCGCTGCGGCCCTGCTCCACGGCGCGCTTGAGCAGCCGGCTCACGACCTCGTCCGTCTCGGCCTCGAGCTGGATGACCGCGTCGAGCCGTGCGCCGCTCGCGGCGAGCAGCTCGTCGAGGAACGCCACCTGACCGGTGGTGCGCGGGTAGCCGTCGAGGAGGAATCCGTTCGCCGCGTCGGCCTCGGCGAGACGGTCGGCGACGATCCGGTTCGTGATCTCGTCGGGCACGTACTCGCCGCGCGCCGTGATCGCCTTCACCTCGAGCCCGAGCGGGGTCTCGTTCTTGATGTTGGCTCTGAAGATGTCACCGGTCGAAATGGCCGGTACGCCGTAGCGATCGGCGATGAACTGGGCCTGGGTGCCCTTGCCCGAGCCAGGCGGGCCGACGATGAGGAGACGCGCGCCGGTGGTCATCTAAGGAGCCCTTCGTAGTGACGCTGCTGGAGCTGCGAGTCGATCTGCTTGACCGTCTCGAGGCCGACGCCGACGATGATGAGGATCGACGTGCCGCCGAACATGAAGTTCTGGCTCGTGCCCAGCACTGCGAAGGCGATGAGCGGGATGAGCGCCACGAGTGCGAGGTAGATGGAACCGGGCAGCGTGATGCGGGTGAGCACGTAGTCAAGATACTCGGCGGTCGGGCGACCCGCACGGATGCCGGGGATGAAGCCGCCGTACGTCTTCATGTTGTCGGCGACCTCCTCCGGATTGAACGTGATCGCGACGTAGAAGTAGGTGAAGCCGATGATGAGCAGCGCGTAGAGCGCCATGTAGAACGGCCCGTCGCCCTTGGTGAGGTAGTTCGTCACCCAGGTGACCCACGCCGCGGGCTGCTGGCCGGCGGCCGGCTGGTTGAACTGGGCGATGAGCGCCGGCAGGTAGAGCAGCGAGGAGGCGAAGATCACCGGCACGACGCCGGCCATGTTCACCTTGATGGGGATGTAGGTGTTGTTGCCGCCGTAGGTGCGCCGACCGACCATGCGTTTCGCGTACTGCACGGGGATGCGCCGTTGCGACTGCTCGACGAACACGACGGCGGCGACGACGACGAGACCGATGGCGATGACGATGAGGAACATGCCGAAGCCCTTGGACTGCGCGACCGACCAGAGTGAGGTCGGGAACTGCGCGGCGATCGAGGTGAAGATGAGCAGCGACATTCCGTTGCCGATGCCGCGCTCGGTGACGAGCTCACCCATCCACATGATGAGGCCGGTGCCTGCCGTCATGGTGATGACCATGAGGAGGATCGCGTACCAGCTGCTGTTGGTGACGATGTGCCCGCACTCGTACGTGCTGTTCGTGCCGAACAGTGCGCCGCTGCGCGCCACGGTGACGAGCGTCGTCGACTGGAGGACGCCGAGCGCGATCGTGAGGTAGCGGGTGTACTGGGTGAGGCGGGCCTGGCCGGCCTGGCCCTCCTTGTACAGGGTCTCGAAGTGCGGAATGACCACTCGCAGGAGCTGCACGATGATCGACGAGGTGATGTAGGGCATGATGCCCAGCGCGAAGATCGAGAGCTTGAGGAGCGCACCGCCGCTGAAGAGGTTGATGAGCTCGTAGAGGCCCGTCGTACCCGCATTGGTGCCGAGGCAGGCCTGGACGTTGGCGAAGTTCACGAACGGCGACGGAATTACCGAGCCGAGGCGGAAGATCGCGATGATCGCAAGCGTGAAGAGGAGCTTCCTGCGCAGGTCGGGGGTGCGCAGGATCCGCGCGACGGCACTGAACAACGAACGATCCTGCTTTCCGAATAAGAGTCGGTCGTGGCTTTTCCGCAGAAAGGCCACCCCGCCGATCACTCTACCCAGCGCGTCCAGGCCTCACGGCACCGGTCGCCGCGACGACTACTTGATCTCGCCTCCGGCGGCGACGATCTTCTTCGAGGCCGTGCTCGAGACCCTGTCGACCGACACGGTGAGCTTCACCGCGATGTCGCCGTCGCCGAGGACCTTGACCAGCTCGTTCTTGCGGACCGCGCCCTTCGCCACGAGGTCTGCAACGGTGACGTCGCCGCCCTTCGGGTAGAGCTCGGCGAGCTTGGCCAGATTCACGACCTGGTACTCGGTGCGGAACGGGTTCTTGAAGCCGCGCAGCTTCGGCGCTCGCATCACGGAGTTGAGCTGGCCCCCCTGGAAGCCGGGCGCAACCTGGTAGCGGGCCTTGGTGCCCTTGGTGCCGCGGCCCGCGGTCTTGCCCTTCGAGCCCTCGCCGCGGCCGACGCGAGTGCGGTCCTTTCTGGCACCGGCTGCTGGACGGAGATGGTGGACCTTGAGCAGGCTCGCCTTCTCCGCCGTCTCGGCTGCCGTCTTGGGCGCAGCCTTCGGGGCGACGGCCTTGACCGTCGGCGTCTCGGCAGCGGCCTCGACCGACTTCTCGGCGGCCGCCTTCGCGGCCGGGGCCTTCGCAGTGGGCTCCGTTTTGGCACCGGCCTTCGGGGCGGCAGCCTTGGCCGTCGATGCGGCCTTGGGCGCCGCCGTCCTGGCGGCAGGCTTCTTGGCGGGCTCTGCCGCCGGCGTCTCGTCTGCCATTAGTCGATCTCCTCAACCTTCACCAGGTGGGCGACGGCGCGCACATAACCGCGGTTCTGCGCGTTGTCTTCACGGATCACCGTGTCGCCGATGCGCTTGAGACCGAGGCTGCGCAGCGTGTCGCGCTGGTTCTGCTTCTCACTGATTTTGGACTTGATCTGGGTCACCTTGATGCGGGCGGACATCAGGCACCTGCCTTCGCTGCAGCGGCAGCCTCGGCTGCCTGGACTTCGGCACGCAGCAGACGGGCCGGGGCGACCTCGTCGAAGTCGAGACCACGGCGGGCGGCGACGGCACGGGGCTCTTCGAGCTGCTTCAGGGCCGCAACGGTGGCGTGCACGATGTTAATGGTGTTCGACGACCCGAGCGACTTGCTCAGGATGTCGTGGATTCCGGCGCACTCGAGCACGGCGCGCACCGGGCCGCCGGCGATGACACCGGTACCGGCCGCGGCCGGACGAAGCAGCACGACACCGGCCGCGGCCTCGCCCTGCACCGGGTGCGGGATCGTGTTGCCGACGCGCGGCACGCGGAAGAAGTTCTTCTTCGCGTCCTCGACGCCCTTCGAGATCGCCAGCGGCACCTCGCGGGCCTTGCCATAGCCGACGCCCACCAGGCCACTGCCGTCGCCGACGACGACGAGGGCGGTGAAGCTGAAGCGGCGACCACCCTTCACGACCTTGGAGACACGGTTGATCGTGACGACGCGCTCGAGGAACTGACTCTTCTCGCTCTCGCGGCTGCCGCGGTCGCGGTTCGGACCGCGGTCGCGGCCACCACGGCGGCCGTCGCGGCCGTCGCGCACGGTCGTGTCGCTGCCTGCAGCGGTCTCGACCGGCTTCTCTTCGGTGGTCTCAGCCACAAACTGCTCCTCGTTGTTGGTAACGGCTTCTTCGCTCACAGCTCGAGCCCCCCTTCACGGGCGCCCTCGGCGATGGCCGCGACACGACCGGCGTACCGGTTGCCGCCGCGGTCGAACACAACGCTCTCGACACCGGCCTTCTTGGCACGCTCGGCGACGAGCTCGCCGACCTTGCGGGCCTTGGCGGTCTTGTCGCCGTCGAAGACGCGGAGGTCGGCCTCGAAGGTCGACGCCGAGGCCACGGTCTGGCCGATCGAGTCATCCACCACCTGGACGAAGATGTGACGCGCCGAGCGGGTCACGACGAGACGCGGGCGGACGGGGGTGCCGACGACCTTCTTGCGAAGGCGGCTGTGGCGGCGGTCGCGCCCGACGGACTTGCTGACGTTAGCCATGGTTACTTACCACTCTTTCCGGCCTTGCGGCGAACGACCTCGCCCGCGTAGCGGATGCCCTTGCCCTTGTAGGGCTCCGGCTTCTTGATCTTGCGGACATTGGCGGCGGTTTCGCCGACGAGCTGCTTGTCGATGCCGCTCACCGTGATCTTGTTGTTGCCCTCAACGTGGAAGGTGATGCCGGCGGGCGGGTCGACGGTGACGGGGTGCGAGAAGCCGAGCGCGAACTCGATCGCGCTGCCCTTCTGGGCGACGCGGTAGCCCGTGCCGACGATCTCGAGGTCCTTCTTGTAGCCCTCGGTGACGCCGATGATCTGGTTGTTGATCAAGGTACGGGTCAGACCGTGGAGCGAGCGCGAGAGGCGCTCGTCGTCCGGACGGGTGACGAGGACACGATGCTCGTCGATCGCCACGGCGATGGGCTGGGCCACGGTGAGCGAGAGCTCGCCCTTCGGGCCCTTGACAGTGACAGCCTGGCCGTCGATCTTCACATCGACACCCGACGGGATGCTGATGGGCAGTCGTCCGATACGCGACATCTCAGATCACCACACGTAGGCGAGGACTTCCCCGCCGACGCCCTTCTTCTCGGCCTGACGGTCCGTGAGGAGACCGGAGGAGGTGGACAGGATGGCGACGCCGAGGCCGCCGAGCACCGTGGGGAGCTCGGTCGACTTCGCGTACACGCGCAGGCCGGGCTTCGACACGCGCTTGATGCCGGCGATGGAGCGCTCGCGGTTGGGGCCGAACTTGAGGCTCAGCGTGAGCGTCTTGCCGACGCGAGCGTCCGACACCGACCAGTCGGCGATGTAGCCCTCAGCCTTGAGGATGTCGGCGATGGTCACCTTGAGCTTGGAATGCGGCATCGACACGGAGTCGTGGAACGCGGAGTTCGCGTTGCGCAGCCGGGTCAGCATGTCTGCGACCGGGTCTGTCATCATCATTTCGGTTGTTTCCTTTGTTCACCAGGTTTCGCCGGCCGTTACACGAAACGGCGACCTGTGGTGGATGGAGGTGGTGCTAGTCGTTGGACTTGAAGGGGAAGCCGAGTTGGCGCAGCAGGGCGCGGCCCTCGTCATCCGTCCTGGCCGTGGTCACGACGGTGATGTCGAAACCGCGGACGCGGTCGATCTTGTCCTGGTCGATCTCGTGGAACACGGACTGCTCCTGGAGGCCGAAGGTGTAGTTGCCGTTGCCGTCGAACTGGCGGTCGCTGAGGCCGCGGAAGTCGCGAATGCGCGGCAGCGCCAGCGAGAGCAGACGGTCGAGGAATTCCCAGGCGCGGTCGCCGCGGAGGGTGACGTGGGCGCCGATGGGCTGGCCCTCGCGCAGCTTGAACTGCGCGATGGACTTGCGGGCGCGCGTCACCTGCGGCTTCTGGCCGGTGATCTTCGTGAGGTCGGCGATGGCGCCGTCGATGATCTTGCCGTCGCGAGCGGCCTCGCCGACGCCGGTGTTCACGACGATCTTCACCAGGCCGGGAACCTGGTGCGGGTTCGCGAAACCGAACTGCTCCTTGAGAGCAGGAATGATCTCGCTGCGGTACTTCTGCTTGAGGCGCGGCTGGTAGGTGCCAGCCTGCGCGGCAGTTGCGGTGCTCATTAGATGTCCTTGCCCGACTTCTTCGCGTAGCGGACGCGAACGGTCGTGGTGACGCCGTCCTTGACGACCTTCTCGACGCGGTGGCCGACGCGAGTCGGCTTCTTCGTCTCAGGGTCGACGACGGCGACGTTCGAGATGTGGATGGGAGCCTCGACGGTTTCGATGCCGCCGGTCTTCGAGCCGCGCTGCGTCTCGCCGACCTTGATGTGCCGCTTGACGTAGTTGACGCCCTCGACGACGACGCGGTTCTGCTCGACGAGGACCTCGAGGACCTTGCCCTGCTTGCCGCGGTCGCCGCCACGAGCCTCCGTGGCGCCCGAGATGACCTGGACGAGATCGCCCTTCTTGATGTTCGCCATGGCTACAGCACCTCCGGGGCGAGCGAAATGATCTTCATGAACTTCTTGTCGCGCAGCTCGCGCCCGACCGGGCCGAAGATGCGCGTGCCGCGAGGGTCGCCGTCGTTCTTGATGATGACGGCGGCGTTCTCGTCGAACTTGATGTAGGAGCCGTCCGAACGACGGGTCTCCTTCACGGTGCGCACGACAACCGCCTTGACGACTTCGCCTTTCTTGACGTTGCCGCCGGGGATGGCGTCCTTGACCGTGGCCACGATGATGTCGCCGAGGCCGGCATAGCGGCGGCTCGAGCCGCCCATCACGCGGATCGTGAGGAGTTCCTTCGCGCCGGTGTTGTCGGCGACGCGGAGCCGGGTTTCCTGCTGGATCATTACTTCGCCTTTTCCAGGATCTCGACCAGACGCCAGCGCTTCGATGCCGAGAGCGGACGGGTCTCGTTGATGAGGACGAGGTCGCCGATGCCGGCGGCGCCGGACTCGTCGTGCGCCTTGACCTTCTTCGTCGTGCGGATGACCTTGCCGTACAGCGCGTGCTTCTTGCGGTCCTCGACCTCGACGACGATGGTCTTCTCCATCTTGTCGCTGACGACGTAGCCGCGAACGGTCTTGCGGTAGCCACGCGCGACAGCGGGGGACACGGCCTCCGCCTTCGCGGCGGCCGGCTTCTTCGCCGCGGTCTTCGGGGCAGCCCCGGTGGCGGTCTCAGCCATGGCTACACCTCCTTCGTCTCAGTGTCGCTCTCGGTCGCCTCAGCGGCGGCAGCGGCCTTCTTGGTGCTCTTCTTGGCGGGCTTCGCCTCGGCCGGGATCGGGACGGCGCGGATGCCGAGCTCGCGCTCGCGCAGCACCGTGTAGATGCGGGCGATGTCGCGCTTGACCGCACGGAGGCGGCCGTGGCTCTCGAGCTGGCCGGTGGCCGACTGGAAGCGCAGGTTGAACAGCTCTTCCTTGGCCTTCTTCAGCTCCTCGCCGAGACGGGCCTCGTCAAACATGTCGAGCTCGGTGGAACCGAGCTCCTTGGTACCGACGGCCATTACGCGTCACCCTCCTCGCGCTTGATGATGCGTGCCTTGAGAGGCAGCTTGTGGATGGCGCGGCTGAGCGCCTCGCGAGCGAGCTGCTCGTTGACACCGGCCACCTCGAACAGGACGCGACCCGGCTTGACGTTCGCGACCCACCACTCGGGCGAGCCCTTGCCGGAACCCATGCGGGTCTCGGCGGGCTTCTTGGTCAGCGGGCGGTCCGGGTAGATGTTGATCCAGACCTTGCCGCCGCGCTTGATGTGGCGGGTCATGGCGATACGCGCCGCCTCGATCTGCCGGTTGGTCACGTAGGCAGGCGTGATGGCCTGGATGCCGTACTCGCCGAAGCTGACCTTCGTGCCACCAGTGGCCTGGCCGTCACGGCCGGGGTGGTGCTGCTTGCGGTGCTTGACCCTGCGGGGAATCAGCATTATGCCGTCGCTCCTTCCGCGATCGGGGCCTCGGTACGCGGGCCGCGACGGGGGCGGTCGGTGCGGCCGCTCGGCTTCGAGGCCTGCTCGCGCGCGAGTTCCTTGTTGGTGATGTCGCCCTTGTAGATCCACACCTTGACGCCGATGCGGCCGTAGGTCGTCTTCGCCTCGTAGAAGCCGTAGTCGATGTTCGCGCGGAGGGTGTGCAGCGGAACGCGGCCCTCGCGGTAGAACTCCGAACGACTCATCTCGGCGCCGCCGAGGCGGCCGGAGACCTGGACGCGGACGCCCTTGGCGCCAGCGCGCTGCGCACCCTGCAAGCCCTTGCGCATCGCGCGGCGGAAGGCCACGCGGGCGGAGAGCTGCTCGGCGATGCCCTGCGCGACGAGCTGGGCCTCGGCCTCGGGGTTCTTGACCTCGAGGATGTTGAGCAGGATCTGCTTGCCGGTGAGCTTCTCGAGGTCGGTGCGGATGCGCTCGGCCTCGGCGCCGCGGCGGCCGATCACGATGCCCGGGCGGGCAGTGTGGATGTCGACGCGGACGCGGTCGCGGGTGCGCTCGATCTCGATGCGCGCCACGCCGGCGCGGTCGAGCGTCGACTGCAGCAGCTGGCGGATTCTGATGTCCTCGGCCACATAGTCGGCGTAGCGCTGACCGGGCTTCGTCGAGTCGGAGAACCAGCGCGACCGGTGGTCGGTGGTGATTCCGAGTCGGAAGCCGTAGGGGTTGACCTTCTGACCCATTACTTCGTCCCCTCTTCGGGAGTCGCCAAGACCACTGTGATGTGGCTGGTGCGCTTGTTGATGCGGAAGGCACGGCCCTGGGCGCGCGGCTGGAATCGCTTGAGGGTGGTTCCCTCATCGACGAAGGCGCGGCTCACGTAGAGGTCCTGCTCATCCAGGTACTGGTTCGAGGCGTCGGCCTTGACCCGCGCGTTGGCGATGGCCGAGGCGACGAGCTTGTAGACCGGCTCGCTCGCACCCTGCGGGGCGAACTTCAGGATGGCCAGTGCCTCCTGAGCCTGCTTGCCGCGAATGAGGTCGACGACACGACGAGCCTTCTGAGGCGTGATGCGGATGTGTCGCACACGGGCGATCGACTCCACCATTTCTCTCTCCTCCTTACGCCACCGCTATCAGCGGCGGCGACCCTTCTTGTCGTCCTTCTCGTGACCGCGGAAGGTGCGGGTGGGTGCGAACTCGCCCAGCTTGTGGCCGACCATCGTCTCGGTGACGAACACCGGGATGTGCTTGCGACCGTCGTGCACCGCGATGGTGTGTCCGAGCATGGCCGGGATGATCATCGATCGGCGCGACCAGGTCTTGATGACGACCTTGGTGCTGGCCTCGTTCTGGCGAACCACCTTCTGAAGCAGGTGCTCGTCGACGAAGGGACCCTTCTTGAGACTGCGTGGCATCTTCGTGAACTCCTACTTGCGCTTCTTGCCGGCGGTACGGCGGCGAACGATGAGCTTGTCGCTCTCGAGGTTGCGATGGCGCGTACGGCCTTCCTTCTGACCCCACGGAGAGACAGGGTGGCGACCACCGGAAGTCTTGCCCTCGCCACCACCGTGCGGGTGGTCGATCGGGTTCATCGCGACGCCGCGGACGGTCGGACGGACGCCCTTCCAGCGCAGGCGGCCGGCCTTGCCCCAGTTGATGTTCGACTGCTCGGCGTTGCCGACCTCGCCGATGGTGGCACGGCAGCGAGCATCCACGTTGCGGATCTCGCCCGAAGGCAGGCGGAGCTGCGCGTACGGGCCGTCCTTGGCGACGAGGCGCACCGAGGCGCCCGCGCTGCGGGCCATCTTCGCGCCGCCGCCCGGCTTGAGTTCGATCGCGTGGATGACCGTACCGGTCGGGATGTTGCGCAGCGGCAGGTTGTTGCCCGGCTTGATGTCGGCGCTCGCGCCCTGCTCGATCACATCGCCCTGCTTGAGGCCGTTCGGCGCGAGGATGTAGCGCTTCGTGCCGTCGACGTAGTGCAGCAGCGCGATGCGGGCCGTGCGGTTCGGGTCGTACTCGATGTGCGCGACCGTGGCGTTCACGCCGTCCTTATCGCCTCGACGGAAGTCGATGACGCGGTACTGGCGCTTGTGGCCGCCGCCGATGTGGCGGGTGGTGATGCGACCCTGGTTGTTGCGACCGCCGGTCTTGGAGATCGGGCGCAGCAGCGACTTCTCGGGAGTCGAACGGGTGATCTCGGCGAAGTCGGCGACCGAGGAGCCGCGACGGCTCGGGGTCGTGGGCTTGTACTTGCGAATAGCCATTTCTCTTCCTTCGCTCCTAGCCGACGGCCGTGAAGATGTCGATGGAACCGGACTTGAGGGTGACGATGGCGCGCTTGGTGTCCTTGCGTTTGCCGATGCCGAACTTGGTGCGTTGCGTCTTGCCCGGCCGGTTGAGGGTGTTCACCGAGGCGACCTTGACCGAGAAGATCGACTCGATGGCGAGCTTGATCTCGGTCTTGTTCGAGCGCGGGTCGACGAGAAACGTGTACTTGCCCTCGTCGATGAGCCCGTAGCTCTTCTCGCTCACGATCGGCGCGATGATGACATCGCGCGGGTCCTTGTTGGCAGCCATTACGCGGTCACCTCTTCCTTCTTGGTCTTCGCGGCCACGAAGGTCTCGTAGGCGGCCTTCGTGAACACGACGGCGTCGCTGTTGAGGACGTCGTACGCGTTGAGCTGGCCGGCGTCGAGGACGTGGACCGTCGGGAGGTTGCGGACGCTCAGCCAGCCGGCCTCGTCGGCCGCGTGGAGCACGACGAGGACGTTCTTGGCGTCGGTCAGGCTGCCCAGCAGCGCGACG
>JAJYBG010000078.1 GCA_021779075.1 Actinomycetes bacterium | reverse complement strand
CAGCACCCGCCCGCCGAAAAGCGCCCGATGGATCACGCGGAACGACTGGTAGATGAACGCCGTCGAGTGCTCGACCGACGCGCTCGCCCGCGCTTGGCGCACCGGGCCGCCGACCGCGGCCAGCGACGGGTCGGCGAACGCCGTCCGGATGGCCCCTGCCCATCCCGGATCGACCACGGTGTCGGCGTCGATGCGGGCGATGATGTCGCCGGTGGCGGCGGCGAAGCCGCGAGTACGCGCGGCGACGATGCCGGGGGTCGACTCCCTCACGACATCGACACCGGGGAAGCCCGATGCGATCGATGCTGTCGCGTCGGTGGATCCGTTGTCGACGACGATGATCTCGTCGACCGGTTGCTGCTGCGCGAGAAGCGCCGCGATGCACTCGCCGATGACGTCGGCCTCGTTGAGAGCGGGGATGACGACGCTGAGAGTGAGCACCGCAGCTTCGGCGCGAGCCGGGTCTGGCACAGTCCCCTCCACCGCGCTCGAACCGTACGACGCGCCCTGCCAGGCTACTCCGGGCCCAGCGCGCCGGTGATTTGGGGCGCGCCCTGCAGGATTGATAGTCTTGACCCTCGTGCGGATTCCAGTTCGCATGCGCGCCTCTAGCTCAATCGGCAGAGCAACTGACTCTTAATCAGTGGGTTCAGGGTTCAAGTCCCTGGGGGCGCACCGGAAGCGCTGATCCCGCCCTTTCCGTACGCTGGGCCAGTGACCGATACGTCGACAACCCCGCCCGCCACCGACTACGACGCTGACCTCTCCCTCGCGCTCCGCCTCGCGGATGCCGCCGACGCCATCTCGGCCTCGCGGTTCCGCGCCAACGACCTTCACATCGAGACCAAGCCCGACCGCACCCACGTCACCGACGCCGACCGGGCCGTCGAGCAGGCCGTCCGCGACATCCTCGCCGCCGAGCGCCCCGACGATGCCGTGCTCGGCGAGGAGTTCGGCGAGGCCGGCGACTCCAGCCGCCGCTGGATCATCGACCCCATCGACGGCACGCACAACTTCGAGCGCGGCGTGCCGCTGTGGGGCACCCTCATCGCGCTCGCCGTCGACTCCGAGGTCGTCGTCGGCGTGGCATCCATGCCGGCGATCCGCCAGCGGTGGTGGGCCATCAAGGATGGCGGAGCGTGGACGACGGCCGACGGCGGCACGGCACGGCGGCTCCACGTCTCGGGCATCGCCGACCTCGCCGACGCCTCGATCTCGTTCCAGTCCATTGAGCAGTGGGACGAGGCCGGCTACCTCCAGCGGCTCATCGACCTGACCCGCTCGGTGTGGCGCGACCGCGGCTACGGCGACCTCTGGCCCTACACGCTCGTCGCCGAGGGCCTGCTCGAGGCGGTGGGCGAGTTCGGCGTCAAGCAGTACGACGTCGCCCCCCTCTCGCTGCTCGTGACGGAGGCCGGCGGGCGCTTCAGCGCGGTGACCGGCGAGAGCGGCTACTGGCACGGTTCGTCGCTCGCGACGAACGGCCTGCTGCACGACGAGATCGTCGCGCGCCTGCGCTGAGGGCTCAGACCTTGTTACGGCGGTTCAACGCCGCGTTGGCGAAGAACAGCGCGATGCCGACGACGAAAACGATCGTCCCGAAGCAGAGCACCTGCGGCGGCAGACCGGTCTTGATGCCGTAGATGTAGAGGGGGAAGGTCGTCGCCGAGCCGGCGACGAACGAGGTGATGACGTAGTCGTCGATCGACATCGCCAACGACAACAGGAACGCCGCCAGGATGCCGGGCATGAGCAGCGGGACCGTCACGCGGAAGAATCCTGCAACAGGCCCCGAGCCGAGGTCCGCCGCCGCCTGCTCGTACGCTGTGCCCATGCCCGAGAGGCGGGCGCGCAGCGTCACGACGGCATAGGCGATGTTGAACGTGACGTGCGAGATCAGGATCGTCCAGAAGCCGGTCTGGAAGTTCAGCGTGAAGAAGAACGACAGCGCCGACGAGCCCACGACGATGGAGGGCGCCGCGATGTCGATGAAGAGGATCGACGACACGAGGCCCCTGCCCCAGAACCGGTAGCGCTCCAGCGCGAGAGCCAGCGGGACGCCGATGGCGATCGAGATCGCCGCCGAGAGCAACGCGATGGTGATCGACAGCAGGAAGGCCTGGAAGAGGTCGGCCTGATCGGCGAGATGCAGGTAGTACTGGACGGTGAAGTGCTGCCAGACCGTCGTCACCCGGTTGTTCGGGGCGAAGTTGAAGCTGTACGCGATCATCGAGATGATCGGCAGCAGCAGGATGCCGATGACGACCCAGTAGATGATCGGCAGCAGCGGGCGCTTGCGGCGCTTCGGCTCCGGGATGTCGTCGAGCGTCAGGCCGGCGCCCCGCAGAGCGATGGTCTGGGTCGTCGTGCTCATACGAGATCCTCGATGTTCTCGGTGCCGAACACGCGCGCATAGACGAAGAGGATGATGCCGAGCGCGATCATGAGCACCGTCGACAGCGCGGCGGCGACGTTGTACTGCTGCAGGTTGAGGTAGGCGTACTGGATCGCCTCGCCGAAGTTGTAGGTGTTGCGGCCGCCGAGCAGGGCGGCGTTGACGGGGTCGCCGACGGTGTCGATGAAGACGATGAGGATCCCGGAGAAGATGCCGGAGCGCGACAGCGGCAGAATCGTCTTGAAGAAGACCGCGCGCTTGGTGCCGTAGAGGTCCTCCGTCGCCTCGAACAACCGGGTGTCGATGCGCTCGAGCGCGACGTAGATCGGCAGGACCATGTAGGCGAGGTCGTTATAGGTCTGGCCGCCGATGACCGCGCCGGGGGTGCCGAGGACGGCGAAGTCGGGCCCCGCGAGGTGGATCGACTGCAGGAATGAGATGATCGGCCCCTGCGCGCCGAGCAGGAAGACCCACATCTTGGTGCGGATGACGAACGAGATGAGAAAGCTGATGAGCACCAGGAACAGCAGCGGCGTCTTCCACCGCGGGCTCACGCGGAACGCGATGAAGTACGCCAGCGGGTACCCGATGACGATCGTGAGCAGTGTCGCCGTTGCGCCGTAGAACAGCGAGCGGCCGAGGAACAGCGCGTAGTTGACGTTCGAATTGACGAAGATGTCGGAGTAGATCGACCAGTTCCAGGTCAGCCGGTACCCGCTCGCCACATCGCCCGACATGAGCGAGACGATCAGCCCCGCGATGAGGGGGATGAGGAAGAACAGGATCAGCCAGGCCGCGCCCGTGAAGCCGAGCAGGTAGGGCACCGAAAGGCGCCGCATCCGGCTCGTCCTCACCGGGCGCAGACCCGGAACCGCCGCCGACGTCACGACTGCGCGACGGGGTCGAACAGGGCGTTCCAGGCGTTGTAGTCGGCGAGGTTCTTGTAGGTGTAGTACTCCTGCGCCTTCGCGAGATCCGCCGCGGACGGGAACACGAGCGGGCTGTTCGCCACGGCCGGGTCCTTGAGGGTGTTGAGGATGTAGTCCTTCGCCGCCGGCACCGGGCAGATGTAGGCGTCGTAGTCCTCGATGATGCCCGCCGTTTCAGGTGTGTAGTAGTAGTTCATCCAGGTGATGGCGTCGACCGGATTCTCCGCAGTGATCGGGATCAACATGTTGTCGTGCCAGGTGATGACGCCCTCGGTCGGGAGCACGAACTTGATCTCCGGATGGCCGCCCTGCTGCATCTGGTACACGTCGCCGGACCAGGCCTGCGAGATCCAGATGTCGCCGTTCTGCAGGGCATCGGTGTAGCCCTGATCGTAGAACTTGGCGACGCTGGGCTTGAGCTTGTTGAGCCACTCCACGGCCTTGTTCCAGTCGTCATGCGTCGAGGTCGCCGTCTGGGCTCCGGTCGCGAGAAGTGCCATGCTGCCGTACTCGGTGTTGTCGCTGAAGAGGCCGATGTGGCCGGCGTACTTCGGATCGAGCAGGTCGGCGAAGCTCGTGATGCCCTCCGGCACCTTCTTCGAGTTGTAGGCGAGACCGGTGAGGCCCGTCTGCCACACCGCCGAGTGCAGCGCACCCGGGTCGTAGCTGGGCGACAGCAGGCTGCGGTCGGCGTTCGCGGTGAAGTTCGGCATCCGGCTGTGGTCGAGCTGCACGGCCCAGCCGTTGTTGATGATCTCGGTGAGGTACCAGCCGTCGGTGATGACGATGATGTCCTGGCCGATGGACTGGCCCTTCGTGAGCAGCGGCGAGATCTTCGCGTAGTAGCTCGGGTCGTCCTGGATGACCTCCTTGTAGTTGACCTTGATGCCGGTCTTCTTGGTGAAGGCCTCGAGCGAGGCGTGCTTGCCGTTGGAATCCGTGTCGATGTAGTACGGCCAGTTCGCGAAGTTGAGGACGCCGTTCTGCTTCTTCGACGCCCACCACGAGGTCCAGTCCGTGCCGCCCGAAGCGTTCCCGCCCGTCGGGTTCGCGCCGCTCGGGTTCGTGCCGGTGACACCGCACGCCGCGAGCAGCGCGCTGAGCGCACCCGCACCGGCGACGGCACCGGCGCCCTTCATGAACATGCGGCGCGACACCCGGCTCTGGGTGAGGCCTCGGATCGTCTCGGGATTGATGTTCTCACCGCTGGTCATGCGGCTACCTCCTCGTCGGTGGCGATTGCAGTGGGTGTAGGGGGGAGCAGGAACGCCTGAGCGGCGTGCCAGGAGACCTCGACCTGGTCGCCGGGCCGGATGACGGTCTCAGCGGTGTTCTGCCTGTAGGCCTGCAGCTCGCCGCCCCACGGGGTGGCGAGACGGGCCTCCGTGCTCGCGCCGAGGTAGGTGACCTCGGTGACGGTCGCCGTCGTACGGTTCGCGCCCGAGGCCGCCCTGTTCGCCGGGGTGAGCTCGAGCTTCTCCGGGCGAATGCCGACCTTCCAGCCCGGCTCGGTCGGAGCGGCGACCCCGTCGATGACGAGCGGATTGCCATCCGGCAGCCTCGCGCCCGCGCCGTCGACGATGATCGGAAGCACGTTGCAGGTGCCGAGGAACTCGGCGACGAACTGAGTCGCCGGGCGGTCGTACACGCGCTGCGGCGCGCCCATGTCTTCGATGAGCCCGGAGTTCATGACGGCGAGGCGGTCGGCCATCGACATCGCCTCCGCCTGGTCGTGGGTGACGTACAGGAACGTGATGCCGACCTCGCGCTGGATGCGCTTGAGCTCGTGCTGCATCGTCTTGCGGATCTTGGCGTCGAGGGCGCCCATCGGCTCGTCGAGGAGCAGGACCTTGGGGTGGTTGACGAGCGCACGGGCTAGGGCGACGCGCTGCTGCTGGCCGCCCGAGAGCTGGGAGGGACGGCGCTTGTCGAAACCGGCGAGTCCGACCAGTTCGAGGTATTCGCCCGCTCGCGCGGCGGCCTCCGCCTTGCCGACGCCCTTGCGGCGCAATCCGAACGCGGTGTTCTCCATGACGGTGAGGTGCGGGAACAGTGCGTAGGACTGGAAGACCGTGTTGACGTCGCGCTTGTACGGCGGGAGCGTCGTGACGTCCTTGCCCTCGAGGTAGATGGCACCGGTGCTCGGCAGCTCGAAGCCGCCGACCATGCGCAGGGTCGTGGTCTTGCCGCAGCCCGAGGGGCCGAGCAGTGCGAAGAACTCGCCGCGCGCGAGATCGAGGTCGACGTATTGGACCGCGACCGCGTCGCCGAACCGACGGCTCACCCCCTTGATGGAGATCGCCGCGTCGGACGCGGCAGGGGAAACCGGCCGTGGTTCGGTCATGTCTGGCTCCGTCGGAGGTCATCGGATCGCGGGCATGCGCTTGATCAGGTACTAAAGCACCCATTTGTTACAGATGGAATACATTGCGGCCAACTTGACAACGGATTCGTCACCTCCAAGCCTTGAAGACATGCGGATTCCATCGAAGAACGCGCGTCAGACAACGGTTTTCGAGCGGAGCCCCATTCCGGACAACATCATCGCCCGTGCCCTCTCGGGCAGTGCGAAGGGCTCGTTCTGGCTCGCCGACGTGGGCGACCGGACGGTGTATCCGCAGCTCACCGCCGAGCTCGACGCCGACCTCGCCATCGTCGGGGGCGGCTATCTCGGGCTCTGGACGGCCATCAAGGCCAAGCAGCGGGGCATCGCACGCGTCGTGCTGCTGGAATCCGAGACGGTCGGCTGGGCAGCATCCGGTCGCAACGGCGGATTCTG
>JAJYBG010000017.1 GCA_021779075.1 Actinomycetes bacterium | reverse complement strand
CTGGTTCTTCGGGGTCGTCCTCGCCGTGTGGATCGGCCGCATCGTGCCGCAGACGATCGTGCGCATCGCGAGCATGAGCGAGGCGTACCGCGCGGAGCGTCTCGCCAGCGAGACCGAGGCGCGCCGCCGCCAGGGGGCTCGGTTGCTCCACGACACCGTGCTCGCCACCCTTACCCTGCTCGCGCACTCCGGGGTCGGGGTGAGCGAAAGCGCGCTGCGCGAGCAGGCGGCGCAGGATTCCGCGCTGCTGCGCCAGCTGCGCCTGGGCTACACCCCCAATCCGGCCGCGTCGGGCACCTACCGGCTGCAGCCGGTCGCGGAGTCCTCGCTGGGCAACACGCTCGAGTCGGTCAAGCAGCGCTTTCAGCGCATGGGCCTCGAGGTGAAATGGCACGGCACCGGCCAGGTCCTGCTGCCCAGCGACACGCTCGACGCCTTCCTCCTCGCCCTCTCGGAGAGCCTCGAGAACGTGCGCCGCCACGCCGGCGTCGACGAAGCACACGTCACGATCACCGACGACGAGGTGGCGGTGCGCGCACTCATCACCGACAACGGCGTCGGCTTCGAGCCCGCCGAGGTCCCGCTCGAGCGGCTCGGCTACACCGAGTCGATCGTCGCCCGCATCCGCGATGTCGGCGGCACCGCGCGCCTCTTCACCGCACGCGGGGCGGGCACGACGGTCGTGCTCGAGGTGCCGAAGTGACCGCCGAGGCCGCACTGCCGGTCGCCTCGGCAACGCCGAGCGCCGACCGCCTCGCCTACGGCCTCAACCTCGCGGCGGACGTCATCGTCGCGATCTGCCTCATCGGCTTCATCGGCGGATTCCGCAACTACCCGATCCCCGCGCTCGGCGTCACCGCCTGGGCGCTCCTCGCCGGAGTGGCCCTCTACGGCCAGCTGGCGCAGGGGCGGGTCATCCCGCTGCTGCGGAGCTGGCCGTACCTCTCGCTCGCCCTCCTCGCGCTCGCCGACGTGCTCGACTGCATCGGCGCCGCATCGCCCGACACGAACTCGCTCGCCGGTCCGGCACCGCTCGCCGCGGTCGCGAGCGGCGCCCTGCTCATGACGTACGCGACGGTGCGCAGCACGCAGTTCATGGTGCGCTGCATCGCGGGGCTCGGCGTGCTGCTCGCCGCCGACTTCGCGGTCGGCATCACCGCCTACAACGCCGGGCTCGCGGTGCGCGTCGCCGAACTCGGCATCGCCATCTGGCCCGGCATCGTGGGTCTGCGGGTGGCCCGGGCGTTCCGGGCCATGCTCGAGTTCCAGTCTGATCTCTCCCAGGCGCAGGCGGCGGCATCCGTCGAGGCGAACGCCTTCGGGCTCGTCGAGTCGGAGCATCTCACCGCTCTCGACCAGGCGGCCGAGAAGCTGCTCGACGACGTGGCGTCGGGCTCCACGGCGCTGCCTCTCGACGCCGGCTCGGCCGAGCTCGCCGGCCGTATAGCCAGCCAGCTCCGCGTCCTGCTCGTCGCCGGCCGCACACGCACCTGGCTGCACCACGCGCTCGACGACTCGAGCGTCGTCGGCGCCCTCACCACCGTCGACGACCCCTACGGGTATGCCGCCCTCCTCGCCCCCGACCAGCGCGACGGGCTGCTCACCGCGATCTGGCTGTTCGCCGGCGATGCCACCCGGCGGGCGGAGTCCATGACTGTGCGGGTGCGGCGCGCGGACGCAGAGGCGACGAGTTCGCCGCGCCGTCTCAGCGTCGTGCTCGAACTCGCCGGAGTGAAGAAACATCGTCTGGACCCTGCGGCATGGCAGGCTATCAACAGAGTCGGACGCCACCGCGACAGCGCCGGGCCGTTCGGTCTCACCATCACGGTGGACTGCCCGGTCGATCTGGTGGCCGGTCGATGACCGTTCGAGGAGGGCCAGTGGCAGCCAAGCACATCCGCATCGCCATCGTCGACGACCACAGGATGCTGCTCGGCGCATTGACGGAATGGATCCGGCAGGCCGCCAAGGACATCGACATGGTCGTCGCGGCGGCCGCCTGGCCCGAATTGCTCGCCCACCCGGAGTTCCCCGTCGACGTCGTGCTGCTCGACCTCGACCTGAAGGACAACATCCCCGTCTCGGTCAAGCTCTCGGCGCTCAAGGCGGCCGGCGTCAAGACGGTGCTCATGAGCACCTATTCCGACCCGCACGTGGTGCGCGAGGCGATCGCCTCAGGCGCCCTGGGCTATCTCGTCAAGAGCGAGGACGCGGCAATGATCGCCGAGGCGATCCGCGCGGCCTACCGCGGCGAGTCGTTCATCTCGGCCGAGCTCGACGAGCTGCTCGCCGCGGAGGATTTCTCCGGGCCGCAGCTCAGCGCGCAGGAGCGCCGCGTCATGGCGTTGTACGGCGCCGGCGAGCCCGTCAAGGCAGTGGCGTTCACGCTCGGCATCAGCGACGAGACGGCGAAGAGCTATCTCAAGCGCATCCGCGAGAAGTACCGCCTCGCCGGGCTCGACGTCGGCACGAAGGTCGCACTCCGCAAGCGCGCCATCGCCGACGGCATCCTGCTGCAGAACGAATAAATTGCGCGCCACCGCCTCTGCGGCGCGACCGCAGTCGGCTTTTCGAAGCTGTCGCGTTCGGCGGCGAGCACGTCGCCGCCTCGTAGAGCGTGTTACGTTTCGCAGCTTTCAGGCAGCTCCAGACTGCACGATCCCGCTGGTCGGCCGCCCCGCGTAGCGGGGCGATGGAGACCCAGGCCTCTACGCCGGGCTGATCCGAAAAGTCTCCGCACGGCGCATGATCGTCTCGGCGCGGGCGAGGCGCGGCTTGTCGCTGCCGTCGCGCACGACGCTGCCGCCGCGCTCGAACTCGGCGAGGAAGTCGAGCGCCCAGGCGAGGTCGGCAGGCGACGGGCTCATCATCTCGTTGATGACGGCGGGCTGGTCGAGGTCGAGCGCGAGCTTGCCCGTCATGCCGAGGTTGATGCTCTCCGCGGTCCGCTCGCGCACCACCAGGTGGGTCGAGCCGACGGCGGGGCCGTCGATGGGACCGGGCAGGCCGCCGATGCGGCTCGCGACGACGAGGCGCGAACGGGGATAGGCCATGGCGAGCGGGTCGTTCGCCGCGCCGGTGTCGCGGCGGTAGTCGCCGGAGCCGAACGCAAGGCGGAACGCACCGCGGGCCTTGCCGATGTGCACGGCCTCCTCGATGCCGAGGGCGGACTCGACGAGCGGGATGACGGGAATGCGCCCGCCGAGGCGCTGATAGGTGTCGGTGACCTGCGCCGCGTCCTCGGTCTTGGCGAGCATGACGCCGGCGAGGCTCTCCAGCCCGTGCAGCGCCTCGAGGTCGGCCGCCCAGTCGCCGGTCGCGCTGAGGCCGTTGACGCGCACCCAGGCGCGGCCGCCGGCGGCGAGCCAATCGACGACGTAGCCGCGGGCGCGGTCTTTGAGCGAGCCGTCGACGGCGTCCTCGAGGTCGAGGATGATCTCGTCGGCGCGGCTGAGCTGGGCCTCGTCGAAGCGCTCCTCGAGGAGCGCGTTGACGAGAAGCCACGAGCGGGCATCGCCGCTCCCGACGCGCATCGCCTCGCGCTGGGCCCGGCGCTGCTCGAGCGTCGTACCGGATGCGCTGCTCATCGGACCGATTCTATGGCCGCAGCGTTCGGGGCAAGGGCGCTCTGGCCGTCGCCCCGCGCCAAGCCGATCGCAAGGAGGGCTATCGCTGCACCGGCGAGCGAAAGCCCGACTCCGAGCCAGATCCCGGCCACGTAGCCGAATCCGGCAGCGACGACCACGCCCCCGAGGAAGGCGCCGAGGGAGTTGCCGAGGTTGAACGCGGAGTGGTGGATGGCGCCTGCGATCGCTGGGCTCTCATGGGCGACCCGGAAGAGCCAGAGCTGCACGGCAGGGGTCACGAGCGACCCCGTGCCGCCGACGAGGAACATCGCGATGTACAGCGGCACCGGCAGGTGCGCGACGCTGGCTGCGATCGCGAGGGCGACGGCGAGCGTGCCGAAGGCGAGCAGCATGGCGAGCCGGACGTTGTGGTCGGCCAGGCGACCGCCGACGAGGTTGCCGGCGACCATTCCGAGGCCGAAAACGGTGAGCGCGACGGGCACGAATCCCGCCGGAAGGTGCGCGACATCGGTGACGAGGGGAGCGATGAAGGTGTCCATCGCGAAGAATCCCCCGAATCCGATCGCCCCCATGCCGATCGCCAGCCACACCTGCAGCTTGCCGAACGCCTTGAGCTCGCGGCGGACGGTCTGCTCCGGGCGACCAGGCCGGTAGGGCAGTGCCAGTGTCACCGCGACGCAGGTGGCGGCGAACAGCGCAGCCACGGCACCGTAGGCGGCGCGCCAGCCCCAGGTCTCGCCGATCCAGGTGATGCCGGGCACGCCGACGACGTTGGCCACGGCGAGGCCGCTCATGACGAGCGCGACACCCCGGCCCTGCTTGCCCGGTCCCATGAGATCGCCGGCGACGAGCGCCGCAATGCCGAAGTAGGCGCCGTGCGGAAGGCCGCAGAGGAAGCGGAAGAAGACCAGCCAGCCGAAGGTGGGAGCGAGGGATGCCGCGATCGTCGCGAGGGTGAACGCCAGCGTCAGCCCCATGAGCAGCCGCTTGCGCGGCAGCCTCGCCCCGAGTGCGGCGATCGTCGGGGCACCGACCACGACGCCGAAGGCGTACGCGGAGATGATGATACCGGCGTGCGCGTTGGCGCTCGCAGTGTTGGCGGCGTACTCGCTGGGCAGCATCGCGTGGGCGATGTTGGGCAGCAGCCCCATCGCGACGAACTCCGTCGAGCCGATTGCGAAGCCGCCGAGGGCGAGGGCGAGCAGTGCGAGGCGCACGCGCCGCGGCGAGAGCTGAAGCGGCGGCACGGTGGTCATGGCTCCATCGTACGAAGGTTTCCGATGGACTCGAATCGATTCGCGACATCTCGGCGAGCTTCGGCACCGCGTGACTCGCTGCCGCTCAGCGACGGGCGATGAGCTCCTCGATGGCGTCCGGCACCGCGTCGGCGACGTCGAGCGCGGTGATGGGCGCGCCAGCGCCGAGGCCGTCCGGGTCGCTGGCCGCGATGCGGCCCGCGAGGCCGTGCACGACGGCACCGGTCGCTGCGATCATCGCCACGTCGTCGAGGTGGCGCGCGGTCCGGGCATGCGCGGCGAGCAGCGCGCCGATGATGCCGGCGAGCACATCGCCCGTGCCGGCGGTGGCGAGCCATGGCGTGCCCGAGCGCACGGCGTAGGCGAAGCCGCCGGGCAGGGCGATGCGGGTCGTCGCGCCCTTGAGCAGCACGGCGACGCCGAGCGCGTCCGCTGCCCGCACCGCCGCGGCGGCCGGGTCGGCCGAGATCTCGTCCAGGGCCAGCGGGGCGGCGGTGACGGCGAGCACGCGTTCCAGTTCCTGGAAGTGCGGCGTGATGACGACGGGGCCGCGTACCGCATCGAGCAGGTCCAGCGCGCCGGCATCGACCACGGCCGGAACCCCGCCCGCGAGCGCCGCCCGAACCCTCAGCTCGTCGTCGTGCGACCGGCCTGCCGCGTTCGGAATGCCGGAGCCGACGACCCAGGCATCCGCCCGCCCCGCCCCGACCACGGTCTCCGGACGCCTCGCGAGCACGAGCGCGGTCGGCGTCGCCGGCCCGATATAACGCACCATGCCGACCCCCGCGCGCGCCGCGCCCTCGACGCCGAGCACCGCGGCGCCGGGGAACGCCTCGGAACCGGTCGCGAGAGCGACGACGCCGCGCGTGTACTTGTCGTCCTGCGGCCCGGGCGCGCGCAGCAGGAGCCGGGCGTCCTTCGCCGTCCACTCAGTCGCGGCGGGTGGCATCGTCCACCTCCCCGACGAGCTCTTCCAGGATGTCCTCGAGGAACACGACGCCGATCGTCTCACCGCGGTGCACGATGCGGGCGAGGTGCGAGGCGCGGCGCCTCAGCAGCGCGAGCACGTCCTCGATCTCGGCGCCCGGCGCGACGCGTGCAAGCGGCCGGATGCGGTCCACCGGCACCGGCGAGTCGAAGGGCAGTCCCTCGAGGTCGAGCACATCCTTGAGGTGGAGGTAGCCGACCGCCTGCCCGGCCTCGTCGTCGACGACGTACCGGCTGAAGCCGTATCGCGCGACCGCGCGCTCGACCTCGGCCGGTGTCACCGTGTGCGGCAGCCGGACCACCTTGGCGATGGGCACCATGATCTCGGCTGCGGTCTTGCCGCTGAACTCGAAGGCCCCCCTCAGCACCTCGCTGGTCGCGAGCACCCCGGCGCGCGCCGAGTGCCGCGCGATGGCCTCGACCTCGTCGAGGGTGAAGGCGGCGGATGCCCCGTCCTTCGGCTCGACCCCGAACAGCCGCACCACGCCGTTCGAGAGCCAGTTGAGCGCGACGGTGATGGGCCTGACGACCCGGCCGATCGCGACGAGCGGCCGGGCGAGCAGCAGCACCGACTCGCGCGGGCGACTGAACGACAGGTTCTTCGGCACCATCTCGCCGAAGACGACGTGGAGGAATGAGACGACGACGAGAGCGATGACGAACGAGGTGGCGTCGGCGGCGACGGCGCCGCGCACCCCGGCGGATTCGAGCGGGCCGGCGAGCAGGTCGTGGATCGCCGGCTCCGCGATGCCGAGGAGGAGGAGCGAGCACACGGTGATGCCGAGCTGCGTCGTCGCGAGCATGAGCGTCGCATGCTCCATCGCCCACAGCGCCACCCGCGCGCCGCCGTTGCCGCGCTCGGCCTCGGGCTCGATCTGGGAGCGCCGGGCGGTGACGACCGCGAACTCTGCCGCGACGAAGAAGGCGTTCACCGCGAGCAGCACGACGAGCCAGAGGATGCCCCACCACGGGCTCACGGCTCGCCCTCCTCCGGCGCCGGCCGCGCCGGCAGGAAGAGCAGCCGGTCGATCCGGCGGCCGTCGAGGTTCGCCACCCTCAGCCGGCCGCCCCCGACCGGGACCTCGTCGCCGACGACGGGGAGGCGGCCGAGCTCGCTGACCACGAATCCGGCGACGGTCTCGTAGGGGCCCTCCTCCGGCACGCGGATGCCGACGCGGTCGAGCAACTCGTCGGGCCGCAGCATCCCGCTGAACTCCGTCGACATGGTCCCGCGGATGACCTCGATCGGACCGGTGTCGTGCTCATCGGCCACCTCGCCGACGAGCTCCTCGACGAGGTCCTCCAGGGTGGCGATGCCGGCGGTGCCGCCGTACTCGTCGACGACGACGGCGAGCTGCAGCCCGCGCGAGCGCAGTTCGCCGAGCAGCGCGTCGAGGTGCATCGTCTCCGGCACGCGCGGGGCCTCGCTCGCGAGCGCCGAGACGGGCACGAGCTCGCGGCGCTCGCGCGGCACCGCGACGGCCTGCTTGACATGGACCACGCCGATGATGTCGTCGATCCCGTCGGCGACGACGGGGAAGCGCGAGAACCCGGTCTCGCGCGCGAGCGCGATGACGTCGTCGGCGGTGTCGGTGCGCTGCACGGTCTCGAGGCGCGGTCGAGGAGTCATGACGTCGGATGCCTGATGCGCGGCGAACTGCAGCGTGCGATCCAGGAGCGTCGCGGTGTCCTCCTCCAGTGTGCCCTCGTTCGCGGAATGCCGCACGAGCGACGAAAGCTCCTCGGCGGTGCGGGCGCTGGAGATCTCCTCCTTCGGCTCGACGCCGAAGAGCCTCAGCACGCCGTTCGCGCTCGCGTTCAGCAGCCACACCGCCGGCCGGAAGATCCAGGTGAACACCACCTGGAACGGCACGACGACGCGAGCGACCGGCAGAGTGACCGAGAGGGCGAGGCTCTTCGGCACCAGTTCGCCGATGACCATCGAGACGAGGGTCGCTGCAAGGACGCCGATGATCGAGGCGACGAGGGGCACGTCGAGGGCATCCGCCCCGAATGCGGGCGCGAGCAGCTCGCCGATCGCCGGCTCGAAGGTGAAACCGGTGAGCAGGGTCGTGAGGGTTATTCCGAGCTGCGCCGACGAGAGGTGCATCGAGGTGTGGCGCAGCGCGGCGATCGTCATCGCGAGCCGCGGCTCGCCCCGTTCGCGCCTGGCCTCGAGGTCGGCGCGGTCGAGGGTGACCAGCGCGAACTCGCCGGCGACGAAGAACCCGGTGCCGGCCGTCAGCACGAGGCCGATGACGAGTAGCGCCCACTCCATTGCTGGCAAGTGTACGGGCGGGCCTACCAGCTGACGAGCAGCGCCTTGCCCTCTTCGTAGCCGGCCGCCGACTGGATGCCGACGCGCGCGCGCTCGTGAAACTCGGCGATCGAGCGGGCGCCGGCGTAGGTGAACGACGAGCGAAGACCGGTCGTGATCATGTCGAGCAGGTCCTCCACCGACGGCCGCTGCGGGTCGAGGTAGATCCGCGAGGACGAGACGCCCTCGGCGAAGAGCTGCTTGCGCGCCTGCTCGAAGGGGTCGAGGCGCTCGAAGCGGGCCTGCACGGCCTTCGTCGATGCCATCCCCCAACTCTCCTTGTACAGGCGGCCGTCGCGGTCGGTCGCGAGCGGCCCCGGCGACTCTATGGTGCCGGCGAACCAGGAGCCGATCATGACGGATGCCGCCCCCGCGGCGAGCGCGAGCGCGACGTCGCGCGGGTAGCGCACCCCGCCGTCGGCCCACACCTGCTTGCCGAGCTCGCGCGCGGCTATCGCCGATTCGAGCACGGCCGAGAACTGCGGGCGCCCGACCGCGGTCATCATGCGGGTCGTGCACATGGCGCCGGGCCCGACGCCGACCTTGAGGATGTCGGCGCCCTCTGCGGCGAGGTCCTGCACGGCCTTCGCGGTGACGACGTTGCCGGCGACGATCGGCACGGCGAGGCCGAGCGCCTTGACCTCGGCGATGGCCCGGCGCATGCTCTCCTGATCGCCGTGGGCGGTGTCGAGCACGAGCACGTCGACGCCGACCTCGACGAGGGCCTTGGCCCGGGCGGCGACGTCGCCGTTGACACCGAGCGCCGCCGCGATGCGCAGGCGGCCTGCCGCATCGACTGCGGGACGGTAGATGGTCGCGCGCAGCGCGCTGGTGCGGCTCAGCGTGCCGACGACGCGGCCGTGGTGCAGCACCGGCGCGAAGTCCGCCTCCGCTGCGACGAGCAGGTCGAAGGCGGCACGGCCGCCGCCGACCTCGTCGGCGTCGACGGAGGCCACCGGTGCGGCCGCGAGGTCGCCGAGGCGGGCATCCGCCTGGGCCCGGCCGAGGCGCTCCGCTTCGACAGCGCCGAGGTAGTCGCCCGCGGAATCCTCGAGGATCACGCCGTGGCCGGCGCTCGCGGGCATGACCTGGAGCGCGTCGGCGACGGTGGCATCCGGCGTGAAGACGAACGGGGTGTCGTAGGCGGCCGGCTGCGCCTTGACCCAGCGGATGGCCGCGTCGAGATCCTGGGGGTGCATGTCCTGCGGCAGCACGCCGAGGCCCCCGCGCCGGGCGATGGTCGCAGCCATCCGCGCGCCGGTGACGGAGTTCATGTTCGAGGCCACGATCGGGATGGTCGTGCCGGTGCCGTCGCCGGGAGCGAGGTCGACATCCAACCGGCTCTGCACAGCCGACCGACTGGGCACCAGAAAGACGTCGGAATACGTCAGGTCGTGCTGGGGTTGCGTGCCGTAGAACTCCATGGGGACACGGTAGCCCCGGCCTTCGCGCTGAACGCCGAGAGAGCAGACAAGGCTTAGGCTTGTCCTCCGGGTGCTACGCGTCCGCACGGGCCACGTACCCCCACGACGACAGAGATTCAGAAGGTGGGCGAAGGCCAGTGGCGAGCCAGCTGACGGGTGTGGGAACCGAAGACGGTGCCGGCTTCGGAGCCAATGAATGGCTCGTCGAAGAGCTCTACGAGCAGTACCAGGTCGACAAGGACTCGGTCGACCAGTCCTGGTGGCCGGCGCTCGAGGCGTACGCGCGGACTCGCTCTCAAAGCGACCGTCCAGTGGACGGTCTCGGCGCATCCGCGCCGACGGTTCCGGCGGAGCCGCAGCCGTCGGGTTCTGCCGCCGCCGCGCCCGCCGAGACGCCCGCTCCGATCACGACCTCGATACCCGTCGCCAGAACGACCTCGCTCGCCCCGAAGCCGACCCCGGTGCCCGCCGAGGCGCCGGCGCCCGCACCCGCCGCCGCGGCGAACGGCGCCGAGGACGCCGTCTCGGCCCTCAAGGGCATGTCCAAGGCCCTCGCCGCGAACATGGAGCTCTCGCTCACCGTCCCCACGGCGACGAGCGTGCGCACCATCCCGGCCAAGCTGATGATCGACAACCGCATCGTCATCAACAACCACATGGGCCGCACCCGCGGCGGCAAGGTGTCCTTCACGCACATCCTCGGCTGGGCGCTCATCCAGGTTCTCAAGGAGTTCCCGTCGCAGAACGTCTACTACGACGTCATCGACGGCAAGCCCT
Organism: Actinomycetes bacterium; assembly: GCA_021779075.1. Taxonomy (GTDB): domain Bacteria; phylum Actinomycetota; class Actinomycetes; order Actinomycetales; family Microbacteriaceae; genus Gryllotalpicola. The sequence goes on along the minus strand of JAJYBG010000017.1, from coordinate 15,247 downwards.
CCATCATCGCCCCCGCGCACGTCGGGCTCGGCATCGCGATCGATCTGCCGAAACCGGATGGCTCGCGCTCGCTTGTCGTGCCCGCGATCAAGCGCGCCGAGACGCTGAGCTTCACCGACTACCTCGCCGCCTACGAAGACCTGGTGAAGCGCGCCCGCGGCAACAAGCTCACCGCCGACGACTTCGCCGGGGCGACGGTCTCGCTCACCAACCCGGGCGGCATCGGCACGGTGCACTCGGTGCCGCGGCTCATGAAGGGCCAGGGCTGCATCATCGGCGCCGGCGCCCTCGAATATCCGGCCGAATTCCAGGGCGCGCGCCCGCAGCTGCTCGCCGACCTCGGAATCTCCAAGACCATCACGCTGACCAGCACCTATGACCACCGCGTCATCCAGGGCGCTGGCTCGGGCGAGTTCCTCAAACTCGTCCACGAACTGCTCATCGGCGGCCGCGGCTTCTACGAGGGCATCTTCGCGGCGCTCCGCATCCCGTACGACCCGATCCACTGGGCGAACGACATCACCATCGACGAGGCGAACCAGGTCGACAAGACCGCGCGCGTGCAGGAGCTCATCAACGCATTCCGCGTGCGCGGCCATCTCATGGCCGACATCGACCCGCTCGAGTACAAGCAGCGCACCCATCCCGACCTCGATCTCGCGAGCCACGGTCTGACCTTCTGGGACCTCGACCGGGAATTCGTCGTCGGCGGCTTCGCCGGTCGGGGCACGATGCTCCTCCGCGAGGTCCTCGACGTGCTGCACGACTCGTACTGCCGCACGGTCGGCGTCGAGTACATGCACATCTCCGACCCGACCGAGCGCAGGTGGTTCCAGGACAAGCTGGAGCGCCCGTACGTCAAGCCGACGCACGACGAGCAGCTCCACATCCTCGAGAAGCTCAACCAGGCCGAGGCCTTCGAGACGTTCCTGCAGACCAAGTTCGTGGGGCAGAAGCGCTTCAGCCTCGAAGGCGGCGAGTCGACCATCCCGCTGCTCGACGAGCTGCTGCAGGCCTCGGCGGGCGCCGACCTCGACGGCGTCGCGATCGGGATGGCCCACCGCGGCCGCCTCAACGTTCTCACCAGCATCGCAGGCAAGACCTACGAGCAGATCTTCCGGGAGTTCGAAGGCGACTTCGACCTGCAGGGCTCCGGCGACGTGAAGTACCACCTCGGCACCGAGGGCACCTTCGTGACCGTCGACGGCAAGGAGATCCCCGTCTACGTCGCCGCGAACCCCTCGCACCTCGAGGTCGTCAACGGGGTGCTCGAGGGCATCGTGCGCGCCAAACAGGACCGCAAGCCGATCGCCACCTTCACGACGCTGCCGGTGCTCGTCCACGGCGACGCGGCGCTCGTCGGCCAGGGCATCAACGCCGAGGTGCTGCAGATGTCGCAGCTGCGCGCGTACCGCACGGGCGGGACCGTCCACGTCAACATCAACAACCAGATCGGCTTCACCACGCCGGTCGAAGAAGCCCGTTCGAGCAAGTACTCGACCGACATCGCGAAGTCGGTGCAGGCACCCGTCTTCCACGTCAATGGGGATGACCCCGAGGCCGTCGTGCGCGTCGCGCGCCTCGCCTTCGAGTACCGCCAGGCCTTCCACCGCGACGTCTTCATCGACCTGATCTGCTATCGCCGCCGCGGCCACAACGAGGGCGACGACCCGTCGATGACGCAGCCGCTGATGTACTCGCTCATCGACGCGAAGCGCTCCACCCGCAAGCTGTACACCGAGGCGCTCGTCGGCCGCGGCGACATCACGCAGGAGGAATACGACGCCGCGCAGGCGAGCTTCCGGGAACGCCTCGAGCGCGCCTTCGCCGAGACGCACGCCGCGCAGACCAGCCCGATTCCGATCATCGCGCAGTCGGAGCCGGAGCCGCTGTCGTCCGTCATCCCGGTGGTCTCCGGGGCGACCATCCAACTCATCGGCGACGCGCACGCCAACCAGCCGAACGGATTCACTGCCCACCCGAAGCTGCAGCAGAATGTGCTCTCCAAGCGGGTCGACATGAGCCGCAACGGCTCGGTCGACTGGGGCTTCGGCGAACTCCTCGCCTTCGGCTCGCTGCTCGTCGAAGGCACCCCGGTGCGCCTCGTCGGCCAGGACTCCCGCCGCGGAACCTTCGCCCAGCGTCACGCCGTGTTCTTCGACCAGGTCAACGGCCAGGAGTGGATCCCGCTCGTCAACCTCGCCGAGAACCAGGGGCGCTTCTACGTCTACGACTCGCTGCTCAGCGAGTACGCGGCGATGGGCTTCGAGTACGGCTACTCGGTCGAGCGCGCCGAGGCGCTCGTGCTGTGGGAGGCGCAGTACGGCGACTTCGCCAACGGCGCCCAGATCGTCATCGACCAGTACATCTCGGCCTCCGAGCAGAAGTGGGGCCAGCGCTCGTCCGTCGTGCTGCTCCTGCCGCACGGCTACGAGGGCCAGGGCCCCGACCACTCCTCGGCCCGCATCGAGCGCTACCTGTCGCTCGCGGCGCAGGACAACATGACGATCGCGCGGCCCTCGACGCCCGCGTCCTACTTCCACCTGCTGCGCCGCCAGGCGTACGCACTGCCGCGCAAGCCGCTCATCGTGTTCACGCCGAAGGCGATGCTGCGCCTCAGAGGCGCGACGAGCGAGATCGCGGACTTCACCTCGGGCTCGTTCCAGGGCGTGATCGACGATCCGGATTCCTCGAACCCGGCCGCGGTCCGGCGCGTGCTCATGGTCGCGGGCAAGATCTACTACGACCTCAAGTCCGAGCTCGCGAAGGCCCCGAACCCTGAGATCGCCGTCGTGCGGCTCGAGCAGTTCTACCCGGTGCCCGATGCGGAACTGCTCGCCGTCAAAGCGAAGTACCCGGCCGCCGAGTTCGTCTGGGTGCAGGACGAGCCCCGCAACCAAGGTGCGGCACCGTTCCTCAACCGCGAGGTGCGTCGGCTCGAACTGCCGGGCTTCCGCATCGTGTCGCGCCCGATCTCGGCCTCCCCGGCCGCCGGGACAGCCCAGCGCCACCAGGCCCAGCAGGCGACACTGCTCGCCGAGGCGCTGAGCTTCTAACCGCGGAACGCAGCCGCAGGGCGCTCAGCCGGCGGTCGAGATCTCGTGGATCCTCAGCTCGACCATCGCGCGAAGCTCTTCTGGCGCGGATTCCTTGCACGCGCGCTGCACGAGCGCCGTGAGCACGATGTTCACCCGCTCCTCGGTCGAGCACGTCTCGCACCCGGCGAGGTGCTCGCGGATGTCGGCGGCATCCTGCGCGGCAAGTTCGTTCCTGAGGTATTCCTCAAGGTCTCGTTTGGCCTGATCGCATCCGCAGTCAGTCATCTGGCACCTCCGGCGGCGGGCGCCACAATGCCCCGCTCGCGCGCATAGTCGGTTAGCAGGCCCCGCAACATCCGCCTGCCACGGTGCAGGCGACTCATCACGGTCCCGATGGGGGTCTTCATGATGTCGGCGATCTCCTGGTAGGAGAACCCCTCGACATCGGCGAGGTAGACGGCCATCCGGAAGTCCTCGGGGATGGCCTGCAGGGCGTCTTTCACCGCCGAATCCGGCAGGTGGTCGAGCGCCTCGGCCTCGGCCGAGCGGGACGAGGTCGCCGTCGTCGACTCGGCGCCGCCGAGTTGCCAGTCCTCGAGCTCGTCGACCGCGCTCTGGTAGGGCTCGCGCTGCTTCTTGCGGTACGAGTTGATGTACGTGTTCGTGAGGATGCGGTAGAGCCAGGCCTTGAGGTTCGTGCCCTGCTCGAACTGCTTGAACGCCGCGAACGCCTTGACAAAGGTCTCCTGGACGAGGTCCTCGGCATCGGCCGCGTTGCGGGTCATGCGCAGCGCGGCAGCGTAGAGCTGGTCCAAATACGGAAGGGCCTGCTCCTCGAAGAGGGCGCCCAGATCCGGCTCGGTGGAAGTCATCGGCGCCCAGTCTACGTTGCGGTCATCCGAGGTCGGCCAGGCGGTACGCGGATGCGCGAGCACTGCAGCTGCATGCACCGGGACGACCTCCTTCGCTGTCACGGAAACGGGGTGACCGGCTTTCCAGTCGTTACCCTTGAACCGATGCTCGAGCGCAAATATTCCGCCCCTGAGTTCGACCCGCTGGCCGACGAACGGCTGGAGGCCGCTGGCGCGCTCTGGGCCGCACCCACGGCATCCGGCCCGCTCGACGCGCTCGTGCACCTGCCCGGGTCGAAATCGCTGACCAATCGCGAGCTCGTGCTGGCGGGGCTGGCCGAGGGCCCGTCGCTGCTGCGCGCCCCGCTGCACTCGCAGGATTCCGACCGGATGGTCGAGGCGCTGACCGCGCTCGGGACTCGTATCGAGCGCGTGCCCGGCGACTCCCCGTTCGGCCCCGACCTGCTCGTCACCCCCGCGTCCGAGCTCACCGGCTCGACGACGATCGAGTGCGGCCAGGCGGGCACGGTGATGCGCTTCACTCCCCCGCTCGCGGCGCTCGCGCTCGGACCGACGACCTTCGACGCCGACGATTCGGCGCGCGGGCGCCCGATGGGCACGATGGTCGACGCGCTGCGCTCACTCGGCGTCGACATCGCCGACGACGGCCGCGGTGCCCTGCCCTTCACCGTGCACGGCACGGGTGCTGTGGTCGGCGGCGAGCTCACCATCGACGCCTCGCGCTCGAGCCAGTTCGTCTCCGGATTGCTGCTGGCAGCGCCCCGCTTCGAGAGGGGCCTCGTGCTGCACCACGCGGGCGAGCGGCTGCCGAGCCTTCCCCACATCGAGATGACGATCGCCGTCCTCGCCGCGCGCGGGGTGGCGGTCGAGGCGCCCGAGCCCGGTACCTGGGTCGTGGCACCGCAGCCCATCCGGGCGCGCGACGTCGACATCGAGCCGGACCTCTCCAACGCGGCACCCTTCCTCGCCGCCGCCCTCGCCGCGGGCGGCCGCGTCGCGGTCGCCGGGTGGCCGAGGGCGACGACCCAGGTGGGGGCGCAGCTCGCCCAGCTGCTGCCGCGGTTCGGCGCGTCCGTCGCCGTCGACGGCGACCGGCTCACCGTGTCGTCGGACGGGCGGATCAGCGGAGTGGATCTCGACCTCTCCGCGGCGGGCGAGCTCGCACCCGCGCTCGCCGCGCTCGCCGCGCTCGCGGCGACGCCGAGCACGCTCACCGGCATCGGGCACATCCGCCACCACGAGACCGATCGCCTCGCCGCCCTCGCCGCCGAGATCGCCGGCCTCGGCGGTTCCGCGACCGAGCTGCCCGACGGCCTGCGCATCGAGCCGCGGCAGCTGCACGGCGGCGTGTGGCACTCCTATGAGGACCATCGGATGGCGACCTCCGGCGCCCTCATCGGGCTGCGGGTCCCCGGCGTCGCCATCGCCGGCATCGAGTCGACGGCGAAGACGATGCCCGAGTTCCCCGAACTGTGGCGCGACCTGCTCCGCGGGGCGCGCCCGTGATCCGCCGGGTAGCCGCTTGACCTGGCTCAGCGAGGGCGAGGACGAGCCGTACGGCGAGTACGACGAGTCTTCGGCGCGCGTGCGAGCGAACCCGAGGGGCAGCCGCCCGCGCAGCAAGATCCGCCCCGGCCATGAGGATGCCGCCACAGGCCGGGTGCTCTCCGTCGACCGCGGCCGCAGCACGGTGCTCGTCGGCGAGGGCAGCGCCGAAGAGCACGAGGTGCTCGCCACCCGGGCGAGCGAGTTGCGCCGCCAGACGATCGTGACCGGCGACCAGGTCGACCTCGTCGGCGACACCGGCGGCGGCCCCGACGCCCTCGCGCGCATCGTGCGCGTGCACGAGCGCACCACGCTGCTCAGGCGCTCGGCGGATGACACCGACGAGGTCGAGCGCGCCATCGTCGCCAACGCCGACCAGATGCTCATTGTCGTGGCCGCCGCGAACCCGGAGCCGCGCACCCGCCTCGTCGACCGCTACCTCGTCGCCGCGTACGACGCGGGCATCGCCCCCCTGCTGGTGGTCACGAAGACCGACATCGCCGACCCGGCGCCATTCCTGGCGAATTTCGCCGGCCTCGACCTGCCGGTGTTCCGGAGCGGCAACGACCGGATGCCCCTCGACGCCGTCGCCGCAGCGCTCCTCGGCCACACCACGGTCGCGGTCGGGCACTCCGGAGTCGGCAAGTCCACCCTCGTCAACGCGCTCGTCCCGGCCGCGAACCGGGCGACCGGGCACGTCAACGAGGTCACGGGGCGCGGTCGGCACACCTCCTCGTCGACGGCGTCGCTGCGGGTGCGCCGCGGGGCGGAATCCGGCTGGATCATCGACACCCCCGGGGTGCGCTCGTTCGGTCTCGGACATGTCCGACCCGAGAGCATCCTCAAGGCGTTCGGCGACCTCGACGAGATCGCGAAGGACTGCCCGCGCGGCTGCACGCACCTGCCCGACTCGCCCGACTGCGCCATCGTCGAGGCGGTCGCCGCGGGCCGTCTCGGCCCGCAGGGCGCCGCCCGCCTCGACTCGCTGCAGCGGCTGCTCACCGTCCTCGGGCGATAGCGTGGAGGCGTGCCCGATACCGCACCCGACCATCTGCTCCACGTCGGCGACCGCGCGCCCGTCTTCACCCTGCCCGACGAGCACTCCCTGCCGATCTCACTGCTCGACTTCCGCGGCACGAAGACGATCGTGTACTTCTACCCCCGGGCGATGACCCCGGGCTGCACGACGCAGGCGTGCGATTTCCGCGACAGCCTCGGCCCGCTGCAGACGGCCGGGTACCTCGTCGTCGGCATCTCGAAGGACTCCCCCGAGCGCCTCGCCCGGTTCGCCGAGCGCGACCACCTCACCTTCCCGCTGCTGTCGGATTCCGACCTCGCGGTCCACCGCCGGTACGGCGTCTGGGGCGAGAAGAAGCTCTACGGCAAGGTCGTCACCGGGGTGCGGCGCTCGACGTTCGTCCTCGACGAGAACGGCATCCTCACCCACACCTTCTACAACACCAAGGCGACGGGCCACGTCGCGATGCTGCGCAACCGCCTCGGCGTCTGATCGTCCCGCGCTCGACCTCGGGCGCTCGAAGCGCCCGCTGCGGAATCGCGGCGGTGGTTCACCGGAGAGGCGTCAATCATGCGCCGGACGCCGGAACAACCAGTCGAGCGTGCTGCGGAGCGTCGCCCGCAGGGTGCGACCAAGTCGCCACTCCCGCCAGGTGAGCCAGACGATCACCACGTCGAACAGCGTCAAGGCGGCGACCGTGATCGTCGGGGCGGTCAGGAGCTGGTAGACCTGGAAGGCGACGAAGGCGAGCAGAGCGGCGATCGCCCACGGGTACACCTTCGCCGAACCCCTCAGGAGCGCCGCGACGATGGCGAGCTTCACCACTCCGTGGAGCAGCAGGTAGACGGCGAGAAACGTCATATCGCCCGAGCCGAGATGCGCGACCCCGTGCACCAGCAGATTGGCGAGGATATCGTGCGGATCCTCGCGCAGTTCGCGAGCGGTCACCGCGCCGACGTCGCCTTGCAGCTGCACGGGATTCACGAACAGCAGCGCAACGCCGCCGACGAGCTCGGCCAACCCGTCGATGCCCTTGACGAGGACCCCGATCAGGAAAACGAGATCAAGCACCCGCTGTCTCACGCGGCACCTCCTCCGATCAGTGTCTCCCCCCGAGACTCAGGAGTCTTGCAGAGGGAACGCCATCGAGGCGGCTAGGCCGGGTGCGTCCGCACGGCGCGCAGCGCCCACAGGATCGAGACGACGTCGACGCCCTCCTGGCACCACGCGCCGATGATCGCCGGCAGCACCCCGAACGCGCCGACCACCATGAGGGCGAGGCTGAGGGCGAGCCCGACCCAGATGCTCTGCAGTGCGACCTGCACGGTCTCGCGCCCGGTTGCGAGGGCGAGCACGACTCGTGAGATGTCATCGCGCAGGATCACGATGTCGGCCGACTGGCTCGCCGCCGTCGCCCCGCGCGCGCCCATCGCGATGCCGACCTCGGCGGCGGCGAGGACCGGTGCGTCGTTGACGCCGTCGCCGACCATGACGACGGGCCGGTCGGCGAAGGCGTGCACGGCGAGCACCTTGTCCTCGGGCAGGCAGGCCGCGTGGACGTCGTCGATGCCGACCTCAGCGGCGACATGGCGGGCGGTGACCTCGGCGTCGCCGGTGAGCATGGCGATATCGAGGATGCCGGCGGCGCGCAGGCCGTCGACGGTGGCCTTGGCGTCCGGGCGCACCTCGTCGCGCAGCACGAACGCCCCGGCGAAGGCGCCGTCGATGCCGACGTAGACGGCGAGCTCGCCGGGCTGGAGGTCGGCGGCCGCGAATCCGCTCGCCTCGGCGGCGACGAAGTCCGCACGGCCGACCACGATCCGGTGCCCCTCGGCGGTCGCCGTCACGCCGCTCGCGGTGAGCTCCTCGGCGGTCTCGGCCGCGGGCGCGTCTCCCGCATAGGCGGTGATCGCATGCGCGAGGGTGTGGACCGACGCCTGCTCGGCGGCGGCGGCGAGGCGCACTGCGAACGCGACGTCTACACCCGGCGCCGGCCGGAAAGCGATGACCTCGGGCTCGCCCCGCGTGAGAGTGCCCGTCTTGTCGAAGGCGACGGTCTTGGCACGCCACAGCCGCTCGAGCGTCGCGCTGCTCTTGACGATGATGCCGTCGCGCGCGGCGCGGCTCATGCCGGCCATGAACGCGACGGGCGCCGCGATGATGAGCGGGCACGGCGTGGCGACGACGAGGACCTCGGCGAAGCGCTCCGGGTTGCCGGACCACCACCACGCGAGTCCGCCGATCGCGTACGCGATCGCCGTGAACGGCACGGCGAAGCGGTCGGCGAGGCGCACCATCGGCGACTGGCTGCCCGTCGCCTGCTCGACGAGCGCGACGATGCGCTGGTATTGGCTTTCGCTCGCGGGCCGCGCCACGGTCAGCTCGACGGCGGTCGAACCGTTCACGCCGCCGCTCAGCACCTCGTCGCCCGCCGATCGCGTGACGGGAAGGCTCTCGCCGGTGATGGAGGACTCGTCGAACTCGCCGCTGGGGCTCGCGAGCACGCAGTCGACGGGCACGAGCTCCCCGACCCGCACGATGATGCGGTCGCCGACGACGAGGCCTTCGACCGGCACGTCCGTGGTGGCGCGGGCGGCGTCCACCCGGTGGGCGATCGACGGCGTGCGGTCGAGCAGCGCGGAGAGGTCGCGGCGGGCCCGGCCGGCAGCGTAGTCCTCGAGCGCCTCGCCGCCGGTGAGCATGAGGACGATGATGAGCGCGGCCCAGTACTCGCCGATGAGCACGGTCGCGACGATGGCGGTGATGGCGAGGATGTCGATGCCGAGGGTGCCCGCGAGCAGCCGGCGCGCCATCGACCACGCCGAGCGCACGGCGATGAGGATCGCGAAGCCACCGAGCAGCCACGGCACGGCGGTCGGCCATGCGGCGCTGAAAACGCCGCCGAGGACCGCGACGAAGACGGTGGCGGCCATGAGCGGGAACCGGCCGATCAGCCGGAAGACGGTGCTCATATCCCGGTTGTACCGACCGCGGCGATCGGCCGCCAGCAAGGGAAGGCTGCCCTCAGCGGTCGGAGGCGCCTCGGACGGCCCAGGATCAGCGCTCATCATGCCCGTCGGCGCCGCGGAGCGCCCGGTTCGTCGCCGGCAGGATGACGAGGATGAAGCCCGCGATGCCGAAGACGATGAGCGGCCAACCGGCCCACGCCGTCCCGACGTAGCCCTCGAGGCATCCCACCCCGATCGCGATCTGCAGGAGCTGCCATACGATCGCGAGAGCGCGGACGAACGAGCGGCCGAGCACGGTGCCGACGGTGCAGAGCCCCACCCAGAGGACTGCGACGAACGTGACGACCGCCCAGGCGATGCCGTTGACCACGTCGGACGCATCGCCGCGGAACAGTTCGACGATGACGGTGACGAAGTAGGCGAGCACGAGCAGCGCCTCGACCCCGAGAACCCCGGCAAGAGCCCAGACCGGCGCCGGGCGGCGAGAGCCTTCAGGATTCTTCACAGCGATGTCCCATAAAAAGTCATTGATTTGATGAAACGACCTGTGGAAAAATAACCCAGGTCGAGTTGTCGCTCACAGGGCTGTGGGCAGGTCTTTATCCCCACAGATCTCAGGCCCTGCCACTTGGCTAACCCCAACGCGAACCCCAGGCTAACCCGCTGCCGGATCGTGTCTGCAACACAAGGAGCAATTTTTCATGGATTGGCGCGACCGAGCCGCTTGCCTTACTGCCGACCCCGAGCTGTTCTTCCCGATCGGGAACACCGGGCCGGCGGTCGACCAGATCGAAAAGGCCAAGATGGTCTGCGGCCGCTGCCCCGTGACGGAGACGTGCCTGCAGTACGCCCTCGAGACCGGCCAGGACTCGGGTGTCTGGGGCGGGCTCTCCGAGGACGAGCGCCGCGCCCTCAAGCGCCGCGCGGCCCGCGCCCGCCGCGCGAGCTGATTCTGCGCCGGTCCCGGGTGGCTCGTGCCGCCTGGGACCGAGAACGCGACGATCCACAGGATCGTCACCATCCAGTTCTCGGCGCAGCGCACCCCAGTCGGCCTCTCGAGTCCACGCCGTTCGCGAGCGGACGAGGCGATCGCTCGAGGAGCGGGTTGCATCAGGTTCACGAGCCCGGCTTGAGGTAGCGCAGCGGGATCTCGACCGTCACCTCGGTGCCGGAGCCGGTCATCGTCTGCCAGTCGATCGACCCGCCGAGCTCGCCCTGGATGAGCGAGCGGACGATCTGCGTGCCGAGACCCGCGCCGACCCGACCCTCCGACATTCCCACGCCGTCGTCGATGACGTGGACGACGAGCTCGTCCGTCAAGCGCTCTGCGACGATCTTGACCTGACCGGAGCGGTCGGCGAGGCCGTGCTCGACGGCGTTGGTGACGAGCTCGGTGAGCGCGAGCGCGAGCGGTGTCGCGTACTCGCTCGGCAGCACGCCAAAGTGGCCCTCCTTGAGGGGATGCACCGTCGTGTTGTGGCTCGCGGCGACCTCGGCGACGAGCAGCAGCACCCGGTCGAACACGGCGTCGAAGTCGACCTCCTGGTCGAGGCCCTCCGACAGCGTGTCGTGTACGACAGCGATCGCAGCGACCCGGCGCATGGCCTGCGAGAGAGCGTCCCGCGCCTCGTCCGAGTGCGAGCGGCGCGCCTGGATGCGCAGCAGCGAGGCCACCGTCTGCAGATTGTTCTTCACGCGGTGATGGATCTCGCGGATCGTCGCATCCTTGGTGATGAGCTCCTGCTCCTGGTGGCGCATCTCGGTGACATCGCGACACAGCACGATCGCACCGACGCGTTCGCCGTGGTCGCGGATCGGAATGGTCCGCAGCGTCAGCGTCACGCCGCGCGCCTCGATATCGGTGCGCCACGGCGCGCGCCCGGTGACGACGAGCGGCGGGGACTCGTCGACCTGCATGTGCCCGCTGAGGAGGCCCGTCGTCACCTCGGCCAGCGACTGGCCCTCGAGCTCCTCGGTGAATCCCATTCGATTGAAGGCCGAGAGCGCATTGGGGCTCGCGAAGGTGACCGCCCCCTCGACGTCGAGGCGCAGCAGGCCGTCGGAAGCGCGCGGGTTGCCGCGCCGCGGCATGGTCGGGGCGCCGAGGTCGGGGAAGTCGCCCGAGGCGATCATGCGGAACAGGTCGTTGGCGCAGGCGTTGAAGGTGAGCTCCTGCCGACTCGGCGTGCGCGCCTCGGAGAGGTTGGTGTGCCGAGTCAGCACCGCGATCGGACCGACGACCTCGTGCGCAGGCGTGTGCGTCGAGCGGCGACACACCGGCACGGCCCGCACGCGCGTCGGAGTCTCCTCGTACCACTCGGGTGACTTCGAGTCGACGATCGCACCGGTGTGGAACGCCTCGTTGACCTGCGCGAGCCACTCGGGCCGGATCTTCTGCCCGACGAAATCGCGGTAGAACAGCGTCGCCGCGCTCGACGGGCGCGAGTGCGCAACAGCGAGGTAGCCGTCGTCGGTCGGCACCCAGAGCAGGATGTCGGCGAAGGCGAGGTCGGCGAGCAGCTGCCCCTCGGCGACGAGCAGGTGCATCCACTCGATATCGTCGTCGGCAGCATGCGCTTGGTGCGCGCTGACGAGATCGCTGAGGGCCGACATCGGCCTCAGTCTAGAGCGCGGCGATGCCCGCGATTTCGCGGCTGAAGGCCTGCAGCGCGGCGTCCGGATCGCCCTCGGCAAGGTGTGCCGCGACCCGGATGCCGGCGAAGCGCTCGAGCGCGTCGGCCGCCGCCGCGCTCCGCACCCGGTTGAGGATCACGAGGTGGCGCGCGCCGGGCGCGAGCTCGACCGCATCGTGCCGGGCGCAGAGGTAGCGGTCGACGCTGACGGGGTCGTCCGCGACGACAGCCACGACGGTGCCCGCCGCCCGCAGCGCTGCGTGGGCGGCCTGGTTGCGCCGCGGCGCGAAGAGGTCGCTGACGATCTCCTCATCGGCCTCGAGGTTGAAGCCGCAGTCGACGACGACGACGTCGGACCATGCGGCGAGAGCCGCGAGTACGGAGCGCAGCGGCCGTTCCGCCAGTTCGGGCCAGCGGACGGCGTCGCGGATTCCGGTGAGGACGCCGAAGGCCGGTGCATCCGGTTCCGCTCCGGCGGGCACCCGCTCGGTCACCGCGGCAAGCGCGGCGCGGTCGAAGCCGTCGCGCTCGACGAGCCGGCACGCCGCCGCGAGCCCGGATGCCTCGTCGGGCAGGCCGAGCCGGCTCGCGACGGCCCCGCCGTAGCTGTCGGCGTCGATGAGGACGGTGCGGCAGCCGGCCCGGGCGAGCTCGCGTGCGATTCCGATGGCGGCCGTGGTGCGCCCGGGGGCACCGGCCGGCCCCCAGACGGCGATGAGGAGGGAGTCCATCCCCCGATCGTCGCCGACGCCGACCGTCGGAGCCGGGTTATCCACACGTCGACCATGCGGGCAGGCATCCCTGTTGAATTTCAGGCATGGCAATGGACTCCGCCCCCAGCGGTGTCGCCAGGTTCCTCACGATCGCCGACGCTGCCCAGCTGTTCTCAGTCGGCGTCGATGAGATCCACGACCTGATCGACAGCGCCGAACTACCTGCACTCCGTCTCGGCCAGGCGTGGCGCATCGACCGCGCCGAGCTCGACGCCTTCGTCGAGCGGCGCTACGAGGAGCAGCGCCGCATCGCGCTGCTGCATGGCTCCGACATCGCCGGCATCGCGGACTTCGCGAGCTGAGCGGGGTCAGAGCCGGACGCAGAGCACGTCGTCGAGAGCGATCGTCCGATAGTCCACGACGGCGCGCTCGCGGCGCGGGGTGCCCGCCGGATGCACAGCGAGATCGAGGTGATCCGAGCCGACCCGGTCGATCGTGCCGTGCCACCCGCCGCCGCGCGTGACCAGCCAGAGGTTGGCGCGGCGCCGGGCGAGGTCGCGAAGCGCGATCGCGAACGGGATGCGCCGCTCGATGCCCCGCGTCGGCAGCACCTCGTCGACGAGCGAGCGCTGGACCTGCTCACGCGTCAGCGACAGCGCGGCGACCGCGGCGAGAGGCACGATGAACTCGTCGCGACCCGAGCGCGCCGAGAGCCAGTCGCGGCCGAGGGCGAGAACGGTCACGACGACGACCTGATCGCTCGGAAACACGAGCCGCACCGGCTCTCCGGCCGCGCGCAGCGCCTCGAGCCGGTCGCGCAGGGTGAGCCGCGCGATGCGCATGCGCTCGCCCTCCGCCCTCCGCGCGGCGGCGCCGGAGTCCAGCGCCGACTCCAATCGGGAGCCGAGGTCGTCGAAGAGAAGCTCGAATCGCATGACGGGCACGGTGCCACAGCCGATAGCGCTCGATGAGTGTTTCTCCACAGTCCGAGCTGCCCGGGCTGGACAGGGGGCGTCACCCCTGATTGAGTGTCGCCCATTCGGGGGACATGAAAGTCCCGTACCGCGCATCACGGAGGATGACATGAGCCTGGCAGCAGCGACCAACGCAGCGACGAAACCCGCCTTCGACCTCGACGAGTTCTTCGGTCGGCAGCGCACCACCGACCTGCCCGATCCGACGACGCTCATCACGAACCTCGCCCGGTGCGTCGTCGAGGTCTTCGCCGGCGCGCGCGAAGTCGAGCAGCTCGCCCGATGGGTCACCGACGACGTCTACGCGCATCTGCTGCGTCGCGCGCTCATCGCACAGCGCGCTCGGCAGGTGAAGGGTCGCGAGATCCGCCGCCCCGATTTCAGCATCCTGTCGACCCACACCTTCGAGCCCCGGCCCGGCGCCTGCGAGGCGACCGTCATCGTGCGGATGCCGCACCGCGTACGCGCCATCGCCCTCCGCCTCGAAGGCCTCGACGGCCGGTGGCGGGCGTCGAGCATCTCGGTGCTGTAGCAGCCCCAGTCTCCCCGCGCGCAGTCGACCAGGACGCGGCCGCTAGCTCTTCTTGCGATCGGCGGCGCGGCGCTGAGCCCGATTCTGAGCGGCGGGGAGCTCGGCGCCGTCCGTGCGCTGGCCGAACGCGCCGCGCGAGCCGCCCTGCTGAGCGGGCGGCTGCTGCGGTGCTGGCGCCTGCTGCGCTTCGCGGCGCGCCTGGGCGCGCGCCGCGCGGTCGGTGGCCGAGCGGTCGAGCGCGCCGGACTGGCCGCGCACCTCGACCTCGCCCTCCTCGGTCGGGGCCGAGTAGCTCAGCGCCGGTGGCTTGGCCGGGGCGAGGCCCTTGGCCGAGACGCCCGCGACCTCGCCGGGTTCGGCCTGCGAGACGTCGACCTCGAGGTTGAAGAGGAAGCCGATGGACTCCTCGCGGATCGCGCCCATCATCTGCTGGTACATCGCGAATCCCTCGCGCTGGTATTCGACCAACGGATCGCGCTGCGCCATCGCGCGCAGGCCGATGCCGTCCTTGAGGTAGTCCATCTCGTAGAGGTGGTCGCGCCAGTGGCGGTCGATGACGGAGAGCACGACGCGGCGTTCGAGTTCGCGCATCGCGGGGCTGCCGAGCTTCTCCTCGCGCACCTCGTAGGCGATCCTCGCGTCCGACACGATCTCGCGCTTGATGTACTCGCGCGTGACCTTGCCCTTGCTGCCGACCTCGGCGACGACCTCGTCGATCGTGATGCTGATGGGGTAGAGCGTCTTGAGCTCGGCCCACAGGCCGTCGAGGTCCCAGTCGTCCGGGGCGCCCTCGCCGATGTGCGAGTCGAGGATCGCGTCGATCGCGGAATCCAGGAACTCCTGCACACGCTCGTGAAGGTCGTCGCCCTCGAGGATGCGACGGCGGTCGGAGTAGATCGCCTCGCGCTGACGGCTCAGCACGTCATCGTACTTGAGGACGTTCTTGCGGATCT
>JAJYBG010000077.1 GCA_021779075.1 Actinomycetes bacterium | reverse complement strand
GACGTAACGGTTCGCGCACTGGGCTCGCCTTCTCGCTCTGAGCATGGGAATCGTTGGGGCTCCCCGAGCTTGGCGTGACGAAGAACCGCGGAGGTGCCCATCGCGTCACGGTTCTTCGTCGCGTGATTATGGTTCATTCTGTGCACGGCCGTGGCTGAGGTTACGAGTGCCGAGTTCGCTGACTCATTTTCGACAGTTGAATTTCGGACGTTCTTACTGTTCAGTTGGTGGCATGCCACAGATTTGACTTTGGCACTACATTTCCGGATCCGTCTTCGGGGCGGGGAGCGAGGCTGGTGGCGGTGCCGGGGCGAGGTGCGTGGCCACCGACGGCGGCCGCACACCGGCCGCAGCGAACGTCTCGAAGGCGCTCCTGGCGAGATCGGTGCGCAGCCGGCAGTGCTTCGCCGTCGAGGTCAAGGTCGACCGCTTGCACCTACGCCAGGTCCCGCATCCGCTCCGGCCACGAGGCCGCGAATCCCCGCGCATCGAGCCGGCGCTGCAGGTCGACCTGCAGCCGCAGCGCGAGGAAACACACCACGATGTGCCCGATCGTCGTCTCGTCCCGGTGGTGGAAGATCGGCCGCACCTCCAGCGTCGACTTTGTCTCGCGAAACGTCCGCTCGACCCGCCACAGGCTCTTGTACGACCGCGCCACCTCCTCAGGGGTGAGCGACGTCGAGGTCCGCAGGACGAACGTCCCATCCAGGCGTGCATCGGCTTCGACCGTCTTCTCGTTGATCGTCACCGCACCCGCCGCACCTTCACGAACCGGGCAAACCCCTTGTTGCCGATGATGGCCTTCGGACCGTCGTGCTCGAGCGTGTGTTGGAGCTTTTCCAGGATCGCCTGCCGGGTCAGCTCGTCCTTCCTCTGCTCGATCGGGTTGCGGCAGACGAGATATCGCCGCTGACCGATCCGGGCCTCCTTGACCTCGAGGTTGTCCGCGACTCGTTGATAGCGGCCGGCCCTGCCGAGGACGGGCTGGTTGACCTCCTCTTATCGCCGCATGCGGCAGCCCAGGATGTCGTCGTACGGCACCGTGCGATGGGTGGTGAGAAGCTCGATCGTCTCCGCGGCGATCATCCCCCGGTCCGCCACCACCGTGACCTGTGGGATGCGACAGCGTTTCCGCAAGCGCTCGATTATCGCGACGAACACCTTCCCGTCCCCGGTGTGACCGGCGGCGATGTCCCACCCGATCGGCCACGAGTGCGCACCAACCGCAACGCACAGCCCGACCTGCGGCTGATCGGGCCGCCGGTCCTTGGAGTGCCCACGACGGCGCGGGTCCGTCTGCTCATCCCTCCAGACAAAGGTCGAGGTGGTTTCGATGAACACGAGATCCAGCTCATCGGCGAAGAGGTCCCGATCCCAGGAGAACAGCTCCCACTCCAGCGTCTCCCGCATGTCGTACAGGAAGCCCCCACGGTCCGGTACAGGTGCTGCAAGGCCATCCCGGCAAAGCCCGGACACCCGACCGTCCGCACCCAGCTCGATCCCTGCAAGTCACTCCCAGCCTCGCACAGGCGCTGCAGCGCCAGCACTAAGCTCGTTCGCTCGATGTCGAACTCGAACCTCCGCTCCGCCGCGAGATGCCCGAGGATCTCCGGCACACCCTGCCCCTGCCACAGTCGTTCGAACACCAGCGCCGGACCCCGGCTCCGAGCGGTGTGGGCCTGCAGCCCGTCGCGGCGGATCCTCTCCACGACCTGGACGGTGGCGGAGAACTCCGCCAGCGAGCGCACGAAGGCGTCGAGCCCGTCGTCTGCCACGAGCTCGTCCTTGCGTCCCAGGGTGGCGATGACCTTCTGCCGGACGGCCGTACCGTCGCTCCTGGACTCGACGATCTGCAGGTAGTCGTGCTGCTGCCGTCCGGAACCACTACGTTTGACACGCACGAACATGCAAAAGACCAAAATTCCGAACACGGTCGTGTCACCGACTCAACGACACTCAGGTGGCACTACATTCTTGCAGAACTCCGCCCGCTCGCCACGAAACTCATCGCAGCCCAGCACCAGGTCTTCTGAGGGTGGCACGGAACTGTCGAAGGGCCGTTAGGGTCGCAGAAGGGCCGGACGGCTCTTTGAACGGTGGCGGGTTGGTTTTTGATGCCTGTGTAAGGAATGTCCTATGTTTCGGGTGGGAGGGGGCCGATGCGACCACCCGGGAGCGGACAGGAGCTTGAGCGGCGGCGGCGCCGGGCTGTTGATTGCTCCAGCACGGCCTCACGCCTGTCGAAGTGGCACGCGCCGTTGGCTGCGATCGGCGCAGCGTGCGGCGATGGAACGCGGCGTTCCGGGCAAAGGGCGCCTCGGCCCTGAAGGCCCGCGCCGCGCCGGGCCGCCCACCGCGGTTGGATGTGAAGACGAAGAGGAAACTGGAGGAAGTTCTTCTGCGAGGCGCGGTCGCGGCTGGCTTTCCCACCGACCTTTGGACCTGTTCCCGGGTGGCCCAGCTCGTAGAGGAGCGCTTCGGAATCATCTATCACGTCGATCATGTCGGCCGGCTGCTCCACGGTCTGGGATGGAGCCCACAGAAGCCGCAGCGTCGGGCCATCGAGCGGGACGAGGAGGAGATCCGCCGGTGGGTCAAGCACGAGTGGCCGGCCAGCAAGAGAAAGCCGCGCGGCTGAAGCCTGTTCCGGTCTTCTTGGACGAGTCCGGTTTCATGATGGCGCCGCTGGTCCGCCGGGGCTGGGCGCCTCGCGGAGCCACGCCGCTGCTGTGCCAACGCGACCGCTCGCGCCAGAAGGTCTCGGCCATCGCGGCCCTGTGCGTGCCATCCGAACGCAACCGGGTCCCTTGCTGCTTCCGCTTTCACCCAAACGCCAGCGTCGATGCTCCCCTCGTGCTCTCGTTCCTGCGGCAGCTGGCCGCGCAGTTCCAGGGCCGACCTTTCTTCCTGGTCTGGGATCGACTGCAGGCGCACCGGGCGGGGGTGGTCAAGAGCTTCCTCTCCAGCGGCTCCGCGGTGGGTTGCGTGTTCCTCGCGGCGTACGCACCCGAACTGAACCCGGTCGAGTACGTGTGGAGCTAACTCAAAATCAACCCACTGGCCAACGCGGCGCTCCTGGACGTCACCAACCTGACCGCGACGACACGCCATCATGCCCGCTCGCTCCAGCGACAGGACTCGCTGCTCCGATCCTTCATGCACCATAACCCTCTCCTTTTGCGCCTACGAACGGACAGTCAATATGCAGAAGTCAGTAGCTTCTGTCCACGCTCTCCAGATTGAGCCCGCTTTTCGTTGTGCCAAAGAAAGCGATGCCCAAGTTTGGCGCCATTCCCGCCCGGCCCTGTGATAGCCTCAAGCACATGACAGGGAAGCTCCAACACCTCGGATCCACGATCTCGATCATCATCCCTGTCCGGGATGAGCCTCAGACCGCACGCGCCGTCGCGACGGTCTTGACCCAGGACTGCCTCGATGTTGTTGCGGAGATCCTGGTTGTGGGTTCAGGCATTCCAGCGTTACCGGAGGACGCGCGCGTGGTCAGGGTCGAAACGAACTCGGCCTGCTTGCCAGGGGCGAATCGAAATCGCGGCATCGAACGCGCGAAGGGACGTAATCTGATCTTCCTTGACGCCGACTGTTGCCCGCGACCAGGCTGGCTGTGCGCACTCGCCGATGCCCTGGAAAGTGTGCCGGTCGTCTCGGGAGCAGTCGCACTCGGCGCTGACGGCTATGCGGCGACGGCCTACAACCTCACCACGTTTTCGCTCTTCCGCGAGGGGCTTCCCAAGGGGACCCGTCCCTTCCTTCCGACGCTCACATTGGGTGTTCGACGGGAAGTCATCGACGCCGTGGGGTTGCTTGATGAGACCTTGGCGAGGTGTGAGGACATGGACTGGACGATGCGAATGGTCGCGGGCGGCTTCTCCTTGGCGTTCGAGCCAAGAGCGGTTGTGGAGCATCGCCCCACTACCTCGCTTCGTCTCGCGCTCTCGAAATGGTGGGAGAGTGGCCAAGTCTCCGCAGGCGTCCGGAGACGTCATCGTCGCGGCGCCGGCGGTTCCAGCGCGCTCGCTCGATGCCACCCCTTGGTGTTCGGACTTCTTTCGCCGGTACTAGCCTGCGGCGCGACGATCCGCGTTTTCTGGTCGCCGGATTCGTGGCGCCACTTCCACACGCTTCCGCTGGTCTATGCCACGAAGGTTGCCTGGTGCCTCGGTGCCGCCCGTCCACTAGGTGGAATCTGCCAGTGACGACGATCGCCACTCGGCTCCGGCAGGGCGCCGCTCTGTTTCGTGACTGGGTCGCACCTGGTAGCGTGCTCTTTCAATTCACCCACTTTGTGACCTCGGCCTGCAACGCGCGGTGTGCCCACTGCTTCTATCCCATTAACGCCCGGAAGCAGGAGTTGACACTGCGGGAGATTGACCAGCTCACGCGCACGATGCCTCCCGTGCGAATGCTCCTCATCTCGGGTGGGGAGCCCTTCCTCCGTCGCGATTTGCCTCAGGTCATTCAGCTCTGGTTCGAGCACTGCGGCATCTTCAGCGTGAACATTCCGACGAACGGTTTCTCGGCCGGCCCGATCGTTGAGATGAGCGAGAAGATCTGCAACATCTCACCCGCACTCTCGGTGGGGGTAACTGTCTCGCTGGACGGGTTCCGTGAGTTCCACGACCGAGTCCGGGCCACGCCCGGGCTCTTTAACCGGGCGGTCAAGACGCTGGACGCCCTGTTGCGTCTGGCGGAAGGCCGGCCAAATCTCGTTGTGGGCGTGACTACGACCTTCATGTGTGACAACCAAGCGGATCTCGACCGCTTCCTCGAGTTCATCTATCTCGAGCATCGGCCGAACCTCCACACCTTGAACCTCATTCGCGGTGAGGCCCACGACCCGGCTCTTGCGCAGGCGCTGGAGATCGGCCTTTACGAAGAGCTTTCGAGGTGGCTCGACGCCCATTACCCGACGGGGGACATCTCGGTTGGCTTGCGAGGGGCTCGGGTCCGCGCGCGGCGCTATGTCAACCGCCTGCGGTACGAGTACATCGCCCGACAGGCCCGTGGCGAACCGTTCGAGAGGTTCTGCCATGCAGCGGAACGTGAGTTCGTGATGACTGAGGACGGAGACATTCACGCCTGCGAACTCAAGGGACAGCTGCTCGGCAATGTGCGCGCAGCGGGCTTCGACTTTTCGAGGATCCTCAGGGGAGGTGCGACGAGAGACTTCGTGAAGTGGAAGCACGAAACACTATGCAAGTGCACACACGAGTGCAACACTCGGACGATGATCTTCTTTGACCGGGCGAGAGCGTTGCCCATCGTCGGGGCCATGGCTGGGTTCGAGAGGCCACGACGGGCACATACTTCGCCTGCGCGACCATCCGGTACGGGTCAACAAGAAGTGGACTCTGACCTGGCTCAAGGCCCAACCACTGGTCCAGGTGGAAGTTGAGTCCGGCGGCGCTCGGTGGTTTCCTGGGCTGGTGCAGAAGGGGTCGAGATGCCGAGGCGTCCTCGTGCTCACGACCCCTGGCATGACGGACACCACAGCTCACGGCTGCTTCATGAACGGGGACGCGACGCCACCACCCCGGTCCGCCCGGTGATCATCCCTGTCCGGCGGTCGCCCAGGCTCACGGACGGGGTGGCGAGCACGCTCTCCGCGGCCGACGCATCGGGGGCGATCGTCGACGGCTCGGAGCTGCCGCTGGTCGTCACGTCGCGGACCCACAACGATGCCCTCACCGAAACGTACGGGTAGCTCGTCAGGGGGATACCGGTCGCGCACCCGTCCGACCCGGGGACGAGTGCGTGGCTGACCGGACTCTCCTTAGTCGGCGAGCGACACCGCGGGGTTCCACACCAGCATCGGCGTGGTCAACGCCGGCCTGCAACCCGTGCAGGTCCAGATCGCGCTGTTCCGGGGGCGACGGGTCCTACTCGGGAGCAGATTCGTAAACCTCAACCCGTACGACTTCCAGAAGGTCGACAAGGCGTTTGCCGGACTCGCGCCGTCGGGGGTTGATGACGGCTCCCCCTGGTCTCGTCGGACACGCCCGGCGCCGTGCTGTTCGCCTACGCCTCTGTGATCGACAACCGCACCGGAGATCCGATCGCGGTTCTGGCGACCGTGCCACCGAGTCTGCCGTAAGCACCGCTACCACCGCCGCGAGCTCAGGACCCGGCCGCGAGACGTCGTCACCTGACCGGAAGCAGCCACCGTCAGGATCGACGCGATCTGGTCGCGGCTGGGCATCGAGTGACGACGCGGGCGGCTCCGGCCGGCCCGGGCGGTATACTTTCGCCCGATGGAAACGACGCGCCAAGGCAGCCCCGCGCTGCTCGAAGAGGTCGCCGCAAGGGGCTGGAGGCTGTCGCGGCTGGCGGACACGGCGGCCGCGCTGCCG
>JAJYBG010000016.1 GCA_021779075.1 Actinomycetes bacterium | reverse complement strand
CAATCCGGGTTTCTCGTGCGCGGTTGAGGCCTTCCTCTCGTGCTTTGCGGATCGCGGGGCCGCGGCCGTGGTGTTCGTCGTCGGGGGTGACGTAGCCGATGCCTTCGTGCAGTCGCACGGTGTTGTAGTGCGTGTGGAGGTGGGCGAGCTCGGTGCGCAGGGCGGCGGGGTTGTCGATCTGGTCCAGGTGGGGGTTCTCGGCTTTGAGGTGTCCGAAGAACGACTCGATCCAGGCTTGGTCGTTCGGGGTGCCGGGGCGGCCGAAGTGTTGTCCGATGCGGGCGGCGGCCATGAACCTCGCCGTTGCCGAGGAGGTCATCTGGGGTCCGTTGTCGGACACGGCCAGCAGCACCGGCACCGCGCCGGCCCCGTCGTCGTCAGGGTCGAGTTCGGGGTCGGGGACGCGCCCGCCGGCCAACTCGGTCACGAACTCGTCGTCGCCGAGCAGCCACGCTTTCCCGTCGGCGTGCAGCGCGTCGATGAACGCGACCTCGACCTGGGTGGAGGTCTCCTCCGCGGACAGGGTCAGCGCCAGGCACTTCTTGGAGACCACGTCCACGGGCAGTTCGGAATGGCCATTGACAGCGGTCCCTGCTTGCGGTTCTTCCCCTTGCCTTTGCGGCGTTTGCGCGGTCGAGATCAGCCCCGCCTGCGAGCACAGCGCCCACGCCGTCCGACGCGACATCCGCCACCCCGCCCGGCGAGCTTCGTTCGCCAGATGCCGATACCCGAACTGCGGATCGTCCAGGTGCGCGTCGACCAGCGCGTTCAGGCGATGCGCCTGCACCCAGGCCGCCTCCGCGACCGGGCGCTGCCGCCACCGGTAATACGGTCGCCTCGCGATGCCCAGCACCCCGCACGTCGCCCTCACCGGGATGCCATCCGCGGCGAGCTGCTCGACGAGCGGATAGATCATTTTGGGGAGCCGCCCAGCTTGAGGTTGGCCTGCGACAGATATGCCGCGGCCCGCCTCAGGATCTCGTTCTCCTGCTCCAGCAGCCGGATCCGCTTGCGCAGCTCCCGCTCGTCCGCCGCCTGCTCCCGGCTCGTCCCGGGCACGCCGCCTTCCTCGATGCCGGCCTGCCGCAGCCAGGGCTTCAACGACCCCTTCGACACCCCGAAATCGTCCGCGATCTGCTGCAACGACACCCCGGCCTCCCGGCCGCGAGCGATCGCAACAACATCGTCCCGGAACTCCTGCGGATAACGACTCGCCACGATGACATCCTCCCCGCCAACCCCTCCAGGGTCAGCAATCAGATGTCACCTACGGCTGCATCACGCCCCCTGAGCCAAATCTGCCTACGAAACCTTCCCACCCCATCAGTCCCCACGAGGTTCAGGCGCACGGCTCTAGACAGAGGGTCAGCGGGAGCTCACCGATCCGAACAGTCGAGCGATGGGCGCCAGCAGCAACGGCCGAGCGGCGATCCAGGCTCCGACGATGACCACGATCGATGCGCTGAATATCCAGAATCCGGTCCAGTTATCCGCCAGTGCCGTCGGATCGACCGAGCCCTGCGCGGCGTACATGTGGTTGAGGTTTCGCAACGCTCCGGTAGCGAAGACCAGCGTCACGTGGACCACGATGAACAGCACGAAGAAGATCATCGTCGGGAAATGCACCGCTCGCGCCCACTCGAGCGGGTACAGCGCGTTGAGCCGCGGAGAGTTCTTCGGCCAGATGCCCGACATCCGCACTCCAGTCACAGCCGCTAACGGGGCCGCCACGAAGACGACCAGGAAATACGACAGCTGTTGGACCGAGTTGTAGTAAACCCAACCGTTCTCGGTGGGCCAGTCGAGCGACACATACTTGATGACTGCTGAAAGAGCGTTGGGGAATACGCCCCAACTCGTGGGGACGATCCTCATCCACTGACCGGTCGTGAACAGCAATATCACGAAGATCACGCCATTGACCAGCCAGAGGATGTCCAGCGACTGGTGGAACCAGGCGGTGAGACTGATCTTTCGCGCCGTGTTCCAACGCGGCGTCCAGAAAGCGCCCGGTCGCTTCTGGAACCTCACCTGCAGCCCAGACCTGATGATCAGGACCATGAAGAAGACGTTGAGAAAGTGCTGCCAATTGAGCCAGGCGGGGAACCCGACCGGAACTCCCTCGGGAAGCGCGTATTCGCCGGGATAGGTCGCGAGGAAATCCCGCATGAAGGGCAAGGAGACCAACCAGCGCACGAGCAGCACTGCGAGTGCCGCGAGCACGAGCAGGCCGACGATGACGATGACGCCACCACCCACCCATTGCTTTGCGGTGTATCGCCCATAGCGCTTCGGTTCGGGCTTCGGTACGGCCGTCGGCGTCGGGCGCGCCACATTGTCCTGTGGAGCAGTAACTGCATCCGCCGCGGGGCCCGACTCTTGCGGAATCGAGGGAGCGGGAGAGTCCGCGAGATCGGTTGTCGGTGCGCTTCGCTGGGCCGTTACTGCAGCGGTGAACCCCGCCGGGGGCCACGCTTCCCCGCCCGGCGTACGGGGCAATCCCCGGCGCACCGAGGTGACCGTTCCCACAACGGCGGAACCAACCGGCACTGCCGACATCGCTGCCGCGGAGGAAGAGGCAGGCGGGGCATCGACGGCAGATGCAAGACTGGCCGGCGGCCACGGCTCCCCTCCGGGTGCGCGGGGTAGCCCCCGACGCACCGAGGTGACCGTTCCGACAACGGCGGAACCAACCGGCACTGTCGACACCGGTGCCGCGGTTGAAGAGGCAGGCGGGGCATTGACACTGGATGCGAGACCAGCCGGCGGCCACGGTTGCCCGCCTCGCTCTCGAGGAAGGCCGCGACGCCAGCTCGATGAATAGGTCGCCACCGCGCTAGCCCTTCTTCGCCTGGATCGCTTCGATCAACTGCGGGACGACCTTGAACACATCACCCACGACACCGAAGTCCGCGATGTCGAAGATCGGCGCGTCCGCGTCCTTGTTGATCGCAACGATGGTCTTCGCGGTCTGCATCCCAGCGCGGTGCTGGATCGCACCGGAGATGCCCAACGCGATATAGAGCTGCGGCGAGACGGAGACACCGGTCTGCCCCACCTGCGAGGTCTGCGGCACGTATCCGGCGTCGACAGCGGCACGCGATGCTCCGACTGCGGCGCCCAGCGCATCGGCGAGATCCTCGACGAGAGAGAACTTCTCGGCGGAACCGAGTCCCCGCCCGCCGGACACGACCTTGGCCGCACCACGCAGCTCGGGCCTGGAGGAACTGGCGATCACCGCCTCCTGCGCATCGATCTTCGCAGCGGGCTTGCCCGAGGCTGGAACCTCGAGCGGAACGCTCACGAGAGGCTTCGCCTCGGCCCGCGCATCGATCGATCCCTGGCGAACCGTGATGACCGGCGCGCCGAACGTTGCCGCGCTCACGACGTTGTAGGCACCGCCGTAAATCGAGTGGCCGGCGACGACCCCTTCGGAATCCCTGCTCAGCTCGACGGCGTCGACGCTCAGCGCCGAGCGTGTGCGCGCTGCGAACGCGCCGGCGACGGCGCGGCCATCTATCGAGTGCGAGACAAGCACTGCGTCGGGGCGCACTAACTCGGCCGCGGCAGCCAACGCGTCCACCGTCGGCGTGAACAACTCAGGACGGTCGGAGGCGGCAGTCAGGACCGCGGTGGCCCCAGCGTCGGCCGCGGCCTGGGCGAGGGCCTGGGTGGTCCCCTCGGGGGCGACTATGAGCGCGACGGGGGTACCCACAGCGGCGGCGCCTCCAAGGAGGCCCAAGTACGACTTCGCCAGTTCGCCGGCCGGAGTGACATCCAGCAGAACCAAGATCGAATCGGTTGCAAAACTTGACACGTCTATTCCTTACGCCAGCCGGTTCGTGATGAGGAATTCGGCGAGTTGCGAGCCTGCGTCGCCCTCGTCGACGATCTTCACCCCAGCAGACCTCGGCGGCGCGGCGGTGACGGAAACCATAATCGACCGCGCCGCGTTCGCATCCATCGGGTCCACCTCGAGATCGGCGAGTGACAGCACGTCCAGCGGCTTCTTCTTCGCGGCCGTGATCCCCTTGAAGTTCGGGAAGCGTGCGTCCGGAAGCTGCTCGGTGATGGAGATGACAGCCGGGAGCGGGGCCGAGGCGGTCATCTTGCCGCCCTCCAACGTGCGGTTGCCGGACACTGAATCGGCCGTGATCTCAACCGAGTTGAGCGAAGTTATTACGGGAACGCCGAGTAGTTCGCCGAGCATGGCAGGGATCACCCCTCCCACGCCGTCTGTGGACTGGTTCCCGGTGATGACGAGGTCGAATCCCGTGCGCTTGAGGGCCGCCGCCAGTACCTCGGCAGTGAGAGTTAGATCGGCGCCCACGAGCGCGTCATCGACGATATGCACAGCAGAGTGCGCCCCCATCGCCAGGCCCTTACGGAGCGTCGAGGTGGCGGAGGCGGGAGTCATCGACACCAGCGTGATTTCGGTGTCAGGCGTGGTGTCCAAGTACTTCAAGGCGACCTCTATGGCGCGTTCGCCCACTTCGTCGAGCACCTTCTCCGAAGCGTCGCGATCGGCGAGCCCCGTCTCGAGATCGAGCTTTCGATCCCCGTAGGTGTCCGGCACCTCCTTGACCAGCACTGCAATCTTCATCGGGAACTCCTGATCTATCTCGAAGTCATCGGTGCCTGCGGTGGCACGCTGGTCGCCGTTCTGCGTGGAGGACATTCCCACGTTAGTCGACGCACCAGGGAGCCACTGTACTTGACGGGTGCCGCTGGATTTTGCAGGATGACAGCCGCCGCCGGTCGAACGGGTCAGCGGGGCCGGACCGTGTTCATCTGGTGGACGCCGCCGAACGGGGTGCCCTCCTCGTCGTAGAGCATCGAACTCGTCAATCCCATGCCGGTCGGGCCGAAGCTCGCCGTCGTCTCGAAGCCGACCCACTGGCCCCTCGGCTCGGCGAACACGTGTGCGGTCAGGTCGATGTTGGGGTACGTGGCGAGTTTCGGGTGGATCAGCGGGCCGACGCCGTTGGCCACGTCGACCACGCCCAGCGCCCGCGCGGTCGCGCTCACGCGCTCACCTTCCAGCAGCGGCAACTGCGGTCGCATCCATGCCCATCCGTGGCCGGGCTTGTCCACCTTCCTAAGCATGTCGATCGTCTTGACGAAGCCGAACGACTCGAATGCCTCTGCGGCGCCTTGTTCGGCCATCGAGTCGCGGGTGGGCATGGCCGACGCGCCGCTGCCCGCCAGGTGCGCGGTGTCGAAGGGATGCATGAGCCACGCGTGGGCGAGCACCGAGACCCGATCCCGATGGGTGAGCGTCACCTCGACGAGCTCGATCGTGCGGCCCGGGCGGACGATCCGCACCTCTGCGTCGAGGATGTCGTTGACGGTCGTGTCCATGGTCCCGAAGATGTCGTACGCAATCCGGCCGATCTGGAGTCCGTCGCTCCGGCGAAGATCGCGGTGATGTTCGACGATGTGCGCGACCAACCCCAGCACCGGAGCGATGTGGGCGTCGTTCGGGCTCCAGGAGCCGCGCACCGCGTCGTCCATCCGGAAGCGGGCGTCGCCGAGCCGTTCGAAATATGCGGGCATGATCAAATCCTAGGCGACCCGCACCGGCGGTCCGGGAACCGAACCGAACCAGCGGGTTCAGTGCAGACCCGCGGCGGGTCACGCCTGGCGGCGGCTCAGGCGCAACATGGGAATGGTGCGGGTGGTCTTCGCCTGGATGCCGTCGAGTCCGCCGAACGGCGCGAACAGCGCTATCGCGCGCTCCCTCGCCGCTCCCGCGAGTTCCTCGACATGAACGGGGATCGCGCCCTCGTCGGGAACTTCGATATCCACGTCGGGGTGGGCGCGGAGATTGTGATACCAGGCCGGATTCTCGGGCGCACCGCCCTTGGCCGCTGCGATGATCCACGCGTCGGGACTCTCCTGCACCGCCAGGACGGGCGCGATCCGCTGTTCTCCGGTCTTGGCACCGATGTTGTGGACGAGCACGAGGTTGCGCCCGTACCCGCGGGCGGTGACCGTGCCCGAGGACGCGCGGAACTCGTCGATGATCGGCTGGTTCCACTCTGCATGCGGTTTGGCCACGGCTGCTCCTCCACGATGAGAGATGATGCGACGCGCATCGGGCTCGACTGCGCTCTTACGAAACTACAACCGGCAGCGCTCCCGCGGGCGAGTTGGAGGCGTCGCCGTTCCGGTGTCGGCCAACGCGACGTGCCCGGAGCTTACGCGTCGATCGCCGGGTATCCGCAGAGCGCGAAGCATTCCGGTCGGACGGGTCGACCGCAGTGACGAGGTCGTCGCTGTGAGGTTCGCGTGACCGATTACGGATTCTGCTGCACGGACCGAAATGAGTTAGCGTTGAACTGTCTGGTTCAACTCAGGTCATTTCGGCCTCTGCTTCACGGACCGGCCGGATCCCTCGGACGACGGCACGCCGCTACGGCACTGTGCACGCACGCCCCGGAAGAACCAAGAAAGGTAAGCAATGAGCATTCGCGGAGCCGCGTTCATCGCGGGCGCCTACGAACACCCGAAGCGTGTCATTCCAGACAAGTCCCTCGGCCAGGTGCATGCCGAAGTCGCCGCAGGCGCGCTCGCAGACGCCGGTCTGAGCTTCTCGGACGTGGACGCCTACTTCTGCGCCGGAGATGCCCCCGGCCTGGGAGGCATTTCAATGGCCGACTACATGGGCCTGAAACTGCGGTACACGGACTCGACCGAAACCGGCGGTTCCTCATATATTGCCCACATCGGTCACGCCGCCGCTGCAATCAAGGCAGGCAAAGCATCGATCGCGCTGATCACGCTCGCCGGCCTGCCGCGGCAGATGAGCAGCAATCTCGTGATGGAGGGCAGCGAAGCCCCTGAGGATCCCTTCGAAGCGCCGTTCGGACCCACCGTTCACGGCCTTTACGCCCTGGCCGCGCGGCGCCACATGTATGAGTTCGGCACCACGAGCGAGCAACTTGCGGAGATCAAGGTCGCCGCGTCCATCCATGCGCAATACAACCCCAACGCGATGCTGCCCAAGCCGGTCACCGTTGAAGAGGTGGTCAACTCCCCGATGGTCAGCGATCCGCTGCACCGTCTGGACTGCTGCGTCGTCACCGACGGCGGCGGCGCGCTCATCGTCGTCTCTCCCGAGGTCGCCCGCGACCTCAACCGGTCCGTGGTCAAGGTGCTTGGTCACGGCGAAGCGCCCAAGCACACCAATGGCGGCAAAGTGGACGTCACCTTCACTGGTGCGCGCTGGTCGGGCCCGGCCGCCTTCGAGGAGGCCGGAGTCTCGCCGAAGGACATCGACTACGCGTCGATCTACGATTCCTTCACCATCACCGTGCTCGAGACCATCGAGGACCTCGGCTTCTGCGAAAAGGGCAAGGGCGGCGAGTTCGTGCTGGACGGGGCGCTGCAGGCGCCATTCGGAAAGCTGCCGTTCAACACCGACGGCGGCGGCCTGGCCAACAACCACCCGGCGAACCGCGGCGGGATGACCAAGGTGCTCGAAGCGGTGCGTCAGCTCCGTGACGAAGCGCACCCCGCGGTGCAGGTGCCCAACGCCCAGATCGCACTCGCACACGGCACCGGCGGAAGCCTGCCGACCCGGATGGGTGCGGCGACCGTCATTCTTGGAAGGGAAGACGCATGACCGAATCAGCTGTGCTGCCGAACCCGGCGCCCGCCATCGACCCGGAGACCAAGCCCTACTGGGACGCGACCCTCGAAGGCAAGCTCATCATCCGGCACTGCAACGCGTGCGGGGAGAATCACTGGTACCCGCGCACGCTGTGCCCGTTCTGCGGATCGGTCGACACCGAATGGCTGGAGACGGCCGGCAAGGGCACGATCTACACGTTCGCGATCACCCGCAAGGGCCTCGGCCACTACGGAGGCGTCGGCCCGTACGTGCTCGCGTTCGTCGCCCTCGACGAGGGCCCCACGATGCTCACCAACATCATCGAATGCGACGTGGATGCGCTGCGGATCGGGGATCGGGTGGAGGTCGTCTTCCACAAGACCGAGGCCGAGGCGGCCCTTCCTCGGTTCCGCCCCGTTGCGCAATAGTGTCGGCTAGGTCAGTGTCACCGCGCGTGGAACTGTCCGCGCGCGGTGACACTGACACCCGGGTCAGCTGCGATACCCAACGAAATCCAGCCGTCAGCACGTCGGCTGCTCCGCTCTGAGGAGACCATCACATGACCCGCACCATGCCTTTCGCCTCTGTCGCCGACGTCTCCGAGCGCCTGGCCGCCGTCGGCTATCTTCCCTCCGACGCCATTGCCACCACGGTCTTCCTGGCGAGCGAATTGGGCAAGCCGCTGCTCATCGAAGGCCCGGCGGGAGTGGGCAAGACGGCGCTCGCGCAAGCCGTCTCCGACGCGACCGGTTCCCCACTGGTCCGGCTGCAGTGCTACGAAGGCGTGGATGAGGCGCGTGCGCTGTACGAGTGGAACCACGCGAAGCAGCTGCTGCGCATCACCGCCTCGAAGGACGAGAGCTGGGACGAGACCCGGGCCGACATCTTCAGCGAGGAGTTTCTGCTGGCCCGGCCGCTCCTGACCGCCATCCGCAACGAGGAGCCGACGGTGCTGCTCATCGATGAGACCGACAAGGCCGACATCGAGATCGAAGGCCTGCTGCTGGAAGTGCTCGGGGACTTCCAGATCACGATCCCGGAGATGGGCACGGTGCGGGCGCGCCACCGGCCGTTCGTGGTGCTCACCTCCAATGCCAGTCGCGAGTTGTCGGAGGCGCTGCGACGGCGCTGCATCTTCCTGCACGTGGATTATCCCGACAGCGACCTCGAGGAGCGCATCGTCCAGGCCAAGGTCCCCGGTCTCGAGCACTCGCTCACCAAATCCATCGTGCGCGTGATCAACGCCCTGCGCGAGCTTCCGCTGCGCAAGGCCCCGTCCGTCTCGGAGACGATCGACTGGGCAAACACCCTGCTCGCTCTGGGCGCCGTCGAACTCGACGAGGACACCATGCGCGACTCCCTCGGAGTCATCCTCAAACACCGTTCGGATCAGGAAAAGGCTCAGAAGCTGCTTGACATGGAAAGCGCGCTCGCGAGATGACGGGCGGGCCCGACGTCGGCCCGGATCCGTACGGCCTGCAGCAACGGCTCGTCGACTTCGTCACCGCGCTGCGGACGAAGGGGATCATGGTCGGCACTGGTGAGACGGTCGACGCCGCGGAGGCGATGACCCGGCTCGGGCTCGACGAGCGGAGCATTCTCCGCGAAGGCCTGGCGGGCACCCTGACCCGGAAGCACAGCCAGCGAGAGACCTTCGACGAGGTCTTCGACATCTACTTCCCGCCACGCGTGGGGCGGCCCCGGTCCGCCGAACAGGTGCCGGCCGACTTCGACGTCGAGACATTGCGCGACATGCTGGTCGAAACGCTTGCCGTTGCGGACCTCGACGCTCTGGGCGAACTCGCCGAGATCGCCGTCGACCGATTCGGAGAGATCGGCGGCGATCCTGCTGGGTGGTCCGCGAAGCAGACGCTCGATCGGGTGCAGCCGCAGAACCTGCTCGCGCGCACCATGGGCCTGCGCGGTGACGACGACGCGGTCGTCGAGCTGGGCGGTGTCTCGCCCCGAGACCAGGTGCGGGACCTCATCGGCCGGTTCCGCGAGCGAGTCGAAGACGAAGCCAGGCGGCGCACGAGCGAGACGCGCGGACGCGAGCGCATGGTCCTCACCGCGGTGCAGGCGCAGACCGAGCATGTCGATTTCCTCAGCGCCAATGCCGAGCAGCTCGAAGAGATGCGCCGCGGCGTGCGCGCGCTCGCTCGCCGGCTGGCGACGCGACTCTCGGTGAGACGGCGTCGCAGCCATCGCAACACCATCGACATCCGAAGGACGATGCGCAAGTCCATGTCGACCGGCGGAACGCCGATCGACCTTGTCTTCGCCAAGCCGCGCCCGAGCCGACCGGACCTGGTTCTGCTGTGCGACGTGTCGAGCTCGGTGTCGGGCTTCTCGGGTTTCACGATGCTGCTCGTGCAGGCGATGAAGAACCAGTTCAAGAAGGTCAAGGTCTACGCGTTCGTCAATGCGATGGCGGACGTCACCGAACTCATCTCGGTGGACGGTGACGAAGACGGAGCGGGACTGCAGGCCCGGATCCTCGAGCAGGCGCACGTCCAGCACGGGACCTCGAGCAGCGATTACGGCGCCGCCTTTGCGGAGTTCGTGGCCCGTGACCTCGAGTCGATCGGTTCGCGCAGCTCGGTGCTGATCCTCGGCGATGCGCGCACCAACTACCGGGAACCGGGCCTCGACGACCTGCGCGAGATCAGGGCGCGATCGAATCGGACGTTCTGGCTGAACCCCGAACAGGAAAACATCTGGGGAACCGGCGACTCCGCGGCGTTCGACTACGCCGACGTGGTCGAGATGCACGAATGCCGTTCCGTCGAGCAGCTCGGCGAATTCGTCAGCAGGCTCCTTCCGGCGTGATGACGGACGTCTGACGGCGCCTGTGTCGCGCGCCGGACTCCGCGGCAGGGCGGCGTGAGCCGCATCCGGTCCTGCGACTCTTCGTGTCGCGAACAAGTCCGGGGGGTTGTACCGACCGGTCCGGTTACCTACGCTGTTGGGGAGCCCGAGGGCTCCATACGTCAACAAGGAAGTTCAGGTGTGAGAAATGCCCGAAGCAGTGATCGTCTCGACAGCCCGGTCGCCCATAGGACGCGCCAACAAGGGATCCCTCAAGGAGGTGCGTCCGGACGACCTCGCCGCCCAGATGGTCCGCGCTGCGTTGGACAAGGTGCCGGCGTTGGACCCGAAGGACATCACGGATCTGATGCTCGGGTGCGGGCTGCCCGGGGGTGAGCAGGGATCGAACCTCGGTCGGACCGTTGCGGTGATGCTCGGCTACGACCACCTTCCCGGCACAACGGTGACCCGGTATTGCGCTTCGTCTCTGCAGACCACGCGAATGGCCTTCCACGCCATCCGCGCTGGTGAGGGCGATGCTTACATTTCTGCAGGAGTAGAGATGGTGAGCCGGTTCTTCAAAGGAACGTCCGACTTCATCCCCGGGCAGGACCTGAAGAATCCGGTCTTCCGCAAAGCCGAATCGCGCACCGAGGCGCATAGTGCGGCGGGAGCTCCCGTGTGGCGGGATCCCCGTGAGGAGGGCGAGTTGCCCGATGCGTACATCGCCATGGGGCAGACGGCCGAGAATGTGCAGCAGCTGCTGGGGATGTCCCGCGAAGAACAGGATGCCTTCGCAGTCCGCAGCCAGAACCTCGCAGAAGCGCAGATCGCCTCCGGTTTCTGGGCTCGCGAGATCACCCCCGCGACCCTTCCCGATGGGACGGTGGTCTCCCGGGATGACGGCCCCCGACCTGGTGTCACCATGGAGAGCGTCAGCCAGCTGCAGCCGGTGTTCCGTCCTGATGGGACGGTGACCGCAGGAAACGCCTGCGCGCTCAACGATGGGGCAGCGGCGCTCGTCGTGATGAGCGATGTCAAGGCCAAGGACCTGGGCCTGACTCCGCTGGCGCGGATCGTGTCCACGTCGGTGACTGCCTTGTCGCCGGAGATCATGGGGCTGGCACCGGTCGAGGCGATCCCAGCGGCGCTGCGCAATGCGGGATTGACGCTCGACGACATCGACCTGTTCGAGATCAATGAGGCATTCGCGGTGCAGACTCTCGGTTCGGCTCAGCGCCTGGGCATCCCGATCGACAAACTCAACGTCAACGGCGGCGCGATCGCCGTCGGGCATCCGTTCGGCATGACCGGGGCGCGGATCGCGACGACCTTGATCAACTCGCTGCAGTGGCACGACAAGCAATTCGGCGTCGAGTCGATGTGCGTGGCGGGCGGCATGGGGATGGCGATGGTCATCGAGCGCCTGTCCTGAGCCGACGCGTTGCCGCGGTCGCGACGAGGATGTCAGCCGGCACCCGCGACGCGATCCGGCACACTGGCGGAGGATGGGGGATTCGAACTGTTCAGGCCCGCAAAACCTGCTGGGACGCGAATCGGCCTTCAGGCCCGGAAAATCAACGATCTCGGGGATGCGGCGTAGGGGCCGCATCCCCGAGATACACGGCCCTGCACGGTCGGTAGCACATGAGTTAGCACATGGGAACTCGTAAGGGTTCTCAAGCAAGGTCCGGTGGTGCGCCGAGGTGGGCGCGGATCTCGACGCCAGGGCCAGCCTGTGCGCCCTTGACCAACTCGTCCGTTGGCTCGGCCTCCGATGCCACGAAGCACTCTCGGTTCTCAGACGGTGCCCGTTCCCTCTGCCAGAGATAGAAGCTTCTCACCCTCTGTCACACGAGACTCGGACGGTGAGAGAGCCGCAAAAATAGCTCCGGGGGGTCGTGGAAGTTGAATATTGCACGCTGAGTGCTATCGCGCCTACCCTGACCGTAAGTTCCACCTAAGGAGGAGCAAATGGAGCGAAAGTCGATCACTCTCGATGGCGTCGGTGACGCCTGCGCGAGGTCGGTGCACGTTGTGAAGTTAGAGCAGGACCCGGAGACGGAGTTCGAGTCGATGCTGATCAACGCACTGGAAGAAGTTCCGGCCGAACTCGAAAACGCCTGATCCGCTGATGACTGTTGTGCTGCCGCAGCCCACATTGAGCCGCTACGCGCATGTCGTGCGGAGCGGTCCTAAAGCTGTGGGGTTCAACAGCTTGACGCTAGAGGCGTTCGATCTCGCCCCGACAGATGTCTCTCTACTTGAGAGCGTTGGTCGGGGCGAGATCGTTTCCCCCGAGTTGCTCGAGCCCCTCATCGAGACGGGATTCCTGCGAGACGACGTCGAGGCCGATTTCCAGGCGATCCAGCGAATCGCGGATTCTCGGCGCGAGCGAGTCAAGACTCGAGCAGGCCACTTCGGCACCCTGAGGCTCTCAATCACAGAGAAGTGCAACATGAGTTGCACGTACTGCTTTCAGCAGAAAATGTACCCCGAGGACGAACAGCCGGTACTGAGTCGCGAGCAGCTGACCGAGACGCTCAACTGGTTCATCGAGCAGGGACGAGGCTACCCGCTTTCCATTCAGTACTTCGGTGGGGAGCCGCTACTGGAATGGGACAACATCGTCTACGCCCACGAGATGCTCTCCTTAGCAGTCGAGGCGGGCACCATTCCGTCATTCCGCGAGACGGTCACCA
This sequence comes from Actinomycetes bacterium, assembly GCA_021779075.1. Classification (GTDB taxonomy): domain Bacteria; phylum Actinomycetota; class Actinomycetes; order Actinomycetales; family Microbacteriaceae; genus Gryllotalpicola. Next base: position 13,101 of record JAJYBG010000016.1, on the reverse strand, counting down.
CGAACGGAACGCTGCTTTCAGGGCAGCGTGCCCGTTGGCTAGTGGACAGCGGATTCGATCTCACGTTCAGCTTCGACGGTCCTCCCGAGGTCAATGACATCAATCGCCTTATGAAAAGTGGCCGAGGTTCGTTCGGGCGTGCGATGCGAGGGCTTCGTTCCTGGGTGGAGGAAGGCGGTCGGCCGAGCATCCTGATGACGGCGACAGCAGGGAACGTAAAGGATCTTCCTGAATACGTCCGGTGGTTCGTAGAAGAGGCCGAAGTCCACCCCAAGGACGTCGGCGTCAACTCACCTCAGCCCACCTCCGAGGGTTGGGAGACAGGCGGCACCGAACTCGCCGATGCCATCTGGGCGGTGTGGAAGTACTGCCGCAGCAAGGGCATCTTCTTTCACGGGCCGGGAACCTACATTCCGACTCATCTGCAGACCCTTATCCCGCAGACGGACGGTTGCGTGGACACTGGAGCCTCCGGCGCCGAGCCTTCCTGGCCGGTATACGTGAGCGCAGAGGGGAAGAAGTCGCTCTGCGTTGTCTATCACCGTGATGAGCGAGTCATGGCAGATCCGCAGCGCTCGGCTCTTGAGGAGGGCTCTAAGTGGCACTACGCCGCTGAGCCTTTGAAGGAATGCGATTCCTGCATCGCCAGCCAAATCTGCGGCGGCCCGTGTGCGCTCGAAAAGATTCTCTGGCAGGGCCGGTTGAACAGCGACAGGTGCGACTTTATGCGGCAGATGACGAAGCTGGTGCTGCTGGATGAGTAGCGCGGAACGTCCCGAAAGAGCGCCGGATGTGGTGTCGGGATGGATTGTCGCGTCCGGCGGCAAGCGCTACCTGGCAACCGACAGCGGATGGTTCGAGCTCCTTACCGCAGCGGGAACCACGTACAAAGCGCCCGAACTCCGCGACGGAATCCCCGCGAAGCTCCTCGGGTCGTTTTCGGGTCCAACAACGTTCTTGGTCGACGACGTTCTCAGCGCCGGCACCAGGCCAAGCGGGCCGCCGAGATTTGCAGTACACCCTTCGCAAGTATTGAAACGAATGTCATCGGTTCGCGCCGCGATCGAGCGTCACCTCCAAGAGCTCGGCCTGACATACGTGATGCTGCCTTCGGTCTGGACCCCCTCACGAGAATATGGCGAGGACGAGTACGCGCTCACCTACAAGGGCAGCGAGACTGGCCTGATTTTTCTCCAGTCAGACGAGTTCCCGCTCTATGGCCTTTTGGCCGATGGCTTCGGCCCCTTCTACTCGTGGGGTAGGTGCCTTCGCCACGAGTCGGCAGCTTCACGCATGCACCTCTTCGAGTTTGAGCAGCTCAATATTGGCGCGCCGCACACGAGCCTCCCTGAGATGATGGCGATCGTCGAGTCAGTGGTACTCGTCGCCGCCGACGTCCTCGGGGTGAAAATCTCGAGGAATTTTGAGCGGAGCAAGGTGCCGCCGGAATCCGGGCTTCGGGCTGGCGACTTGGACACTCTGCTCGTCCCAGAGAACACCCCTCAAGCCGCTATCGACGTACTGCTCCGTGGCATACGAGACGTTGGCGGAGTTGTGTCACTTGAGGGCACCCCGACAGGCCGCGTCGTGCGGCTCGCCGCTGACCAGGCCGAGAACGAGCGGGCACGTGCACGGCTCCAGACAGCCGCCAGGGTATTCGACGCCAATAACAGCGGCGAGCTCTCGACTCGTTGGTGGACACACATGCCTCGCGGGTGGCTTGAGGCTGAGGAGACGCCGTCGGACCACGGTGTGCGCTCGATAACGGGGGCCAGAAGCGCCGAGCCTGCCTTCGACGGCTCTGACGCCATCGAGGAATGCGAGCTCTACATCGACGGTGTCGAGGTGGCGCATGCCGGCATTCTCGCCACCGCAGAGGAATTCCAGGAGAACGTCTTGGATGCGGGAGCACCTCGCCACCACTACCAATGGCTGGTAGAAAAACTGGACAAAGCCCCGCCATCGATGGCCAAGGTCGGTATTGGATGGGAGCGGCTTGTGGCGGCGCTCGTTGGCGGGCCGGATCTTTCAGAGTTTCAGGTCTATTCCCGACCGCCACAGCTCAATGGCTGATTTCTCGGCCTCCACTGTTGACCACGAGCTCGCCATGTCTGCTGCTCGGCAGGTAGCCAGTGTGCTCCGCTCCGCGGGTTTTGGCCGCGGCGGGACCGTAATAGCGACGGAATCGGACGCCAGCTTCTGGGATGAGCTGTACGAGGAGATGGACGAGGTGAAGCGTGTTCGGCTGTCGTGGTCGGATTGCACTTCGGACGGCCTGCGAATCCTCAAGGAGTTTGCTATGAGAGGCGCAACGCTTGTGCTTCATGACCTGCCCGGTGCGGACGTGAAGCCATCACTTGCCGAGTTCGAACGAGACGTCACGGATAACGGCGGGCGGATTGTCCACATCGAACTGGCAAACGACGAAGGACGGGCCTTGCATCACGCATATCTCCATGCGTTGACATTCGGCTTTGAGGACGCGACTCGCGCAGCCACCGCGCAATGGGAATTCTTGGCGGTGGACGGAGACCTTTGTCTTTCCAGCCCAGACGGGGCGCACCTCTATCTTGGCCGCCTCGTAGATGTACTCTCCGATTTCACCGCGCTCGAACGGTGCCGCGCACAGATCCTGCAACTTCCCCTCGGAGAGATCTGGGGTGTGGTGGATGACCCGGCCATCGGGGGCACCGTTGACGTGCTGACGCCCGAGGGAATTCGGCGCCGCCAGATTCAGCAGGGGCGGGTCGTAGGGCTCGAAGCGCTTGGTTTGCTCGTTGAGGTGGGACTCGGCACCAACGACAAGTCAATGCCGTTCTTCACCGCGCTCGGTGAAAAGGCAAGCGGGAGAGTGCACCTTGGCTTCGGCGACAGCACTCTCATCGGCGGCAAGACGAAGTACCCCACTCACGGCGACGTTCTGTTGTCCCCTGGTACAAGGGTTGGCCTATGCGACCATCGCATCTAACGCAAATGCCCTCGATCTCACTCGAGCCTGATGACCAGTGGATCGGCGCTATGGGCGCGAGGCGCCACGGGTTCGATCCAAATCAGGCCCTGGCTCCGCATGTAGTTCGGTGGAAAGGCGAGTCGAATCAGTCCGCGTTGAGGACACTTCCTTGGTTTTATGCATCTGAAATCGTCAGCTACGGCGATTTCAACTATGAGTTCGCGGGCACTGTCCAGCTCGACGCTAGCGGTGCTCGATTGACGTCGATGACTGCGGACATCGCGATGGAACTGGAGCTGATCTCCAAGAGACTGCCGTCGATCCCGTGGTCGACCGTCGTTATCTCTCGAAGGCAGGAAGAGTTCCCTCGCGCCATATCGACGCCGGGATGGATCGTTGTCAGCCACAAAGTGAATCTCAACTCTCCTGCCGAAGCGCGCCTGTATCTCCTCCACGAATTGCTTCACCAGTGGATCGGGGGGCTAGTGGCCATGCCGATCGAGGACGAACTTCGAGGGTGGGCGGAGGCTGTCGTCGACGCTCTTGTCTGGCACGTCGTCGGCGAGGTGCGCGGGGATCGAGCGGCCACGGCGTTCGCCTCGCTCTATGAACGCTACGAGGACATCGACGGATTGGCACAAGTCGGTTCCATGACTCGAAGGGCCCATGACATAGGGCGAGACGCCCTTTGGCGCGGAGCCATCGAAATGACCCAGGCCGCCCAACGGGCACTCGCATCAGGCAACCGGTTTACCTTTTCTCGCCCCTGGTTCGGAAATGAGCTGAGATGATCTCGACCCAGACCCTTTCGGTTTCTAACGGATGCAATCTGGCATGCACATATTGCTGGTACGAGACTGGCGCGGCGGAGTATCCTCACGCCGCTCTAACGCTTGACGATTACGCAGATTGGTTCCGTCGATGCGCGGAGAAGGAGCCCTTGACGCGCCTCATCCTGACGGGCGGCGAGCCGATGCTGCGCGAGGACCTGCCTGAGCTGCTGAGGATTGGACATTCCTACTTCCCCGAGGTCCTGTTGCTTACCAACGGACTACTGCTCACCCGCAGACCAGACTTCGTCGGCGAGCTTTCCCGGATGGGTACGCGAGTTCACGTCAGTCTCGACCACGTCTCGCCCTCGATCGACGACCGCGTCCGAGGTGGCACAAAGGGCGCCCTGGTCGGGTTGAACGCACTCGCCGCAGCGCATGTCGAGACGCAAGTCACTCTGGTATTGACGGCAAAGAACTACAGCGATCTTCCCTACGTTATTGGCTACTGCCGGCAGCATGACTTTGACCTCGAAGTCAATCCGGTCGCGGTGCCGCCGACGCATCCGCTATCGCTCACGACACTGGGCGGTGCGGAGCGCGATCTCCTCGTTGCAGAGCTGCGGGCAGCAAAGCAGATGCTCGGCCGGCCCGAGTATTACTTTCGAGTAATCCGATACCTCCAGGGAAGTCCGATACGGCCGCTCACCGCCTGCAGGGCCGTTGAAGCGGGCGTCTTCATCGAAGCGGACGGAAACATCCAGCTTTGCGGTCAGCGCCGTGAAGATGTTCTCGGCAATATCCGAACCTCGGCAATCTCGGAAGTTGTAGATCGACGCAACGCGGTCTTGCAGGCGCATTCTGCTGGTCCCTGCGTTTCGCTCGACTGCCTTACGGTGGCCTAGATCCATGGATGGGCCTGGAGAGGGCGACCATTGCTGACGCGTAAATTCCTGGTACTCACCTTTGTGGTTGTAGCCGCAGACTTCACATTTGGTGGTGTCTATGTGCAAGTGCTGCTCGATCGTGGTCTATCAACGGGCTTCATCGGCACAACGTTGTTCGGCGTGCTGATCGCCTCAAGCTTCATCGAGATTCCGAGCGGCGACTGGGGCGATCGATTCGGGCAGCGACGGCTAACAATCCTCGGTCTGCTGAGCTGGGGAATCGGACTCGTGGCGTTCGGGCTCACGGACTTTGTCCCCATCACCGTTCTCGCTTTGTTGTTGTGGTCAGTCGGGCAGGCCCTATACAGCGGTGCTCCGATCAGCCTTGCCATCAACTCGATCCCTACTGAAGACGGCGACGCTCGCCAGCGGCTGGTGAAAGCCGCCAACGTCACAAAGTGGATCGGCTCCACGGCCGGAGGGCTCCTCGTCCTTTTTGGGGCACTGCAGTTCAACGTCGAAGTCGCCATTGTTGTCGCTGGAGCCGGCATGCTTCTTGTCGCACTGTGGGTCCGCCTTGCGTGGCCCGAATCTGAACGCGTTGAGGTTGACCCAAGCGCCGGGATGTTTTCCAGGCTCCGACGAAACTGGTCACCGCAGCTGTGGCCCCTCCTCCTCCTTTTTGTAGTGACCTCGGCACTACTTTCGCTTCTGCTTTTTGCATGGCAACCACTTGCTGTGAGCGTGATCCACCTACCGGAGAGCTTTCTAGGCCTCGCGCTAGTTGTACTCACCGCGGTGGCGGCGGCGGGAGCAGCCGCCACGCGATTCGAATCAGAGCGGCTAGCAAAACACAATGTCGACATCTGGGTGCTTTTGGCGCTCTCAGGCGGATTCCTTGCTGTGGCAGATCTTTCACCGTGGCTTGCTGGCGCGGCAATCCTTGTGTCCGAGTTCACGATCTCAGCAGCCCTAACGCTCGGGGCTTCGAGGGCGCATGCAATCTTCAGGGACGATTCGCGCAATCTGCTGTGGTCCGCTTTCGGCTGGAGTTCCAGCATCGCTATGGCGCTGGCGGATCTTCTTCTTGGCTGGACTTGGGACGACCATGCGCTATGGCTGGGACTGAGTTCGAGTGTTGTAGTTCTCGCGATTGCCGTCGCAGTTGTCGTTGTGGTGGCATCACTTCGACGAGTTGCGGCAAAGCAGACCGACGCGGAAAGGAATGTCGGTCCTTAGTAAGCCCGTATTCTCGATGCGATTCGCACACCTGGAGCCCGCGCCGCCAACGTACCCAAGAGAACAGCGGCAGACTGATGGGCATACATGCCCTGACGGCCTACAGAGTGCTTGAGGCCTGGTCGCACCTCAGCACGGAGCCTGATACGAGATCGCCGACGAGTTGAGCGACCGCCGACACCCTGCCAGAGGCGACGACAGTTACCTCGACCTCGCCTGGAACTCTCCTCAGGAACCGAGCCGTCGACCATCGCCTGGCTGAGGATCTGACTCGTCAGAGAGACGGGCAGGCCTACGGGCCGGGACGTCTGGCGCTCACGCAGCCAGACGAGGGGGGCGGGTGCAGGAGCTGTAGAACAGCAAACACAACAGAGACCACATATGGGAAATGGACGTATGCTACCGTGGTAGATACGTTGAGCGCGTTATAAGAAACATAGGTGCAGGATGCACGGCGGCGTCTCCCTCTATCGGGTACCGGTGCGGGTGCGCGCCGGTATCTGGAGTCGGACACGTCGAAGGCGGACGAGTACTACCTGGAGGGCGGCACCGTTCTCGCGGAGCTGACCGTGGTGGACGCCGCGGGCGAGGTCGTCGCCGTGGCGTGCTTGTCGCCGGAGCAGTACGCGGGGTGGGCGGATTGGACCGACCCGTTGACGGGGGAGTCGATGGGCCGGCCGCGCGGTGCGGGCGACGGGAAGCAGGGGTCGCCCAGGTTTGCGGAGATGGTGGTGAACGCGCCGAAGTCCCTCTCGACCGCGGCCGCGTTGCACCCGGAGGTGTCCGAGGTCCTGGACGAGGCCTTGGCGGATGCAGCGGTTCAGATCCGCGGCTGGCTCGCCGAGCACAGCGTGACCCGTGTCGGGCCGCGGGGTCGTCAGGCGGTCGTGCCGGTTGAGCGGTTGCAGTCGGTGCAGGTCTCGCACAAGACCTCGCGGGCGGGGGACCCGCATCGGCATGTGCACTTCCAGATCGGCACGAGGGTGTGGGCGGCGGGCGCGTGGCGCGCCCTGGACACGGCCGCCCTCTTCAAGCAGCAAGGAGCAATCAGAGCGCTCGGGACGGCGGTGATCGCCGCGCACCCGCGCCTTGCGGCCGTGCTCGATGCGCACGGGCTCACGCTCGACCCGGTGACGGGCGAGGTGGCCGAGCTGGAGCGCTTCAACGCGACCATGAGCAAGCGTGGCGAGCAGGTGACCCGCAACTTCAATCGCTTCCTGGCGGGGTGGGAGGCGAAGCATCCGGGCCAGGAGCCCTCCCGGTCGGCGACGGCGCGCCTGCTGTCTATGGCGTGGGACCACGAGCGCCCCGCCAAACGGGCGTCCGCACGCTTGGGGAGCGAGGCGCGGTGGCGTGCGGAGCTCGCCGAGGCCGGCTACACCCCGAACCCGCCCCGTATCCCGCGCCCGGCGGCCAGGTCGTTGGACGACCTCAGCATCGAAGACATCGCCCGGCGCGCGCTCGACCGCGTGGCGGCGGCGCGGTCGGCGTGGACGCGCCACGACGTGCAAGAGAACGCCACGCGCCTGCTCACCGAGTACGGCGTGCGGGCCGCACCGAAGGAGATCGCCCGGTTCGTCGAGCTCGCCACCCGGCTCGCCCTGGAGGACACATTCTCGATCCTGCCGCCCGGCGCACCCGCGCCGGAGCATGTCGCGCACCTCACGAGCCTCCACGTCGTCCAGGTCGAGACGGCGCTACGCGATCTGCTGAGCGCCCGCGTGCAGCAGCGTGCAACCGCAACACCGGACGTGACCGCCCTGGCGAAGGCGGCCGGTCTCGACCGCGGGCAGGCGCGGGCGGCGGCCGCGATCGCGTCGACCGAGAGCCTTGTCGTGGTCGAGGGCGCGGCGGGTGCGGGCAAGACGACGATGCTCGGCGTCGCCATCCAGGCCGCCGCCGCGGAGGGGCGCAGGGTGCGGGTGGTGACGCCGTCGAAGAAGGCCGCGGACGTCGCCCGTCAGGAACTCGGCGTGCCAACGGATTCGGTGGCGAAGCTCGTGCACGAGCACGGGTGGCGGTGGAACGACGACGGAGTGTGGACACGCCTGCACCCCGGCGAGACGGACCCGGAGACGGGGGCGCTCTACCGCGGCCCGTCCACGTCGGCACGGCTCGTCCCCGGCGAGCGGGTGGTGGTCGATGAGGCGGGGATGCTCGACCAGGACACCACCCTCGCCCTCCTCACCGTGACCGCCGAGACCGGGGCCACCGTCGCGCTCGTCGGGGATCGGGCGCAGCTCCCGCAGGTCGGGCGCGGCGGCGTCCTCGACATGGCCGCCCAGATCAAAGGCGTCGTGCACGACATGGACACGGTGCACCGCTTCGCGGACCCCGCCTACGCCGCCCTCACGGTCAGGATGCGCGCCGGAGACAACCCCGACGCTCTGTTCGACGAGCTCGTGGCAATGGGCCTCGTCCGCCTGCATGAGAGCGCCGAGGCCGCCCGCGATGCGATCGCCGCCGATGTGCTGCCGGGCATGGCGGTCAGTGTCGCCACCAACGACGAGGCACGAGCACTCAACGAGATTGTCCGCGCACGACGTGTTGCCGAGGGGAACGTGGACGACACCCTCACCCTGCCCGGCACAGACGGGCTCCCCATCGGGGCGGGCGACGTCATCCAGACCCGCCAGAACGACTCCGAGCTGGGGGCCGCGAACCGGCAGACCTGGACCGTGCAGAAAGTCGACCCCGGCGGCATGTGGGTGCGCGAACTCGGCGGCGGAGCCAAGGCGCGCACCGTCGCGCTGCCCGCCGACTACGTCGCGGCGTCCGCGCACCTGGCCTATGCGGTGACGACCTACGGCGTCCAAGGCGCCACGGTGAATCGCTCGCACACCGTCCTCTCCGACGCGATGAGCGCCTCCGGCGTCTACGTCGGCATGACCCGCGGCCGGGAATCGAACCAGCTCCACGTCGTCGCTACCGACCTCGAGGATGCGCGCGAGCAGTTCCAGTCCGGCCTCGAGCGCGACACCGCCGACCGCGGCCTCACCCACGCCACCCAGAAGGCGGTCGAGGCCGTCGCCGGGCTCGCCCCGGCCTGGGCGGTGCAGGCGGTCGCTCTCGGCCGCACCATGCTCACCGAGCGCATCACCGACGCCCGCAGGCAGGAAGCGCACTGGCGGCGGGAAGCCACGCGGGCCTCGCAGCCGGACTACGCCCGCCTCATCGCCGAGCACGCCGAGACGTGGAAGGGCCGCGTCGAGCAGGCGCAGCACGCCCTCGACACCTTCGCCGCCCTGCCCGTCGAGGACGCCGCCGGCCTCGTCGTCAAGCACGAGATAGACCGCCGAGCCCAGCACCTTCGCAACGCCGGGCATGACGCGCTCACCGAGCAGGCCATGACACGCAGCGTCGAACACGACCAGGGGCCGCGACTCGGAATGTAGGTCCGGGCTAGAGGCGTTCGTCCCGGCGGGCGGGGTCTTGCCGGTCGTGCAGCACGGCGATGATCTGGACGATCTCGGCGTCCTCGTGGACCCGGTACAGGAGCTGGTACGGGAAGACGTGCAGGCTCGCCTGGCGCACGCCGCGGCGCACGACCGGAGCGGAGCGGGGGAAGTCTTCAAGGCGGCGGGCGGCGGCGTAGAACTCGGCGATGAACCGCTCCGACTGCTCCGGCGCTTCCGCGTCGTACCAGGCCAGCGCCAGGTCGCGGTCCCGCCGGGCGTCGGGGCCGAGAAGGACGTGGTAGCTCACGCGATGCGGCGGCGCTCGCGCAGCTCGCGGTCGTCCTCGTCGAGTGACACGAACGCCTCGGGGTTCGCGTCCGCCTCGGCGAGCCGCTGGTCGATCAGCGCAGCGACCTCGGGCGAGATCTCGCCGGCGTCGAGGGAGTCCTGCAACGCCGAGATCAACTCGCGGCGCGCGGACTCGTCGAGCTGGAGCGCCCGCTCGTAGAGGGCCCGATCGACCATGCCCTCATGGTACGCGCGAGCGCCGACGCGCGGCAGGACCTCGCGGCTCATTCGCCGTCCGGGTCGAAGGCGCGCAGGAACTTCTCGCGGGGGATGACCACCCGGCGTCCCAGGTGCACGGCGGGGATGTTGCCCGCGTCGATGCCCGCGGTGATCGTGCGCGGGTCCACGCCCAGCGCGGCGGCCGCCTCGGTCCTGGTGATGACGAGGTTCCGGGACCTCCGCAGCTCGTCCATCGTCACTGTCACCGTTCGCATCCCTGCACCTGCCATTCCGCGCCGTCCGAGGCGAGAAAGGGAATCTAACTCCGCACCCTTGTCGTGTCAAGTATCGCGCTGTATGTTTCTTATATGGAACCTAGACAGCGGGGCAACCCGCCCGGCAACACCAACCAGCACGTCGCCGCGAACCTGAGACGGACCCGGCAGGGCATCGGCCTCGACGTGCGCAGCCTCTCCGCCCGCATCAAGGCCGCGGGCCGCGCCATCTCACCGTCCGCCATAAGCAAGATCGAGAACGGCGATCGCCGCGTCGACGTCGACGACCTCGCCGTCCTCGCCTTCGCCCTCAGCACCACCCCCGCCGACCTGCTCACCCCGCCCGAGGGCGCCGACGCACCGACCGGCCTGCCCGAGCAGTTCAACGCCGAGGAACTCCGTTCCTGGGTCGAGGGCAGGACCGCTCTCACCGACGACGCCCTCACCCGGTACTGGACCGAGCAGGGCAACCTCGCCGCCGCTGCGCTCTACCGCGCGGAAGAGACCCTGCGCCGCATCGACGCCGGGCATGGGGGCACCGTGGAGCGCGAGCCCTACGAGAGCGCCGCCGGCCGCGAGAGAGAACGCCTGGACCTCGCCAACGCCCGCCGGCGCCACCTCGACCCGACCCTCGCCCCGATCGAGCCCCTCGACATCCCCGGATACACCGGCGACATCGCCGCCATCACAAGGAGAATCCGTGCCAGTGAATAGCTCACCCGACGCAGGCAGCGACGCGCCGAAGAAGCAGCGCCGCTCCCGCTCGCGCCACCCCGGCGCGCTCGACCACTACGAGACCCGCGCCGGCACCCGGTGGAAGTTCCAGCTCTACGTCCCCAAAGACCCCGACCACCCCGAACTCGGCGACACCCGCATGACCCGCGGCGGCTTCACCAGCGCCGAAGAAGCCCAAGACGCACTCACCGACGCCCTGAAGAAGAAGGCGCACAACGAGAAGTTCGGCGTCAAGACGCCGACCGTCGCCGCCTATGCCGAGACGTGGGTGTCAGGGCTGCGACTGGAGCGATCGACCATTCAGGGGTACCGGAAGATCATTCGCAACCACATCGAGCCGCAACTCGGCGACCTCGCCCTCGACAAGCTCACCGCGACCCGCATTGCCGCGCACTACCGCGAGCTGGAAACCTCTGGCCGGCGCGACAAGCGAGGGCTCGGCCAGCCACTCGGCGCGAGCACGGTCCAGAAGGTGCACGTCGCGCTCGGCGCGATGCTCGACGCCGCACTCGATGATGGCTTCATCGCCTCCAACCCCGCGCGGAAGAAGCGCACCGTCAAGGCGCCGAAGAACAGCGAGGTCCGCGCCCAGAAGCCGGAGATCGTCACCTGGACGGAGCTGCAACTCGATGCTTTCCTCGCCTGGAACCGTGACGTGCTCAAGGACGACCTGTTCCCGCTCTGGAGAACGATCGCCTGGACGGGGATGCGGCGCAGCGAATCCCTCGCACTCCGGTGGGGTGACGTCAACTTCACTGCCGGCAGGCTCAGTGTTCGCCGCGCCGCCGACGTCACCATCCGCAACACGGTGAAGCAGACCAAGACCGGCTCGGCGCGGCCCGTCGATCTCGATGCCGAAACACTCGCCGTGCTCAAGGCGTACAAGGCCAAACGAGGCGCGATATCCCTCGACCTCGCCCGGCCCGAGGCCTATGTCTTCGGCAACAACGCCGGAGAGGTCCGCTCTCCCAATGAAGTCGGACGTCGCTGGACATACCGAGTCGCCCGCGCTCGTGCCGCGATCGAAGACCTGCCCGGCGGCGTCACGCTCAAGGGACTACGGCACACGCACGCCACGCTCCTGCTCGAACTCGGCGTCCACCCCAAGATCGTTCAAGAACGACTTGGCCACTCCACGATCAGCACGACCATGAACATCTACAGCCACGTCACGCCGACGATGCAGAAGGCAGCAGTGGAGTTGCTGGCCTCGCGTCGCGGCAGGGCTTAGCACATATCTCAGCACATGGCCTTGTTTTCAAGGTCCCCAGGCCACAAAAAAGCATGGTCAGACGCGGTATTCAAGTGGCGGAGGATGGGGGATTCGAACCCCCGAGGGCTTTCACCCAACACGCTTTCCAAGCGTGCGCCATAGGCCACTAGGCGAATCCTCCGGACTGAGCGAGTCTAATAGACTGGTCGGCGGCCGCCCGCGTGGCGCCATCCAGGCCAACTCCCCCAGGGCGGAGACGCAGCAAGGGTAACCAGGCTCTGGCGGGTGCGCGGGTGGTCCTTTTCTGTCCCGGTGAGCGGGATGAACTCGTGGCTGCGCCGATGCGGCCCGATTCGATTCGTGACAGGCTGAAGCCGTGTGGACGGTTCGCGATTCTGCGCCGGTGTCAGGCGAGGCCATCCGTCTCATCGACACCTTCTGGCGTGCCGCCAACTACCTCGCCGTCGGGCAGATCTACCTGTTGGACAATCCGCTGCTGAAGCGCCCGCTGACCCACGACGACATCAAGCCGCGCCTGCTCGGCCACTGGGGCACGACGCCGGGTCTGACCTTCATCTATGCGCACCTCAACCGGGCCATCCGCGAGCGGCAGCAGTCGACCCTCTTCATCACCGGGCCCGGCCACGGCGGCCCCGCGATCGTTGCGAGCGCCTACCTCGATGGCACCTATTCCGAGGTGTACTCCGACATCGACAGGACCGAGGCGGGCATCGGGAAGCTGTTCCGCCAGTTCTCGTTCCCGGGGGGAATCCCGTCGCACGTCGCCCCTGAGACGCCGGGCAGCATCCACGAGGGCGGTGAGCTCGGCTATTCGCTGAGCCATGCCTTCGGCGCCGCGTTCGACAACCCCGATCTGCTGGTGGCCGCGGTCGTCGGCGACGGCGAGGCCGAGACCGGCCCGCTCGCGACGAGCTGGCACTCCAACAAGTGGCTCAACCCGGTGCAGGACGGCGTGGTGCTGCCGATCCTGCACCTCAACGGCTACAAGATCGCGAACCCGACGGTTCTCGACCGGATTCCCCGCGCCGAGCTCCTCGCCCTCTTCGAGGGCTACGGCTACCACCCCTATGTCGTCGAGGGCGGCTTCCACCGTGAGGATCACCTCG
>JAJYBG010000076.1 GCA_021779075.1 Actinomycetes bacterium | reverse complement strand
CCACCCCGTCGAAGCCGGCGAGGTCCTCGGCGGCCGGACTCGTGCCGGTGAGGATCGCCGCGCCCGCGGCCCGGAGCCGCTTCTCGGCGGAGCGCACGGTGAGCAGGTAGTCCTCTTTGCCGGGGACCCGCGCGGCGAACGAGAACTGGCCGCCGAGGTGATCGCGTGCCTCGAAGAGCGTCACGTCGTGGCCGCGTTTCGCGAGGTCGTCGGCAGCGGCGAGGCCGGCGGGTCCGCCGCCCACGACGGCGATGCGCCGCCGCCTCTCGAGCGACACCGGGAACCGGACCTCGCGGCCCGCACGCGGGTTGACGAGGCAGGAGACCGGCTGGAACGTCAGCGACCGGTCGAGGCAGGCCTGGTCGCAGCCGATACAGCTGTTGACGAGCGAGTGCTCCCCCGCGAACGACCGCGCGACCAGCGCCGGGTCGGCGAGGAACGGACGCGCGAGGGCCACCGCGTCGACATGGCCGCGCTCGAGCACGGACTCGGCGTCGCGGAGGTCGGTGATGCGGTTCGAGGCGATGACCGGCACCTCGGGGTAGAGCGGTGCGAGCAGGTCGGCGATGCGCTCGGCCGTGGCCACCCAGGCGCCCTTCGGCACGGCGAGCTGCACCGTCGGCACCGTCGACTCGTGCCATCCCACGCCTACGCTGAGCGCGTCGACGCCGAGGGCGGCCAGCGCGAGCGCGAACTCGGCGGAGTCCTCGGGGCTCGTGCCGCCGGGCATGAGGTCGTCGCCGGAGACGCGCACGGTGACGGGGAACCCGTCGCCCACTGCGGCGCGGACGGCCGCGTAGACGAGGGCGGGGAACGCGCGGCGGCGCGGGCCGTCGCCGCCGTAGGCATCGGTGCGCAGATTGGTGCGGGGCGACAGGAACTGGTTGAGGAGGTAGCCCTCGCTCGCCATGATCTCGACCCCGTCGAAGCCGGCCGCCTTCGCCGCCTCGGCCGCGTCGCCGAAGGCGGCGGCCGTCTGGGCGATCTCGACCTCGGCGAGGGCGCGGGGCACCTCGCCCCGTGCGGCCCGCCACGGCACCGGCGAGGGCGCGACCGCCTGCCATGCGCCGCCCGTGACGGCGTAGCGGCCGGCATGGAAGAGTTGGGCGAAGATGCGGCCGCCGGCGTCGTGCACGGCATCCGTCACTCGATGCAGGCGGGTCCGCACGGCGTCGTCGGTGAGCACCGCGTAGTCGGCGCCGCCGCGACCCTCGGCGTTGACGGCGAGCCCGCCCGTGATGATGAGCGCGGCCCCGCCCTCGGCGCGCTCGCGGTAGAACGCGGCCAGCGCCTCTCCCCCGTCGTCGAGGGTTTCCAGGCCGATGTGCATGCTGCCCATGACGACACGGTGGGGAAGCTCCAGCGCGCCGATGCGCCACGGAGTCGTCAAGCGGGGCAGGTCGGACATCGCTCTGGTTTCGATACGCGGCGTCACGGCTGCTCAGTGCGCAGGTGGGAAGACGGCATCGTGCAATGCGCCGGTGGTGTCCGACCAGAACGGCGGGGCGATGATGGTGAGGCCGCCGTCGACGACGAGCACCTGGCCGGTGATGTATCCGGCCTTCTCGCCGAGGAGGAACTGCGCCGCGTCCGCCATGTCGTCGGCGGTCCCCGGACGCTGCAGCGGCAGCTTCTCGAGCACCGACGCGATCGGCGCCATGCCCGGCACCTTGTTGTAGAAGTAGTCGAGCGAGTCCGTGTCGATGAGGCCGCCGTTCACCGCGTTGACGGTGATCCCCCGCGGGCCGAACTCGACCGCCATGAACTTCATGTACTGCTCCGCCATCGCCTTCGCGGCGCCGAGGGCCGCGTAGGTCGCGAAGGCGCGCAGCGATCCGTAGCTCGAGATGTAGACGATACGGCCGCCGGCGGCCGGCATCCGCTTCGCCGCGGCCTGCGCGCCGAGCACGAAGGAGCGCGCATTCATCGCGTAGCTGCGGTCGAGGTGGTGGAGCTTGAGCTCGCTGACCGGCTTGAACGCCGCCGCCGCCGCGTTGGCGACGAAGGCGTCGACGTGGTCGTAGTGCTCGTCGACCACCGCGAACAGCGCGTCGATGCCATCCGGCGTCTCGATGTCGGCCTGCGCGACGACGCCGCCGCCGCCGGCCGCCGTGACATCGGCGAGGGATTCCGCGGCGAGGTCGGCGTTGCCCTTGTAGTTGACGACGACGTGCGCGCCCTCGGCGCCGAGCTTCTGCGCGAGCAGGCGGCCGATGCCGCGCGAGGCGCCGGTGATGACGACGACCCTCGGAGCCGGGTTCTCTACCACGTCAGGGATCCTTCCAATTTCGCATCGCCCGTGATCGCGCCGCGCGCGACGACGAGCTTCTGGATTTCGTTCGTGCCCTCTTCGAAGCGCTGCGCGCGGGCGTCGCGGTAGACGCGCTCGATGGGGTTCTTCTTCCAGTAGCCGCGGCCGCCGAAGACCTGCAAGGCGTTGTCGGTGACGACGGTGAGCATCTCGACGGCGATCATCTTGGATGCGCTGGAGAGCACGCCGGCATCCGGCGCCTCGTTCTCGTATGCGCGCGCGGCCTGGATGATGAGCGACTTCGCCGCCGCGATGCGCGCGTAGTTCTCGCCGAGGTAGAACTGGATCGCCTGGCGTGTCGCGAGCGGCTTGCCGAAGGTCACGCGCTCCTTCGCGTACTCGATAGCGAGCTCCTGAGCGCGCTCGGCGAGGCCGACCGCGCTCATCGCCACCGAGACGCGGCTGGGCAGCAGGAATCCGCCGAGGGCGACGTCGAGGCCCTCGCCCTCCTCGCCGAGCCGGTACTTCGCGTCGACGCGGACGTCGTCGAACCTCAGGATCGCGTGGTCGGTGCCGGTGACGCCCATCGTCGCCGAGTCGTCGACGACCTCGGCGCCCGGCAGGCGGTTCGGCATGAGGAACGCCACGGTGCCGTCGTTTCCGGTCGAGCCCTCCAAGCGCGCGGCGATGAGGAGGTAGTCGGCTTTGACGCCGAAGGTGATGAGGTGCTTCACGCCGTTCATCACGTACGCGTCGCCCTCGCGGCGCACCGAGGTCGTGATGTCGGCACCCGTGCCGTTGTCGGGCTCGGTGAGCGTGAAGGCGACGAGCACATCGCCGGCGATCGAGGGCTTGACGATGTTCTCGAGC
Source organism: Actinomycetes bacterium (assembly GCA_021779075.1). GTDB lineage: Bacteria > Actinomycetota > Actinomycetes > Actinomycetales > Microbacteriaceae > Gryllotalpicola. The sequence continues at coordinate 3,337 of JAJYBG010000076.1, read as the reverse complement.
TGCCATTCGGTCGCATACGGAGCCATGGCGCGCCAGGTGCCGTTGATGACGTGGACGAGCATGCGGATCGAGCCGTGCGAGTGGCTGATGAGCTCCATGATCTCGAGGTAGCGGCTGAACGGGATGCCCCGACCGCCGAGCTCGACGGGCGCCGCGAGGCTGAACCAGCCGTTGCCCTTGAGCTCGTCGTAGAGTTCGCGCGGCACCTCGCCGGTCTCCTCGATCGTGTTCGCCCAGTCCTCGCCTGGGCCCCTGACCCAGGCGTCGACCTCGGCCTTGAGCTGGGCGAACGCCTGCTCGTCGACAGCAGCGACAGCCATCCGTTCTCCTGTTCGGTTCAGCGCGACAGCGCGCTCACTGGGTAGCGGCGAGCCCGGCGGCCCGCTCGCGCAGCACGTTCTTCTGGATCTTGCCGACGACGTTGCGCGGCAGTTCGTCAAGGTATTCGAGACGTTCGGGCCAGTAATACTTCGACACCCCGGCACCCGCCAGGTAATCCTGCATCGCCGCGAACGCCAACGGCGAATCGGGCCTGGCCGAAACGACGAAGGCGCAGGCGCGCTCGCCGAGGCGCGCATCGGGCATTGCGACGATCGCGACGTCGGCGACGAGCGGATGCTGGTAGAGCAGGTTCTCGATCTCGACAACGGGGATCTTCTCGCCGCCGCGGTTGACGACGTCCTTGACGCGGCCGGTGATGTGCAGGAACCCGTTGCCGTCGAGCGTCGCGAGGTCGCCGGTCTTGTACCAGCCGTCGGCAGTGAAGACGTCGACGGTGAGGTCGGGGCGCTCCAGGTAGCCGCCGAACATCGTCGGCGAGCTGAGTTCGAAGTTGCCTTCCCGGCCCGCCGGCACGGCAGAGCCCTCGTCGTCGACGATGCGGATGCGGACGCCCTCCAGCGCCTTGCCGTCGCTGCCCCAGGCGAACTCGGCCGGGTCGTCGGGCGAGGCGAGCGCGCCGAGGCACGTCTCGGTGGTGCCGAAGGCGCCGAGGATGACGGTGTCGAGGACGCCGGCCGCGCGCTGCGCGAGAGCCCGCGGCACGGCGGCGCCGGTCGGCACGAAGATCCGCAGGGATTCCGGCTTCGGCTTGCCGCCCTCGACGAGCGCGACGAGGTCGGTGAGGAACGGCGTCGCCGCCTGCACGAAGGTCGCCTTCGCCTGGCCGAACGCCTGGTCGAGGGCTACCTCGCCGTTCCAGATGGGCTGGATGACGCTCGCGACGCCGAGGCGCCAGGCGAGCAGCATCCCGTAGAGGAAGCCGGTCTGGTGCGCGAGCGGGCTCGGGATGTAGATACGGTCGGAGGCGTTCAGGCCGCTCTGGCGCACGTGCATCGCCGTGGCGAGGCCGAGGGTGCGGTACGGGTGCTGCACGCCTTTGGGTTCGCCGGTCGTGCCGGAGGTGAAGAGCAGCTGGCAGATGTCGTCGTCGGACGGCATCCTCGAGTTGATGAGCGCGAGATCGGGCGTCATGGAGGCGAGCGTGGGGCGGAAGTAGCGCCACGACCACTCCGACGCGGCGGGGCTCGCGAGGACGCGGTCCGGGATCGGGGACGCGCTCAGCCCCGGCTTGCCCTCGCGCAACTCGGATTCGAGCACGATGACGTGCTCGAGATTCAGTCGGCGGCGCTGCTGGGCGGCCTCGTCGATGACGTCGACAAGCTCGGCGGCGGCGTTGCGACCGCGGAAGCTGTTCGGCAGGAACAGCACGCGGGCACGCGAGCGCGAGAGGGTCATCGCGGTCTCGCGGGGGCCGAAGACGGGCATGATCGGCGTGACCACGGCGCCGATCTGCATCGCCCCCAGTGCGATCGGCTCGAACTCGGCCCAGTTGGGCAGCTGGATGCCGACCGCCTCACCCTTCTCGACGCCGAGCTCGAGGAGCAGCTGCGAGACCCGGTCGGCCTGCTCCTGCAGCTCGCCCCAGGTCATCGTGACGGGCGCCGCGCCGCCGACCTCGATGACGGCAGGCTCGTCGGCCTTGAGCACCGCGTAGCGGCGCACGGCGATCGGCAGCACGAGCGGGTCGGCGGTGGTGACGACGCCTGCGGTGGGGGTCGGCGCGACGGGCACCTCGAACTCGTCGTCTTCGGCAGTGGACATCGGGACGTCGACGTCGATGTCGAGGCCGATGCCGTTCATCTGCTCGAGGAACGTCGGATACGAAATGCGGTACGCGCGCGGGTAGGTGAGCGAGGTGGTGCCCTCGGCGCGGGTGCCGGCGATCGCGAGGGACATGAGCACGCGGTGGTCGTTGAACGACGACAGCGCCGCGCCGACCAGTCGCGAGTTGCCGATGCCGTCGATGTGGAGCGCGGTGGGCTCCTGCTGCACCGAGCCGCCCATCTTGTTGAGCTGCAGCATGGCCGCCACCCGGTCGGACTCCTTGAGGCGGATGTGGCCGACGTTGCGCAGGTGCGAGGTGCCGGTGGCGAAGTTCGCCATGACCGACAGGATCGGCAGCAGGTCGGGGATCGGCGTCGCGTCGATGTCGAAGGGCTTGAGGTCGAGCCCGTCGTGCGTGATGCGCATCCAGCCCGTCTTCGGGTCGATCGTCATGGGTACGCCCATCGCCGCGGCGATGTCGAGGAACTCCGCCTCGGGGTGGTCGACCTCGGCGGTCGTCGTCGCGGCCAATCCCTCGAAGAGAACGTCGCTGGGGTGCAGCGCCGCCGCCGCGACGCCGAAGGCCGCCGACCCGATGTCGGCGGGGATCGTGTAGTCGGCCGCGGTCGCGGTCTGGTCCGGCGGGATGACGTAGGTGAGCCAGTCGTCGGAGATGGCGACCTCGAGGCCCCAGTGGCGCATCATCCGCACGGTGAGCTCGACATAGGGCTGCTCGTTGAGGTGGCCGCCAGTGACGTGGACGGTGGTCTGCTCGGTCGCGAACGGCGCGAGCAGCAGCAGGCCGCTGATCCACTGCGAGAGCGTGCCCGCGATGAAGACGTCGCCGCCGCGCGGCTCGCCGGGCTGCACGGTGATCGGCGGGCAGTCGTTGGTGGCCTCGTACTCGACGCCCATCTCGCCGAGGGCGGTGAGGAGCGCTTTGATGGGGCGGCGGCGGAAGTACTTCATGCCGGTGAGGGTCGTGGGCCGGTCGCTGAGGGCCGCGAGGCCCGTCATGAAGTAGAGCGTGGTGCCTGAGGAGCCGACGTTGAGGAGCCCGGCCTCGCCGTCGGACCCGCGCTCCTTGCGCGGGACGCCGTGGTAGCGGCCGCCGGTGACGAGGTAGCCGGAATCCGTCACCTCGATCCCGGTGCCGAGCGCACGCAGCACCGAGATCGTCCACTCGACCTGGCGGGTGGTCGAGATGCCGGTAATGACGCTGGTGCCGGGC
>JAJYBG010000015.1 GCA_021779075.1 Actinomycetes bacterium | reverse complement strand
GGTCGGTTGGCGGAAACGCGTACCTGCCGCCGTTTCGCTGTGGCCGGGTGAGCGCGTGCGTCACGACCCAGGTCAACGGCCAGCCGCGAGAGCGGCGGCGCCGAGGATACCGGAGTTGTTGCGGAAGGCCGCGGCCACGAACGGGGTCGGCGACGTGAGCAATCCGGCGAAGTCCGCGAAGTTCTTGCTGACCCCGCCGCCGACGATGTAGAGGTCGGGCGTGAAGAGCTTGTCGAGTTCGGCGTAGTAGCGGTTGAGCCGCTTGGCCCACTGCTTCCAGTCGAGCTTCTCGCGTTCCTTCGCCGAGTAGGCGGCCCGGGATTCGGCGTCGTAGCCGTCGATCTCGAGGTGGCCGAGCTCGGTGTTCGGAACCAGCAGGCCGTCGACGATGATCGCTGTGCCGATCCCCGTGCCGAGCGTCGTGAGGATGACGACGCCCTGACGGCCCTTCGCCGCACCGTACTTCACCTCGGCGTAGCCGGCCGCGTCGGCGTCGTTGACGAAGCGGATGCCGTGCCCGAGCTCCTTCTCGAAGAAGGCTTCGGCATCGAAGCCGATCCAGTCCTGCGAGATGTTCGCGGCCGACATGGTCTTTCCGTTCTTGACGACCGCGGGGAAGCACACCCCGATCGGTGCGTCGGGATCTTCGGCGTCGAGCCGAGTCAGCACCTGCGTGGTGACCGTGGCGATGTCGTTCGGTCTGCCGCCCTGCGGCGTCGGCAGCTTGATGCGGTCGCTGAGCAGTGCGCCGGTCTCCAGGTCGACGATCCCGCCCTTGATGCCGGTTCCACCGATGTCGATGCCGATCGCCGTCGAGCCCTGCGCCATAGCGGCAAATCTAGCGGCTGGGCCGAGCGAGTCAGGGAAGGGTGAGGATCTCGGCACCCGTTTCGGTGACGACGAGGGTGTGCTCGAACTGCGCGGACAGCGACGCGTCGCGCGTCGTCACCGTCCAGCCGTCGGCCCAGATCTCCCAGTCGGCGTCGCCGAGAGTGAGCATGGGCTCGATGGTGAAGACCATGCCCGGCTCGAGCACCGTCGCATAGGCGGGCGCGGCGTCGTAATGGGGCACGATGAGCCCCGAATGGAAGGCGCGGCCCACGCCGTGCCCGGTGAAATCCCGCACGACGCCATAACCGAACCGTCTGGCGTACGCCTCGATGGCACGCCCGATCACGTTGATCTCGCGACCGGGCGCGACCGCCGTGATGCCGCGGTTCAGCGCCTCGCGGGTGCGCGCGATGAGATCCGCAGCCTGCGGGGTGACGGTGCCGACGGCGAACGTCGCGTTGACATCGCCGTGGTAGCCGTTCCGATAGGCCGTGATGTCGATGTTGACGATGTCGCCCTCGGACAGGACCGTGTCATCGGGGATGCCGTGGCAGATGACCTCGTTGAGCGAGATGCAGCTCGACTTGGGGAATCCGCGATAACCCAGCGTCGACGGGTATGCGCCGCACTCGACGAGGAAGTCGTGCGCCAACGCGTCGAGCTGGTCCGTCGTGACGCCGGGGGCGATGTGCTCGCCGACGAGCGCGACGGCCTGCGCGGCGATCCTGCCCGACTCCCGGATGAGAACGATTTCGTCGGCGGTGTACCTGTCGCCCGGCAGCGGCGTCGGGCCGAGCCTGCCGACGTATTCCGGTCGGGCGATGCCGCCCGGAACCGCACGCCGCGCACCGATGCGGCCCGGGACGAGGTGTCCCTCGGAGTCCTTCGGCATACCATCTAGCCTATGAGCCTCCGCGGCCGCCCCGACATCGAGCACAAGTACTGGTACAACCTCGCCACCGGCGAGGTCGAGCAGGGCTTCGTCTCGCCCGCGTCGGACCGCGTCGGCCCCTTCGACACCCGCGCCGAGGCCGAGAAGGCGCTCGAGGTGCTCCGTGCCAATAGCGCGAAGTGGGCTGAGGAGGAGGCCGACGACTGATTTGTCGTCCTTTGCATAGCAGATTGTCCGGATTCGGATAGGTGGGCCCGCCTACTCTTTCAGAGCGGCTTCGGAGGTGCCGTGCCGAATGCTCGCTGCCGTGCTTCAGTTGCGCCTGACCAGTTCGCTCTTCCTCGGTGCGCTCGATGCGGTCACACTCCTTGGGATCCTTCTCCTGGTGGCGCGCAACCAGACTGTGCTCTGGCGGCTCATCGCGATCGGAGCGACCGCATTCGGCGCGGGGCTCGGGTATCTCGCCTGCTGGTGGTTCGGCGACGTCCGTGATGACTTCGGCATCGCGTTGACGCCCATCATGCGCATGTGGGTGGCCTTCGCGTTCGGCGGCATGGCTCTTGCGATCGTCGCGATCGTGCAGCGCGGCGCATGGCACCGGGCGCTCGGCGGGCTGATGATCCCTATCGTCGTGCTCACGGCAGCGATCGGCTTCAACGAGGATTTCGGCTACTACCCGACGATCGCCTCGATCGTCGTCTCCAACCCCTACGCCCACCGCACCTTTACTGCGCTGCCACGGCGCCCGCAGTCGACCGTCCCGTCGTTGGCGACCTGGCGTCCGCCTGCCGGGATGCCGACCAAGGGCGCGCTCTACAGCACGCCGATCCCCGGCACGGTCTCGAATTTCGCGGCACGCGACGCGGTTGTCTACCTGCCTCCTGCTGCGCTCACGAGGAATCCGCCGCACCTGCCGGTCATCGTTGCGCTGTCGGGTCAGCCGGGAAGCCCGGATCAGCTCTTCGTCGTGGCTCACCTCAACGCCGTGCTCGACGCGTTCGCCAAGACGCACCGGGGGCTGGCGCCGATCGTCGTCGCACCCGACCAGCTCGGCAACCCGTGGTCCAATCCGATGTGCCTCGACACTGCGGCCGGGGGAAACTCCGCGACGTACATCACGGTCGACGTTCGGAATTGGGTCCTCGCCCATCTCCGCGTCCTGCCGCAACGCCGTGATTGGGCGGTGATGGGCTTCTCGCAGGGTGCGACCTGCACCTCGCAGTTCATCGCGGGCAACTCCAACGAGTTCGGCGCCGGCCTTGCCATCGTCAGCCAGCTCGTGCCGAGCGCGGGCCACCTCACCATCGCCAAGTACTTCGGGGGATCGGCTGCACGCTATGCGGCGGTAGCGCCTACCGCCGTCATGAACCGCCACGGGCGCTATCGAGACACCATGGCGATCTGGGTGGTCGGCCGGGGCGACCAGCGCTACGGCACCGCGGGCGGGATTCTTCAGCGCGCCGCGGCCCGTCAAGGAATGAACACGCTTCTCTTCGTCGCGCCGAGCGGGCACGATATGAACACGGTTCGCTTCGCTTTCGCGAATGCGCTTCCCGTGGTCCTGACGCGGTTCGGTTTCGGCCCGGCGGTCCGGCGTTGACACGCGCCGCGGCGCACCGACCGTGGATTCCGGCGGCGATCGTCGCCTATCTGCTCGCCGCCTCCGCAGTTGGTGCGGGTCTCGGGCGGCTTCATGTCCAGCGCGGCTGGACGCCGATCAACCCCGTCGGGCTGTTCCCCGGGGCGTCGTCGATCGAGTTCGCGCTCACACTGGTGCTCGATGCGGCGCTTCTCATCGCGGCGCAGCGGCTGCTGGGCCTGCTGCGCACCGTGCTCGTGTTCGCCATCGGCGGAACGGCCGCGGTACTCGCCGCCGATGGTGTCGAATCGCTCCTCGGACTCCACGGCATCGACTGGGCCGGCATCACGGTGCGCGCCCTCACCGTCAACGCCGGGCCGGGGAGCTTCGCGGCGGTGTTCGCAGCGAGCGCGCTGGCGGGTCCGCTGTGGCGGCGGCGCATCCGCCTTCTGGGTGCCGCCGGTGTGGCCGTACTGCTGCTCTACTCGGGGTCGCCGAACGACCTCGCGCGCGCTTTCGCCGCCGCGATCGGCCTAGGCCTCGGCATGCTCTTCGCCTCCCGCAGGCATCGTCGCGCCTGGTTGCGCAGCACGCGCGCGGAGACGCGGCGCCTCCTCGCCTGCATCGCGGCCATCGGCGCACTGGGACCGCTCATCGCCGTGATCTCGATGACGCGGCACGGCCCGCTCGCGCCCATCGCGCTGCTCCTCGTCGCCCCGAGCGTGCCGACGGTGAGCGATGTGCTGGCCACCTGCGACGTGCAGTCGCTCACCGTCGCGTGCATGCGTTCCCTCTCGGTTCTGAGAATCGCATCGGTCGGTGCGATCGCGGTCTCCGCGCTGCCCCTCATCGGACTGCTCCTCGCCGCGTGGGGGATGCTGCGCGGCAAGCGCTTCGCTGTCTGGTTCGCGGCTGCGCTCAATGGACTCATGGCTCTGTGGGCGGCCTTCTACTTCGACATCCTGCCCCTGGCCGGCGACGTAGAGCCTCAGGGCGGACGCCTCCAGGGTGGCCCGGTCGTCGTGGAACTCGTCGCCGCGGTGGCGGTACCCGCCGCGAGCGCGGCCCTCTTCCTCGGATTCTCGTCCTATTTTCCGCAGAAGCCGGACGTGCGGACGCTGGGCCGGGCGGGTGCCGTCGTCGGCGGAGCCGCGCTGGTGCTCGGCGGGTTCTACCTCATCGCGGGCCACGCCCTCGGCTCGACGGCGTTCACCCAGGCCCCCACCTGGTCGCGTCTCCTCGCCTCGCTGCCTGCCCGCTTCGTCCCGGTGAACTTCCTCGCCGGCGACAAGGGCGGGTTCCTTCCGCTGACACCGGTCGCCCATATGATCTACGACGGCGTCGGCGCAGTGTTCTGGCTTCTCGTCGTCGCAGGTGGCGTCATCAGCATGGGCAGTGCTGCCCCGAGCACCACACGCATCGACGTCGAGCAAATCCGCGGCCTTGCCCACCGGGGCGGCGACAACCGTGCCCACATGGTCACCTGGGCCGGCAGCTCCTACTGGTTCGCTGCGCAAGGAGGCGGCATCGCGTATCGGGTCGTCAGGGGGGTAGCGGTCACGGTGGGCGGCCCGGTAGGACCGCCGGAGGCTGCGGAAGAGACCATGGCCGGCTTCGCCCGGTTCTGCGAGGACCAGGGGTGGACGGCTGCGTTCTATGCCATCGACGCGAAATACGCCGCCTTCGTGAACTCGCTGGGCTGGCATCACCTCGTCGTCGGCGAGGATGCGGTCCTCGCCCTCGACGGCTGGGGGATCGAAGGCGGCGCCCGCAAGGACATCCGCAACGCGGTGTCGCGGGCCAGACGCGAGGGACTGACACTGGTCTGGAGCAGCTGGAGTCAGCTTCCGGAGGGACTGCGGGCGCAATTGCACGGGATCTCCGAAGAATGGCTGGGGGAGAAAGGGCTCCCCGAGTTGGGCTTCACCCTCGGCGGCCTCGCCGAAGCGCAGGACCACGAGGTCCAGCTTGCGATCGTCGTCGATGAGAATCGCCGGGTCCATGCCGTCACCAGCTGGCTTCCGGTCTATCGCGACGGCCTGCTCGTCGGGCGCACGCTCGACCTCATGCGACGCCGGAGCGGCTCCGCGAGCGGTGCCATGGAATTCGCAATTGCCGGCGCTGCGGGGATCCTGCAGGAGAGCGGCGCCGACCTGGCAAGCCTCTCGGTGGCGCCCCTCGCCCGCTCGACGCCGACCTCGAACCGACTTGACGCCGCGGTGCACGCCATCGCGCGCCGCCTCGAGCCCGCGTACGGATTCGCTTCGTTGCTGCACTTCAAGGAGAAGTTCAGGCCTTCGTTCCAGCCGGTGCTTCTCGCCTATCAGGATCCGGCGCAGCTGCCGCGGATCGCGGTCGCCATCGTCCGCGCCTATCTTCCCGCCCTGGGCATGCGTGCCGCGGCCCGGCTCCTGTTCGGACGCTCGGACGGCGAGCTGGCGGGCACCGGTCGCCGCGCGGCGGCGCGCGGGGTCCATCCGCGGGATCGGTCGCCCCTCAGTCCGTCACGCCAATAGGCTTGAGTCAAAGCGAAAGGGAGACGATGGACAAGCAGCGCGACTTCGTTCTGCGCACCGTTGAGGAGCGCGGAGTCAAGTTCGTCCGCCTGTGGTTCACCGACGTGGTCGGCACCCTCAAGTCGGTGGCGATCTCTCCGGCCGAGGTCGAGGGGGCGTTCGCCGAGGGCCTCGGCTTCGACGGTTCGGCGATCGAGGGCCTCACCCGCGCCTTCGAGTCGGACCTGCTGCTCTACCCCGACCCGACGACGTTCCAGATCCTGCCCTGGCGTGGTGACATCGACCCGACCGCGCGCATGTTCTGCGATATCACGACCCCCGACGGCGAGCCCGCCGTCGCGGATCCGCGCAATGTGCTCAAGCGCTCGCTCGCCTCCGCGGCCGAGGCGGGGTTCACGTTCTACACGCATCCCGAGGTCGAGTTCTACCTGCTCAAGAGCAGCCAGTTCGGCGAGGCCGGTCCCGAGCCCGTCGACAACGCTGGCTATTTCGACAACGTCCCAGGCGGGACCGCGCACGACTTCCGCCGCCGCGCCGTCGGCATGCTGGAAAGCGTCGGAATCTCGGTGGAATTCAGCCACCACGAGGTCGGCCCGGGCCAGAACGAGATCGACCTGCGCTACGCCGACGCGCTGACCACGGCCGACAACATCCAGACTGCGCGCACCGTCATCAAAGAGGTCGCGATCGAGCAGGGCGTCTACGCGACGTTCATGCCGAAGCCGCTCACCGGCTTCCCCGGCAGCGGCCTCCACACCCACCTCTCGCTCTTCGAAGGCGACGCGAACGCGTTCTACGAGGCGGGCGCCGAATACCAGCTCTCCAAGGTCGGCCGCCAGTTCATCGCCGGTCTGCTGCGCCACGCCCCCGAGATCACCGCGGTGACCAACCAGTTCGTCAACTCGTACAAGCGCCTCTGGTCGGGCGACGAGGCGCCGAGCTACGTGAGCTGGGGTCACAACAACCGCTCCGCGCTGGTTCGCGTGCCGCTCTACAAGCCCGGCAAGGAGCAGAGCGCCCGCATCGAGTACCGTGCGCTGGATTCTGCGACGAACCCCTACCTCGCCTACTCGCTGCTCCTCGCCGCGGGCCTCAAAGGCATTCAGGAGGACTACGAGCTCCCCGCCGAGGCCACCGAGGACGTCTGGGGGCTCTCCGAGGGCGAGCGCCGCGCGCTCGGCTACCACGCTCTTCCGGCATCCCTCGAACACGCGATCTCGCTCATGGAGGACAGCGAGCTCGTCGCGGCCACGCTCGGCGAGCAGGTGTTCAACCACGTGCTGCGCAACAAGCGCGAGGAGTGGCACGCCTATCGTCAGGAGGTCACCCCCTTCGAGCTGCGGGCGAACCTGGACCTGCTGTAGCCGGGTGGCGCGGTCATGACGACGCTGTCGCTGACGGACCTCGCCCGCGCCGGCTTCACCGACCTTGATCGGGCTGCACTCGACCTCGCCGAGTACTCGGCCGCCGTCGGGGTCGACATCCCCGCAGCCGCATTCGAGGTCTTCGTCCACACCGCCGATCCAGACGCTGCACTGACCCGCCTGCTCGCGCTGCTGCGGCGGGTGCCGGAGGTGTTCGGGCCGTTTCTCGGCTCCTCATCGGATGCCGTGCGGCTCGCCCGCATCGCGGGGGCGTCGAGCGGTCTCGCCGAGTTCCTGCTGCGCCATCCCCAGGAGATCGGCGCCCTCGCCCAGCCGACGGCCGCGTTGCCCGACGCCGGCGAGTACCGCGCCGACCTGCTCGACGCCGTGGGCGCGGTGGACGGCGTGGCCGGTGTGGCCGGCGAACCCGGCTGGGTCGCGCTGCGCACGCGCTATCGGCGGCGCCTCCTGCAGGTCGTCGACTTTGATCTCAGCCAGAAGTCCGCGACGGCGGGCGTCGGCCGCGTCGCCGCGGCCCTCGCCGACCTCGCGGGTGCGGCGCTGGATGCGTCCCTCGCCGTGGCGCGCGCCGACGCCGCAAGCCGGTTCGGGGCGGCCGATGTCGCCGCAACCCGACTCGCCGTCATCGGCATGGGCAAGGCCGGCGCCCGCGAGCTCAACTATGTCAGCGACGTCGATGTGATCTTCGTTGCCGAGGCCGTTCCGGGCGCGACCATCACGTCGGCTCGGGCCATCGACGTGGGCATCCGCCTCGCCCAGCTCACCATGCGCGGCGCCGACAGCCCTACGGTCGAACCGGTGCTCTGGCAGGTCGACGCCAACCTGAGGCCCGAGGGCAAAGACGGCGTACTCGTGCGCACGCTCGAGTCGCATATCGCCTACTACGAGCGCTGGGCGAGCACCTGGGAGTTCCAGGCGCTGCTCAAAGCGCGGCCGCTCGCGGGCGACGCCGAGCTGGGGGAGCGCTACGTCGCCGCCCTCGGCCCCATGGTCTGGACGAGTTCGTCCCGCGAGGGCTTCGTCGAGTCCGTGCAGCGCATGCGCGAGCGCGTCACCGAGAACATCCCCGCGGCCGACGTCGACTATCAGCTCAAGCTCGGCCCGGGCGGATTGCGCGACATCGAGTTCACCGTTCAGCTGCTGCAACTCGTCCACGGCGCCCACGACCCCTCGGTGCGGCAGGCGGGCACCCTCGCGGCGCTGGCGGCGCTGGCGGAATCCGGCTACATCGGCCGCGTCGAGGCCGTGCAGTTCGCCGAGGACTACCGCACCCTCCGCGTGCTCGAGCACCGCCTGCAGCTCGCCCAGCTGCGCCGCACGCACCTCATGCCGCGCCACGAGGCCGCGCAGCGGGTGCTCGCCCGGGCTTCGGGTCTCGCCGGCAACGCCGCCGAGCTCGTCGAGTTGTGGACGGAACTCAAACGGCGGGTGCGCGGACTCCACGAGCGGCTCTTCTACCGTCCGCTTCTCGCGGCCGTCGCCTCGCTGTCCGACGACGACATCCACCTGTCCAGCGCCGCCGCCGAGGCGCGCCTGGCGGCGATCGGATTCCGCGATCCACGCGGTGCCCTCGCGCACATCGGCGCCCTCACCGGCGGCATCTCGCGCAGCGCCGCCATCCGGCGCACCCTGCTGCCCGTGCTCCTGCAGTGGTTCGCCGACGGCGCCGACCCCGACTACGGCCTGCTCGTCTTCCGTCGCCTCAGCGAGGACCTCGGCGAGACTCACTGGTTCCTGCGCATGCTGCGGGACTCCTCGGGTGCCGCTCAGCGCCTCACCCGGCTGCTCTCGGGTTCGCGCTTCGTCGGCGAGCTGCTCGGCCACCTCCCCGAGGCGGTGGCCTGGCTTGACGACGACGAGGAGCTGCAACCGCGGCCGATCACCGCGCTGCGCGACGAGGTCGACGCGATCCTCGCCCGGCACGACACCGCTGACTCGGCAGCCGGGGCGATCCGGTTCCTGCGGCGGCGCGAGGTGCTGCGGCTCGCCTTCGGCGGCATCCTGGGGCTGCTCACCATCGACCAGCTCGCGCGCGGTCTCAGCGACGTGACGGAGGTCGCCATAGCGGGGACACTCGATGCCATCCGGCGGGCCTCCCCGGCGCCGATCGAGTTCGCGGTGATCGCGATGGGCCGCTTCGGGGGGCGCGAGCTCGGCTTCGGCTCCGATGCCGATGTCATGTACGTGTACCGCAGCGCGGATGCCGCCGCCGATCTGCCGCGCGCGCTCGAGATCGCCGCCGAGCTCTCGCGCCTCACCGCCGACCACCAGCTTCCGCTCGACCTCGATCTGGGGCTGAGACCCGAGGGCAAGAACGGCCCAGTAGCCCGGTCGCTCGAGTCGTACGCCACCTACTACGCCCGCTGGTCGCTCACCTGGGAAGCGCAGGCACTGCTGCGTGCCCGGGGCGTCGCGGGCGATCCGGCGCTCATCGCCGACTTCTTCGTCCTTGCCGACACCGTGCGGTATCCGGCGCGCTTCGGCGACGCAGAGGTCCGCGAGGTGCGCCGCATCAAGGCGCGCGTCGAGAACGAGCGCCTGCCGCAGGGCGCCGACCCGGCGCGCCACCTCAAGCTCGGCCGCGGCTCGCTCAGCGACGTGGAATGGCTTGTCCAGCTCGAGCAGCTCCGCTCGGCGCACGATCACCGCGTGCTCCGCACCACCTCGACGCTCCACGCCCTCGAGGCGGAGGTCGACCTCGGCTACCTCGCTCCCGGCGACGCCGCGCGGCTGCGGGAGGGCTGGCTCATCGCCAGCCGCGCCCGATCCGCGATGACGCTGTGGTCAAACCGGACCGCGGACGTGCTGCCGGCAGACCGGAACCAGCTCGAAGGCATCGCACGCCTCATGGAGTACCCGCCCCACTCCGCATCCCGGCTGGAAGAGGACTATCTTGCGACCACCCGAAGAGCACGCGCGGTGTTCAGCCGGCTCTTCTACGGCGAGGCACCGAGCACCGCGACGTACACCCGCACCCCGCGCTGAGACGTCCGCCGCGTGAAAAGAGAGGAGCCCCGCCGAAGCGGGGCTCCTCTCTGCGCGATCCGGGATCACACGCCGTAGTACAGCTCGTACTCGAACGGGTGCGGGCGCTGCGCGAGGGGCTTGATCTCCTTCTCGCGCTTGTAGTCGATCCAGGTCTCGATGAGCTCCTCGGTGAACACGCCGCCCTTGGTGAGGAAGTCGTGGTCGGCCTCGAGCACGTCGAGGACCTCGCCGAGCGAGCCGGGGACCTGGGGGATGAGCTTCGCCTCCTCGGGGGGCAGCTCGTAGAGGTCCTTGTCGACCGGCTCGTGGGGCTCGATGCGGTTCTGGATGCCGTCGAGGCCCGCCATGAGCTGCGCGGCGAAGGCGAGGTACGGGTTGCCGGAGGCATCCGGCGCGCGGAACTCGAGGCGCTTCGCCTTCGGGTTCGAGCCCGTGATGGGGATGCGGATGGCCGCCGAGCGATTGCCCGCCGAGTACACCAGGTTGACCGGCGCCTCGAAGCCCGGCACGAGCCGGTGGTACGAGTTCACCGTCGGGTTCGTGAAGCCGAGGACGGCCGGTGCGTGCTTGAGGAGGCCGCCGATGTACCAGCGTGCGAGGTCGGAGAGACCGCCATAGCCCGCCTCGTCGTAGAACAGCGGCTTGCCGGCGCTCCACAGCGACTGGTGGGTGTGCATGCCCGAACCGTTGTCGCCGAAGAGCGGCTTCGGCATGAAGGTCGCCGTCTTGCCCCAGAGCTCCGCGGTGTTCTTCACGATGTACTTGAACTTCAGCACGTCGTCGGCGGCGTGCACCATCGTGTCGAAGCGGTAGTTGATCTCGGCCTGGCCGCCGGTGCCCACCTCGTGGTGCGCGCGCTCGAGGATGAGGCCCGCGTCGATGAGCTTGAGCGAGATGTCATCGCGCAGGTCGGCCTGCTTGTCGACCGGGCTCACCGGGAAGTACCCGCCCTTGTACGGGGTCTTGTTGGCGAGGTTGCCGCCCTCCTCCACGCGGCCGGAGTTCCAGGCGCCCTCCTCCGAGTCGACGAAGTAGAAGCTGCCGTTCTGCTTCACCTCGTAGCGCACATCGTCGAAGATGTAGAACTCGGCCTCGGGGGCGAAGAACGCGGTGTCGGCGATGCCGGTCGAGGCGAGGTACTTCTCCGCCTTCTTGGCGACCTGGCGCGGGTCCTTGCTGTAGATCTCGCCGTTGCGCGGGTTGAAGATGTCGAAGACGATGATCAGCGTCTTCTCGGCGCGGAACGGGTCGACATACGCGGTCGTCACGTCCGGGATGAGTTGCATGTCGGATTCGTGGATGCTCGCGAACCCGCGGATGGACGAGCCGTCGAAGAGCTGGCCTACCGTGAAGAACTCCTCGTCGACTGTCGAGGCGGGGATGTTGAAGTGCTGCTGGACGCCGGGAAGGTCCGTGAAGCGGATGTCGACGAACTTGACGTCGTTGTCCTTGATGAACTTCAGCACCTCGGAAGAATCACTGAACATGGAAGCTCCAAGAGGGGGGTTTGGCGGGCTCGATGCGAGACCCTCTGAAACGCTATTGGGGAGCGGTTTCCCGGCCGTCTCGATATTGTTTCGGCGATGTTACGCACCCAGTCGCTGACTAGGGTTGAGGGGTGGATTCTCCCCGCCCGCTGCTGCCGCCGAGCACCTATCCGGGCGAGCGTCTGGGCCTGCCCGAGACGGGTCGTGGTTCGGTCGCTCGCTTGGGCCGCCGCATCCTCGCCCTGCTCGTCGACGGCGTGATCGCGGATCTCGTCACGCTCGCCGTCTTCGGGGGAGCGGCGTGGGGCGACCCGAACGGCCCCACCCAGTGGGCGCCGCTCGTCGTGTTCACGGTGCTGCAGATCCTCGGAATCCTGACGATCGGCGGCAGCATCGGCCACCGGCTCCTGGGTCTTCGCGTCGCGGCCCTGCCCGGCACGCCGCCCCGCTGGTGGCGTCCCGTGGTCCGGAGCCTCCTCCTTGCCGTCGTCGTGCCTGCCCTGGTGTGGGACAGCGACCAGCGCGGTTTCCACGACAAGGTCGCGGGAACCGTACTCATCCGGTCTTAGTGCGCCGGTCCCTGCCCGGCGCACCGCAGTTGGCTTGAGCGGGTGGTTGCGTTCGCGACCGGCAAAGCCGCTCGCTCGTAGAGCGTGTTGCGCTACTGGGGTCTGCGGGGCGCGCGCACTCGGGTCGGATCGATGCCCTTCGGTACCGGGATGCCCTCGTTGAGCGAGGCGAGCCGGTGGTCGACAGCGAGGACCTCGGCCTTGGTGAGGGTGTTCTTGAGCCGCGACAGCGTGCGCGGGATGCGCGCGAGCGGCACCGCGTCGGTGTCGGGGCCGACGGCGAGGGTGGTGACCTTCACGTTGGGCACGACGCGCTGCACGCGGCGGCGCTGCTCGTCGAGCAGGCGCTGCGTGCGCGAGGCGGGGCCCTCGCCGATGAGCACCACGCCGCCACGGCCGACCGCGCGATAGACGGCATCCCGGGTCTTGGCGTTGACCGCGACCGGCATCTCGCTGCCGCGCCAGCCGCCGCGCAGGCCCGAGCGCAGCACGGCTCCGACGGCACCCGGCTGGCCGGCGATGCGATCGTAGGCGCTCTTCTCGGCTCGCCGCCCGAGCACGATGACGGCGAGCAGAACACCGAAGAGGACGCCGACCAGGGGCCAGATGATCTCGCCGAGGAGGCCGATGCCCGGGATGAACACGGCGGCGGCGGCACCGGCGAGCACGGGCAGCACGAACACGAGCAGCATGAGCCACACGAGCGATCCGTCGTACGTGCGGGTGACCTGGAAGGTCTCCCAGATCTGCCGGATGCGGCCAGGCTCCTTCTCGGGGGTTCGCGCCATGCGCTCCAGCCTACTGGCTGACCGTCTCGCCGACCGCGGCCGCCCAGAGCCGGCCGGCCCGGTAGGACGAGCGCACGAGCGGGCCGGACATGACGCCCTTGAAGCCCATCTCCTCGGCCTCCTGACGCAGTTCGACGAACTCCTCGGGCTTCACCCAGCGGTCGATGGGGTGGTGCCGGACGCTCGGGCGGAGGTACTGGGTGATGGTGAGCAGGTCGCAGCCCGCGGCAAGCAGATCGCGCATCGCCTCGACGACCTCCTCCCGGGTCTCGCCCATGCCGAGGATGAGGTTCGACTTCGTGATGAGGCCTGCAGCTTTGGCCTGGGTGAGCACGTCGAGGGAGCGCTCGTAGCGGAATCCCGGCCGGATGCTCTTGAAGATCCGTGGGACCGTCTCGATGTTGTGCGCGAACACCTCGGGAGCGGCGCCGAACACCTCGCCGAGCAGCTCGGGCTTGCCCGAGAAGTCCGGGACGAGGATCTCGACGCCGGTTCCCGGGGCGACGGCATGGATCTGCCGGATCGTCTCGGCGTAGAGCCAGGCGCCTTCGTCGGTCAGATCGTCGCGTGCGACGCCGGTGACGGTGGCGTAGCGCAGGTTCATCCGGGCGACGGATTCCGCCACGCGGCGGGGCTCGTCGGTGTCGTACGCTGCGGGCTTGCCCGTGTCGATCTGGCAGAAATCGCAGCGCCTGGTGCACTGGTCGCCGCCGATGAGGAAGGTCGCCTCGCGGTCCTCCCAGCATTCGTAGATATTGGGGCAGCCCGCCTCCTGGCACACCGTGTGGAGGCTCTCGCTCGTGACGAGTTCGCGCAACTCGGTGAACGCAGGCCCGAACTTCGCCCTCGTCTTGATCCACTCGGGCTTGCGCTCGATGGGCGTCTCAGCGTTGCGCACCTCGAGGCGCAGCATCCGCCGTTCGCCGAGCTGAACCGCGGTCACGAGGCCACCGTCTCGGTCGCGTAGGCACCGAGCGCCTGGCCGAGTCGCCAGCGCATCGTCGGCACGACCTCGGTCGGGGTGACGGTGCGGCCGAGTTCGCGGCTGATCGTCGTCACACCCGCATCGCGGATTCCGCAGGCGACGATCTTCTCGTACGGCTCGAGCGAGTTCGAGCAGTTGAGCGCGAAGCCGTGCATGCTCACCCGATCGGCGATGCGCAGCCCGATCGCCGCGATCTTCGCATCGGGCGCGCCTTCCTGGCTCACCCATACGCCGCTGCGGCCGTCGACGCGGTGCCCGCTGACGCCGAAGTCGTCGAGCACCTCGATGAGCACGCCTTCCAGCGTCCTGACGAAGGCGACGACATCGAACGGGCGCGGCAGGTGCACGATCGGGTAGCCCACCAGCTGGCCCGGCCCGTGCCAGGTCATCTTGCCGCCGCGGTCGACGTCGATGACTGGGGTGCCGTCGGTCGGCCGCTCGTCGGGCTGGGTGCGTTTGCCCGCGGTGTAGACCGACGGGTGCTCGAGCAGGATGACAGTGTCAGGCGCCGCCCCGCGAACCACATCGGCGTGCAGTGCACGCTGGAGTTCGAGGGCCTCCTCATACGGCACGGAATTGGCGCTTAGTCCCGTGTCGATGTATTTGACCACGAGTCCACTGTACGGTTTGGTGCGCACAGTTCCTCCACAGTGGGCCGGTTCGGTGCGCGATACGCAGCTCCCTGACGGGCAGGCAGGCGGAATGGCCCGCACCGGCGACCGTGCGACAATGGCCGGCGTCATCACCATCACCTCGGATCGCATCACTATCGCGCGGCTCCATGCCGCCCTCGTCGCCCTCGACCGGCCGCGCGTCTACGACGTGCAGTCGACGTCCGCCGGCGCGTCGCTGCTCGTGGAGCGTCTCGACGTGGGCTCGCTCGCCTGGCATCGCTTCGCCGCGCTGTGCAGCGCGCACGGCGTGGTGCTCGCGGGCTTCATGCCCACGTCGGCGGTAGAGCCCGTGAGCGTTCCGCCCGCACCCGCCGACCACGACGTTGCGGCCCGTTCCGGCGCTCGGAAGGGACCCGAACGCCGAGCCCAGTGGCCACCGACCATGGCCCTGCGCGGGCGCGGCCGAATCCTGCTCATCGGAACGGGGGTCGCCGCCTTCGCGGCCATCGCAGCGCTCCTGCTTCTGCCGCACGGTGGAGTCGGCACGCCGACCCGCCCCAGCGTCGGGGCGGCGACAGCGCTCGCCTCGACTGCAAGCACCACGCGCGCCGGCGGCACCGCGAACTCCGGTGAGAGTGCATCGGGCATCGCGTCGGCGCCGTCGAACTCCGCAGTGGGGACTTCCGTCTCGCCGATAGCGTCGGCGACCTCGAGCACGTTTCCGAGCGATCCGGTCGCGGCCGCGCCGATCCTGCTCGCCGCGCGCGACGCCTGCATCACCGGGTCCGCCGATGTGATTCGGGTGTGTCTGACCGCCCTCGCCGATGGCGATCCGGACGCCCTTGCCGCGCCGGCCCGAGCACTGGCCACCGACCGGGCGGTGCTCATCGAGCGCGTGGGGGATTCTGCACTCATCGCCTTGACGTCAGCAGACGGCGCGACGAAACCGGCCTCGGTTCTGCTCATGCGGACCGAAGCCGGTTGGCGGCTGCGCGCAATCTTCGCTGGTTAGCGCGCCGAGCGCGGACCGGCGCAAAACAGGCGCTACAGCCCCAGGTTCGCCTCGAAGGCGCCTTCCTCGAGGCGGGCCTTCACCTGCGCGAGGTAGCGGGCGGCATCCGCACCGTCGACGATGCGGTGGTCGTAGGACAGCGCCAGATAGACCGACGAGCGGATGGCGATGGCGTCGACGCCGCCGACGGAGACGACGGCGGGCTCTTTGAACACGCTGCCGGTGCCCAGGATGGCCGACTGCGGCTGGAACACGAGTGGGGTGTCGACGAGAGCGCCGCGCGAACCCGTGTTGGTCAGCGTGAACGTGCCGCCGGCGAGCTCGTCAGGCTTCAGCTGGTTGCTGCGGGTGCGTTCGGCGAGGTCCGCGATCTGCTGCGCCAACTGCGCGATGGTCAGGTCGCCGGCTCCGCGCACGACAGGCGTGAGGAGCCCGCGCTCGGTGTCGACGGCGATCGAGAGGTTCTCGGCAGCGGGGTAGCTGATCGTCTCGCCGTTGAAGGTCGAGTTGACGACCGGGTAGGTCTTGAGGGCCTCGACTGCGGCGAGAGCGAAGAACGGCAGGAACGAGAGCTTGGCACCGGTGGCGGCCTCGAACTGCGACTTCGCCTTCATGCGGAGCTCGGCGACCCTGGTGACATCGACCTTGACCACGGTGGTGAGCTGCGCAGTGGCCTGGAGCGAGGCGACGGCGCGCTCGGCGATGAGCTTGCGCAGGCGCGAAGCAGGTTGGGTGGTGCCGCGCAGCGGCGAGATCTCCACGATGGCGGGCGACTTGGCTGGGGCGGCTCCCGGCACCGCGCCGGCGCTGCTCGCGGCGGCGAGGACATCGTCCTTGCGGATGCGGCCGCCGACACCGGAGCCGACGAGAGCGCCGAGGTCGACGCCCTGCTCTTCGGCGATCTTGCGGACGATCGGGGTCACGTACTGGGTGCCGCCGTGCGCTGGAGCAGACGGGGCCACGGCGGCGGGGGCCGATGCGGCGACCGGTGCGACGGGGGCCGGTGCCGGAGCAGGAGCAGGCACGACGACGGGTTCGAGTGCCGGAGCGGCTACGGGCGCCGGAGCAAGAGCAGGAGCAGGCACGACGACGGGTTCGGGTGCCGGAGCGGCTACGGGCGCCGGAGCAAGAGCAGGAGCAGGCACGACGACGGGTTCGGGTGCCGGTGCCGGAGCAGCCGCGGGTTCGGGGGCCGGAGCCGCGGCGGGTTCGGCTGCCGGGGCCGGCGCCGAGCCAGCGCCGCTTCCGTCGCCGATGATGACGAGAGCGGTCCCGACCTCCACGGTCTCGTCCTCCTGGACCAGGATCTGCTCGAGGGTGCCAGCGACCGGGGAGGGGATCTCGGTGTCGACCTTGTCGGTCGAGACCTCGAGCAACGGCTCATCGACCTCGACGCGGTCGCCGACGTTCTTGAGCCAGCGGGTGACCGTGCCTTCCGTGACGCTTTCGCCGAGGGCCGGAAGGCTGACGGATTCGCTCATGGATTGCTCTCCTTATGACGATTTTGTCCCGGATCAGCCTAATACCGACCCGCTATCGGCCAGGTGCGCGATGAGGGTGCGGACGAGCACCGCGGTCGGCCCCTTTCCGGTGAATCCGTACGCTCCGCCCTTGTTCTCGTCACTGCCCGCGATGTCGAGGTGGGCCCATGGAATGGGCGCCGCGTCGTCGCCTTCGGCGGCCGTGCCGACGAACTCCCGCAGAAACACGCCCGCGAGCAGCATCCCGCCTGCAGCCACTCCAGGATTGGCGTTCGCGATGTCGGCGACCTGCGACGCGATCGTCGGGCGCAACTCGTCGGGCAGCGGCATCGGCCAGAGGAGCTCGCCCTCGGCCGCCGCGGCGTTCCGGATCGCGGAGACCAGCGCATCGGAGCCCATCGCGGCCGAGTAGCGCGTGCCCAGTGCGGTGATCTTCGCGCCGGTCAGTGTCGCGATGTCGATGAGCTCGTCCGGATGCTCCTCACTCGCGGCGACGAGTCCGTCAGCCAGGACGAGCCGGCCCTCCGCGTCGGTGTTGAGCACCTCCACCGTCTTGCCGCCGCGGATGCGCAGCACGTCGTTCGGGCGGATCGCAGTACCCGAGGGCATGTTCTCGGCGATGCACAGCCAGGCCGTGACCCGCACCGGCAGGGCGAGCTCCGCCGCGGCCCTGATCGTGGCAAGAACGCTCGCCGCGCCGGCCATGTCGGTCTTCATCCCGACCATGCCCGGGCCGGTCTTGAGCGACAGGCCGCCCGAATCGAAGGTGATGCCTTTCCCGACGAGTGCGACGTGCCGGACCGCGCCGGCAGGCTCGTAGCTCAGCTTGAGCAGCCTCGGCGGCCGCGCCGAGCCCTGCCCGACGCCGCCGATGCCGCCGAACCCGTCAGCGGCGAGTTGGGATTCGTCCCACACGCGCGTCGCGATCGGAAGGCTCGCGACGGCCTCGAGCGAGGCGGCGACGAGCGTCTCGGGATAGAGATCGAGCGGGGGAGCGTTGACGAGGTCCTTGACGAGTGCGACGGCGCTCGCGTCGACGACAGCGCGGGCAACAGCGGCATCTGCCGGAATGTCGGCCACCACCGCGACCGCGCTCACCGGCGCCTTCGCGTCGCGCGCCTTGTACCCGGAGTAGCCGTACGCCCCGAGGGCGGCGCCGGTGAGCACTGCGCGAAGCTCCGCCTCCTGCTCGATCGGAAGCGCGAAGGCCACCGAGCCGACGCCGGCGAGCTGGCGGATGGCCGAACCCGCCGCGGCCCGGAGCGCGTCGACGCCGATCTTGCCCCCGAGCCCGATCACTCCGTATACCGCGCCGTCGACGACGAGGCGCACGAGCTCGTCGGGCGCTGCAGAGAAGCCGATGAGAGGGAGCTGTGCGGCGATGGCCGATGCCACCGACTCCGGAATCCGGCCGCGCAGGAGTTCCGGCCCGCCCGTGCCGCTCGTCGCTCCGACCACCACCACGTCTGCGATTCCGAGCGCGGGGACAACGGCGAGATCGGGCAACGTCATCGTTCCAGGGTATCGACGACGCTCCCCCGCCTAGACTCGTGTCATGCGCAATCCGGCGGACCTCTACGAGTGGGCGATGGAGCCCAGGCTCGTGCCCCGGGGTCTGCCGCTCATCGCCGGCCTCAGCGGGTTCGCCGACGCCGGCCACACTGTGTTGCAACTCGGAGCGTACGTGCTGGGCACCCTCGAGCACGAGATGCTCGCCGAGTTCGAGCCCGATATCCTCCTCGACTATCGCGCGCGCCGCCCGGTCATCACGTTCTCCCGCGACCACATCTCGGACTACCAGCCCCCGAAGCTCGCCCTCTACCTCGCCTACGACGAGCTGCACCGGCCCTTCCTCTTCCTGCACGGCTACGAGCCCGATTTCGAATGGCGCGCCTTCAGCGCCGCGGTCATCGACCTCGTCGGCGAACTCGGCGTGTCGGGGCTCACCTGGATCCACGGCGTTCCGATGCCCATTCCGCACACCCGGCCCGTCGGCGTGACCGTCAGCGGCAACCGTCGGGACCTCATCGACCAGTTCTCGATATGGCGTCCGGTCACGCAGGTACCCGGAACGGCCTTGCACCTCATCGAATACGACCTCACTCAGGACGACCTCGACGTCGTCGGATTCGTCTTCCTCGTGCCGCACTACCTCGGCGACACCGAGTACCCCACCGCCCTCATCACCGCGCTGCAGAAGATCTCCGCCGCGACCGGGCTCATCTTCCCCACCGATTCGCTGCGAGATGCGGAACGGGACTACCTCTCGAACATCGACGAGCAGGTGCAGGGCAATTCGGAGCTGCAGCGGCTCATCCATGCGCTCGAAGAGCGCCACGACAGCTACCTCGCCGAGAACCCGCTGCCGTCCGGTGCGATCGCCGACAGCCAGGCGTCGCTGCCGAGCGCGGACGAGATCGCTGCCGAGCTCGAGAAGTTCCTTGCCGTCAGGCGGCACAGCGACGACGAGAACGGCCGCGATAGCCTGTTCTGAGTGAGCAGCGAGCGCCGGGCTTGGTTCGTCTACGCCGCTGCGCTCTTCGCCTACGTCGTCGCGTTCACGCAGCGCACGACGATCGGCGTCGCAGGGGTAGCCGCGACGGACCGCTTCGACACCAACGCCGCGCTGCTTTCGACGCTCGCCGTCCTCCAGATCGCGGTCTACGCCGGGCTCCAGGTTCCGGTCGGCGTCCTGCTCGACCGGCTCGGGCCGCGTGCGCTGATGATCGCGGGCACCGTGCTGATGACGATCGGCCAGGTCGCGGTCGCCTACGCGACGACCGTGCCGCTGGCCCTCGCCGGCCGCGTGATCGTCGGCGTCGGCGATGCGGCGATGTTCGTCTCGGCCGTGCGCATCGTGAACGTGTGGATTCCGCCGCGGCAGGTTCCCCTCGCCGCCCAGATTCTCGGTGCGACCGGCACGCTCGGCCAGGTCATCTCGGCGGTGCCGTTCGCGCTCCTGCTGCGCGAGACAGGCTGGACCGTCGCCTTCCTCACTGCCGCCGCCTTCGCGGCACTCGGCGTCGTCGTCGTCCTCGTCGGCATCGCCGATCGGCCGACAGGGACTCCTGCCGCCCCGAGGCCCGCGACGTGGGCGCAGTCGATCCGACAGCTCGGCGACGCGCTGCGGCGCCCGGGGACGCAGCTCGGGTTCTGGACGCACTTCATCTCTCAGCCGTCCGGCACGGTCATCATGCTCATCTGGGGTGTGCCCTTCCTGGTCTACGGGCTCGGCTATCCACCGCCGCAGGCCTCCGCGATGCTGCTCGTCGTCGCCGGCGCGGGGCTTGTGAGCGGCCCGGTTCTCGGCATCCTCGCCGCTCGCTTCCCGATGCGCCGCAGCGCTCTCGTCCTCGGCATCGTGTCGACCATGTTCGCGCTCTGGACCGTCGTGCTCGCCTGGCCGGGCAGGCCGCCGCTGTGGCTCGTCGTCCTCCTCTTCGTGGCGATCGGCGTCGGCGGGCCCGGCGCGCTCATCGGCTTCGATTTCGCCCGAAGCTTCAACCCGCAGCACGCCCTCAGCAGCGCGAACGGCATCGTCAATGTCGGCGGATTCCTCGCGAGCTTTATCATCATGTACCTGGTCGGCGTCCTCCTCGACGTCGCCCACACCGTCTTCGGACAGCCGATGTACTCGCTCGACTCGTTCCGTTTCGCGTTCCTCGCGCAGTACCTCGTCGTCGGTATCGGAGTCGGCTTCCTACTGCATGCGAGACGCCGCACGAGGCGCCGGATGCACGACGAGGAGGGAATAGAAGTCGCCCCGCTATGGGTTGCACTCTCCAGAGCATGGCGGCGACCGCGGGCCTGAAATCGGGCGCGGGAAGGCCATGCAATACTTGACTGGACCCATTCATCTCCGCGGTCGCCAGCTGAATGACAGCGACGACGGTTCCCCCGGATTTGACATGGGCCTTAGTAATGTCCGCGGATGCGGGCCGGAGGGTGGAGCCATGGCGCGAGCGAAGACTGCCGTTGTCGATGAGACCGTCGAGGTCGTCGTCGAGACCGAGGTGAAGCCGCGCGCCAAGCGCGCCCCGAAGGCCGACGCCGCGGCTGCCGCCCCTGCCACTAGCGCGAAGCGCCGCGCGAAGAAGGCAGACGACGACGAGCCCGAGCTCGCCGAGGACGAGCTCGAGCAGGACATCGAGGTCGTCGTCGAGGAAGAGGCGGAGGCGCCGGGCACGGAATCCGTCGAGCCCGCACCGGTGACGAGCGCCATCGACGTCGTGGAGGACGAGGACGGCGAGGCCCGCAAGTCGACGATCAGCGCCGACGAGCCGCTGCCCACCGGCGCGATCGTGCTGCGCGCCGCCGACGAGGACGACGACGTCCCGGTCTACTCCAGCGCCATCACGGGCGCCACCGCCGACCCGGTGAAGGACTACCTCAAGCAGATCGGCAAGGTCGCGCTGCTCAACGCGGCGGAAGAGGTCGAGCTCGCCATGCGCATCGAGGCGGGCCTCTTCGCCGAGGAGAAGCTCGCGGCGATGAGCGATAAGGAGAAGCGGTCGCAGTACGGCCGCGAGCTCTCCTGGGTCGCCCGCGACGGCCAGCGTGCCAAGTCGCATCTGCTCGGCGCGAACCTCCGCCTCGTCGTTTCGCTCGCGAAGCGCTACACCGGCCGCGGCATGCAGTTCCTCGATCTCATCCAAGAGGGCAACCTCGGTCTCATCCGTGCGGTCGAGAAGTTCGACTACACCAAGGGCTTCAAGTTCTCGACCTACGCGACGTGGTGGATCCGCCAGGCGATCACGCGCGCGATGGCGGACCAGGCTCGCACCATCCGCATCCCGGTGCACATGGTCGAGGTCATCAACAAGCTCGCCCGCGTGCAGCGCCAGATGCTGCAGGATCTCGGCCGCGAGCCCACGCCGGAAGAACTGTCGCGCGAGCTCGATATGACTCCCGAGAAGGTCATCGAAGTGCAGAAGTACGGCCGCGAGCCCATCTCGCTGCACACCCCGCTCGGCGAGGATGGCGACAGCGAGTTCGGCGACCTCATTGAGGACACGGAGGCGGTCGTGCCCGCGGACGCCGTGGGCTTCACGATGCTGCAGAAACAGCTCGAAAGCCTGCTCGACTCGTTGTCGGAGCGTGAGGCTGGCGTCATCCGCATGCGCTTCGGCCTCGGCGACGGCCAGCCGAAGACGCTCGACCAGATCGGCGACACCTTCGGCGTGACACGCGAGCGCATCCGCCAGATCGAGTCGAAGACGATGGCGAAGCTGCGGCACCCCTCGCGGTCGCAGTCGCTGCGCGACTACCTCGAGTAGGCCGCCCTTGCGCGACCTGCTGCGCTACGCGATCCCCGTGCTGCTCGGCCGACTCGCGCGGGCGCTGGCGCGCCGCCGGGGCGGCGGATCGGCCATCCCCGGCCGCGTCGTGCTGGCCCTCGCGCCCGACTACCTCACGCACGCCGTCGAGCACCTGCCGCTCGGCGTGGCCGTCGTCACCGGCTCCAACGGCAAGTCGACGACGACCTCGATGCTCGTCGCGGTGCTGCGTGCGCACGGCCTGCGTGTCTTCACGAACTCGGCGGGCGGCAACCTGCCGCAGGGCGTCGCGTCGGCGCTCGTCGGCGCGACCGGCCTCGACGGCCGGCTGGGCGCCGACATCGCGGTCGTCGAGGTCGACGAGGGCTTCGGCCCGGCGCTGGCAACGACGCTCGCACCGCGGCTGGCACTGCTGCTCAACATCCAGATCGACCAGCTCAACCGCTTCTTCGAGCCGGATCGGGTGTTCGGGATGCTCACGGCGATCGCCCGCTCGACCTCGCAGACGGTGGTGCTCAACAACGCGGACGACAACCTGCGCGAGCTCGCGGCCTCACTGATTGCCGAGAGCCGCGAGGTGCTCGGCTTCGACGTCGCCGATTCCGTGCTCGCCGCCTCAGCGCACGGCGTCGCCGCGGCCGAGCGGGTGCGCGCAGCGGCCACCGACGCGCCGAACGTCGCGACGGTGGCCGCGGTGACGGGGGAGACGGCAACGATCGCCCTTGGGACGGACTCACTCGACGTGGCGCTGCCTGCTCGGGGTCTGCACTACGCCGTCGATGCGGCGGGCGCACTCGTCGCGGCGCAACGGCTGCTCGGAGGCGACTTCGATCCGGCGGCGGCGGAGCGGGCGTTCGCCTCCTTCGCGCCGGTGTACGGCCGCGGCGAGGTCATCGAGATCCACGGCGAGCCGACCGAGATCGTCATGTTCAAGAATCCGCCGAGCCTGCAACTCAACCTCGACGCGCTCGAGGGCGCTCCGGAGCGGCTGTTCCTCGCCGTCGACGAGGGCACGCCCGACCCGTCGTGGATCTGGGGGATCGACTGGTCGAGAATCGACCATGTCGACGTGCTCGCGGGGACGAAGGCGTGGCAGTTCGCGACGTTGTTCGCCTACCTGGGGATTCCCATCGCTCAGGTCGTTGAGGACCTCGACGCCGCGGTCGACGCGTTCTGGGCTCTGCCTGCGCCTGAGTCGCCTTCGCCGCGAGTCGCACTCGTCAACTACGAGATCATGATGTGGCTGCGCCGGAAGTTCGGCTACCTCGAGATCGAGGGCGCGAAGTGACGACGCTGCGCATCCTGTCGCTCTTCCCGCGGCACCTCGACCTCAACGGCTGCTACGGCAACGTGCTGTGCCTCGCCGGGCGCGCCGAGTGGCGTGGGATCGAGACCGAGATCATCGAGTGGATTCCGGGCGAGCCGGTGCCATCCGATGTCGACCTCGTCGTGTGCGCCGGCTTCGCTCCGCTGTCGACGGTCGTCGCGCTGGCACCTGTCTTCGCCGCGGCGGGCGAAGGCCTGCGCGCGCTCCGCGACGCCGGAGTGCCGATCTTCGCCAACGCCGCGGGGTGGTCACTGCTCGGGGAGCGGCTCGTCGTCGCCCCCGATGGCGACCGCGTGGACACCGCACGGGTGTTCGCAACCACCGAGGGCATCGGTGCAGAGCGGAAGGTCGGCGAGTACCACGTTGCCGGCGTCGCCGGATTCGTCAACCGCGGAACAGTGAGGATCGACGCGGGGGAGCTGCTTCGCAGTGGCGCTTCCCTTGCGACCGACATCATGGGGCCGTTCCTGCCGATGAATCCGTCGTTCGCAGACGAGTTTTTGACGTCGGCACTGGGGCGCAAAGGCGAGATGCTGCCTGCTCCGATCAGCCCCGACTTGGCCCGGGCCGACGAGGCTGCCGCGAGGGCGCGCACCGCGATCGCCGTGCGCCTGAATCGGCGTTAGGCGCCGTCGAACCGTCAGTTCCGCATAGTGCTGTGCTGCGCCACCGTGCAGAACTGGCCGTTGAGCGGCGGTCAGACCGTGGCGAGGGCTGCTGCGACCGCGGCTTCGACGATGTCGAGGCCGCGCAGCAGCGTCTCATCGTCGATGGTGAGCGCGGGGAGGAACTTCACGACCTCGTCGCGGGCGCCTGCCGTCTCGATGATGACGCCGTGGTGGAACGCCTCCTGCGAGACCTTCGCGCCGAAGGACGGGTCGCCGAGCGAGGCGAGGCCGAAGAACATGCCGCGACCGCGCACGTCGAGTTCACCGGGGTGCTGCTCCGCGATCGCGGCCAGGCGCGAGCGCACGAGCTCGCCCTTGCGCTTGATCTCGGCCGGGAACGCGCCATCGGCCCAATAGGTCTTCAGCGCGGCCGTCGCACCGACGAAGGCGAGGTTGTTGCCGCGGAACGTTCCGGTGTGGGCGCCCGGACTCCAGACATCCAGATCAGGATTGATGAGAACGAGCGACATCGGCAGACCGTAGCCGGAGAGCGACTTCGACAGCACGACGAGGTCCGGGGTGATTCCGGAATCCTCGAAGGAGAAGAAGTCCCCCGAGCGGCCGACTCCGGCCTGGATGTCGTCGACGATGAGCGGGATGCTGTAGCGCCTCGCAAGGTCGGCGAGACCGCGCAGCCACTCGCCGGAGGCCGCGTTGACGCCGCCCTCGCCCTGGATGCACTCCACGATGAACGCCGCGGGGAGGTCGAGCCCGCTCGACGGGTCGTCGAGCTGCTTGGCGAGCAGGGCGAGGGTGTCGATGCCGGCACCGTAGTAGCCGTCGTATGGCGCGAAGGTGACGTTCGTCAGCGGCACCGAGCCGGCGTGGCGGTAGTGCTGGGCGGCGGTGGCGGCGAGCGAACCGAGGCTGAGACCGTGGTAGCCGTGGGTGAACGCGACGACGTTCGTGCGGCCGGTGGCGAGGCGCGCGAGCTTCATCGCCGCTTCGGTCGCGTTCGCGCCGGTCGGGCCGGTGAACTGAAGCTTGTAGCGCAGTCCGCGCGGCTTCAGAACGAGTTCGGTGAAGGCGCCGATGAACTCGGCCTTGGCGGTCGTGGCCATGTCCAGGCCGTGGATGATGCCGCCCTTCTCGAGGTAGTCGATGAGGGCGGGCTTGAAGTTCGGGTTGTTGTGCCCATAGTTGAGGGCGGACGCGCCGGAGAAGAAGTCGATGTACTCGGTGCCGTCCTGGTCGACCAGGAACGAACCGTGCGCGGTGTCGAAGACGACCGGGAACGAGCGCACATAGCCGCGGACCTCGGACTCCCACTCGTCGAAGATGCTGAGGTCCACTGTCTTCCTCCGATCGGCCCCGCCGTGCCGGCGCGGCGGCGTAGGTCGAGTTTAGTTGCGGCCTCCTGCGAGACCGGTCCGGATGACTAGTGCGGCGTGGCGTCGACCGCCACCCGGGGTACGCGCACGGCGATCCTGGTGACGATCTCGTCGCCGATGGTCCCGGCCCAGGCGGCCCATTCCTCGGCGTGCGGGGCGAGGCCGGCGGGAGCGCCGAAGAACACGACCTCGCTGCCGTGCGGGGCGTCGGAGGCGATGGTGCAGGTGTCGACGTCGACCGAGAGGATGCGCGCCCGCTTCCCGCCGACGAGCACCTCCGCCTCGGGCCCGGCGTCTGGCGCGATGCCGTCCGCGAAACCCGCCCCCGCCTGGACGATCCCGTCGTCACCCCACGCGACCACGGTCGACTTCACGGTCATGACGGGCTCCAGCCCGAGCTCGAGACCCGTCTCGTCGTCGAACGGCGAGATGCCGTAGGCGGCGATGCCGAACCGCACGAGGTCGAGGCGCGCCTCCGGTTCGCGGATGCCCGCGGAGGACGCCGCGAGGTGGACGAGCCGCGGCCGGGCGCCGAGCGCCGCCGCCTGATCGACCGCGGCGAGCAGTTCGGCCAGGGCGTCCCGGTCGTTGTCGTACCCGGCATCCGCGAGGTGCGACCAGATGCCCGTGATCTCGACAACGCCGCTCCTCTCGAGGTCGAGCGCGCACCGCACCGCGGCCTCCCACTCCTCGGGCGGGATGCCGTTGCGGTGCAGGCCCGAGTCGATCTTGAGGTGGATCCGCAACGGCCGCGTCGGCTTCGCGCGCTCTATCGCCTCCAGCTGCCAGGCGTTGGCATCGCCGCGCGCAAAGGGGCCAGAGCGGAACTGTTCGACCACCAGCACACGGTCGCGCGCCGGGTCATAGGGCAGCACGGTCACCGCATCGCCCGAAACGAAGGCCGCGCGGGTGACGGTCCGGCTGCGCGTGCCGTCAAAGCGGGTCCA
>JAJYBG010000014.1 GCA_021779075.1 Actinomycetes bacterium | reverse complement strand
CCCTCGCTGGCCGCGGTCGGCGGCCCGGTGCGCCAAGCGCGGGCGAGCGCGTCGGTCGAGCACTCGACGGCGTTCATCTACCAGTCGTTCCGCGTGATCCATCGGGCGCTTTTCGGCGGGCGGGTGCTGCTCTACGGCCATAACATGGCGGTCCGACGCGAGGCCTGGCTCCGCGTCCAGCCGATCGTGTCGCTCGACGACGGCGTCAGCGAGGACATCGAGATCGCGCTCGCGATCGAGGAGGCCGGCGGCAGGGTCCGTTTCCTGCCCGGGATGCGCGCCCGCGCCGACGTGCTGCGAACGATGAATCCCCGCAAGCTCGGCCGCTATCTCCGGGCAGACGGCAGAACCATCTCCAAGTACCGCGTTGCCGGATGGGTGCGCCATCGCCCGGCGGCCGTCGCGAGCACGCGCAAACGCTCAGGCGCTGCCCTCCCCGGCGCCGCGACCGGTGACGTCGTCGCCCGGGGGTTGAAGCACCGAGGCTGACCCGAAGCTGACGCCGAGGCCGATCCCGGCCAGCACGCCGAGCGGGATCGGAAGCCAGAACTGGCCGAGTCGCCAACCGGTGACGGCGAGAGCGGCCTGGTCGGCGGTGGCCCCGAACCCGATGAGCATGGGAACCATGACGCCCTCGACCACGCCGATTCCGCCCGGCGTGATGGGGACGAGACCGAGAACCGAAGCCGTGCCGAACGCGAGCGCCACCTCCGCGGCATCAGGCTGGAATCCCGCGACGAGAAGGAACAGCCACAGCGCGATGCCGTTGAACGCCCAGCTCCCCGCGCTCCACAGTGCGGCGGTTCCGATACGGCCCGGCGCGTCGCCGAAGCCGGCCATGCTGCGGACTGTGCCGTTCGCGAACACGACGATGTTGCGCCAGAGGCCCTCGGGGAGCCACGACACGAGGGCCGCGACGGCGTGGATGATGCCGATGCGGTGGCGGATCGCGAGGCCGAGTACGACGAGGATGGCGAGGATGCCGATCACGATCACGATCGCGATCGCCTGCCAGTACCCGCCGGGGAGCCCCGGCAGGAACGGCACCATCCCAGCGATGAAGAGCGCCGAGAGCAGGATGCCCGAGACCGGGAGCTCGAGCGCAAGGCCGGCGACTGCACCTTCGTAGGCCGTTTTCGAGCCGCCGAGGAGCCTGAGCCGGAGGGCCGTCGCGACCGGGCCACCGACGGGGAGAGAGTTCGTCGTGGCGAGGCCCGCGAGGTCGACGAGAGCGACTCGCCACCACGACGGTCGCGTCGCCCGCGGCAGGACGGAGTGCGTGAGGCCGGCGTAGCAGGCGATTGACGCGAGTCCGCAGGCCACCGCGGCGACGATGAGCGGCACCGACCGGCCCGAGAGCAGGGTGGCGCTGCGCGCCGCGGTGATGAGCTGCGGGATGACCACGAGCCACAGCAGTAGGACGACGATCGCCGAGACGGCGATGCGCGATACCCAGCTGAGCAACCGCTGGCGGCGCCGCCGGCGCCTCGTATCGGCGGCACGTCGGCTCGTCTCCATACCGGCAGTCTAGGAACCGGGCCTGACAGGGCCGGGCCGGCGTTCCGCGCGCGAAGCGCTCCGTGCCCGCCGAGTGCGGCGCGCAGGCTCGCGACGAGGCTGCGCGACTGGCGCGGCCGACCCGCACGCCGCGGGCCGCTGAGCGGCCGGTCGTTCGGGCTGAGATTCCGGCGACACGCCGCGCCGCACTCGGCATCGTGCGGCGTGTCGCCGGGATTTCAGTCGTTCAGTGCTTCCGTGGCGCGATGAAGAGGCCGGCCTCCTCGTCGTCGATGGTGCGGTTCTGCAGGATGTAGTGCTGCTTCTTGCCGGTCGCCGTGTACGGCAGGTCGTCGATGAAGGCGTACTTCCGCGGGCGCTTGTAGTCCGCGAGCGTGAGATGCGCGCGGCAGTGCGCGTCGAGCTCTGTCGCGGCATCCTCAGCGTCGGGCAGCTCACCGGGACGCCGACGGACATAGGCGACGACGAGCTGGCCCCATCGCTCGTCGGGCAGGCCGACGACGATCGAGTCGGCGACACCGGGATGCTCTGCGAGGGCCTCCTCGACCTGTACGGGGTGCACGTTCTCGCCGCCCGAGATGAGCATGTCGTCCTTGCGGCCGACGATCGTCACGATCTCGTTCTCGTCCCAGAGAGCGAGGTCGCCCGGGTACATCCAGCCGTCGCGGAACTTCGCCTTCGCCTGCTCCTCGTTGTCGGCGTAGGCGTAGCCGGCCTTCGCCGAGCGCATGATGATCTCGCCCACGGTCTTGCCGTCTTTCGGCACGAAGTCGTCGGGTGCGGCGAAGTGGTCCTCGTAGACGGCGACGACGGCGACATCGTCGTCGATGCAGGCACGGCCCGCACTGCCGGCGTGCTCGGGCAGGTCCTCCGGGCGCAGGAAGGTGTTCCAGAACGCCTCGGTCGTGCCGTAGCCGTTCATGAGGCGCGGGTTGAGGGTCTTCTGGTAGCGCAGCGCCGCCGCCTTCTCTAGCGGGGCGCCCATCGTGACGATGCCGCGCAGGCTCGAGAGGTCACGGGGGCTTGCGTCCTGGGCATCCGCGAGGCGCTCGAGGTTGGTCGGCGCCCCGATGATGTAGGTGAGGCCGTTGTCTCGGATGGAGTCGAGCACGACGTTCTCGTCGAAACGACGCAGGCACACGCACTCGGCGCCGACGAAGAGCACCGGGTTGGGGCCGGCGCAGTAGTTGCCGCCGCGGTGGAACCACGGTGACATGTTCATCGTCTTGTCCGTGTTGCCCAGCGGGAAGGCCATGATGACGTCGTGCGCCGACAGCGCCTCGTTGAGGCCGGTGAGCGGAACCGCCTTCGGCATCCCCGTCGTTCCGCTCGTGTAGAGGCGGCTCGTCTCGTCCCACACCGACGCGTCGGCGGGGGCCGTGAAGGACGGCGCGCCCGCGACGAGCAGGTCCTCGAAGGCGATCGTGCCCGGCACGAGCTCGCCCTCGCCGACGCCGGCGACGGTGCCAGGCTTCCACGTCGCGAGCTCAAGCGCCGTGGCGACTTCGGCAGATTGCTCGCGCTCGTAGACGAACACCGTCGGCTTCGTCTGGTCGAGGATGAACGCGGTCTCGCCGGGAGCGAGGCGGAAGTTCATCGGCGAGCTCACGGCGCGCAGGCCCTGAGCCGCCACGTAGAGGAACGCGAACTCGGGCCGGTTCATGAGCTGGTAGGCGACGAAGTCGCCCACGCCGACGCCGGCCCGGCGCAATCCCTCGACGAGCGCCCCGGTCGTGAGGCCGAGTTCGCCGTAAGTCCATGAGCGACCGGTCTCCGGGTCGCTGATCGCCTTCCGGCGCGCGTAGCGGTGCACGTTGCGCTCGAAGGCGGTCGCCCACGTGAAGTGGTTCTCGAAGACGCCCCGAAGCATCGAGATGTCGTAATTGGTGCCGTTGGCGGCGAACTCAGACGACGATGTCATAGCCCTAACTCTAAAAGCCGTGGTGGGTGACGTGAACTCCGAGCCATAGCGGCGCGACGGCGTGTGCCACGTGCCGCGCCGCGACCCGCGCCCGCCGAGGACGGTCGCGGCGATGAATTCAGAACCGGGCCTTCTCAGCCTCAGCCGCAGCCTGCACGGCGAAGACGGCGGCCGCGATCAGCGCCGTCACGGTGATGGTCTGGAAGAGCACCTGGAAGATGGGCTGGAACGGCACGACCGACACCCAGATCCAGAATGCCGAGACGATGAGGGGCAGGAGCCAGGCGAGCGTCTTGTAGGCGTAGAAGGCGACGCCCACGACGAGAAGCGCGGCGACGGTGACCTGGAAGAACGGCAGGCCCCACTCGATGTGGCTGATCCATGTGACGACGAGGCTCCACACCCACACCAGGAAGGAGGCGATCGCGAGCAGGGTCACGAGCACCGCGCCGAGGCCGGCAGGGATGCGTTTCGCGAGGAGCTGGCTGAGGCCTTGGCTCTGCACGCCGTCGTCGTGGGTCACGGTGGGGGTCGCGTGTTCGGTCACAACCGGAATACTACTCAGCCCGCCGCGCCGACGCCGAGCCACAGGCCGACGAGGTATGTCGCAGTCACCGCGATGGCACCGAAGAGCAGCTGGCGCAGGGCGCTGAACCAGATCGACTTCGTGGTGAAGCGCGCCGCGGCGCCGCCGGCGATGACGAGGCCCGCACCGCCGACCACGAGGCCGACCCAGAGCAGGTCGAGGCCGAAGAAGTACGGCAGGAGCGGCACGACCGCGCCGGCGGAGAACATCACGAACGACGAGATCGCGGCGATCCACGGCGACGGGGTCTGGTCGGGGTTCACGCCGAGCTCGGCGGTGATGTGCACGCGCAGCGCACGCTCCGGATGCTCATGCACTTCTTGGGCCGCCCGCTCGGCCGTGGCCTTCGTCATGCCCATGCGCTCGAAGTTCGCCGTGAGCTCGGCGAGCTCACCGACCGGATTGCGCTTGAGCGCGGCTCGCTCGGTCTCGGCTTCCGCCTGAAGCTGTTCGTTCGAGGTACTCACCGAGGCGAATTCGCCGAGCGCCATCGAGAACGCGCCGGCCACGAGTCCCGCCATGCCGGTGAGGATGATGAGGTGCGTGGACGCGCCGGCGGCGCCGACGCCGGCGACGAGCGAGATGTTGGTGACGAGCCCGTCCATGGCTCCGAACGCGGCGGCGCGCAGCGTGCCGCCCGAGACGTCCGAGTGCTGGTGGTCGTAGTCGTGCGGGTCGGCGTGATCGGTTGTGCGGGTGGTCACCATCACAGGGTACGGGTGCGCTTCGCCGCGGACGCGTCGTTCACGGTGAGAACCGCCAACACCACAGCGGCGGCCCAGGCGAGCCACACGACCCCGATGCGGATGCCGATCGGACGGCGGCGCGTGACGCGCAGCACCTGCACGATGCCGAGCAGGCTGCCGTACACGCGCGGCGCCAGAAGATACTTGCGGATCGTCACGCCGCGACTCTACGCGGCGACCCGGTTGCCAGCGACGGTGTAGCGGCGGGCGAACTCGACGGTCTCGCAGAGCATCTCGAGGCGATCGGCCTCCTTGCGCGCCTTGCGGGTGTTGACCTCGGCGACGATGCTGCCGTCCCAGCCGGATTCCGTGAGCATCGTCAGCACCTCGGCGACGGGCTGGTTGCCGCGACCCGGCAGCGCGTGCTCGTCGAAGATGCGGCCCTCGTCGGCGGAATCCGATCCGTCGCAGAGGTGCACGTGGCGCAGCCGCGGACCGAGGGCGACGGCGAGGTCCATGCCCGACAGCCCGGCGAGCGAGGCGTGCGAGAAGTCGAGGGTGGCGGCGTCGCAGTCCATGTGGACGGGGTTCCAGCCGGGGGAGTAGGCCTTCACCGAGCGGCCGGCCGCCTGC
Organism: Actinomycetes bacterium; assembly: GCA_021779075.1. Lineage (GTDB taxonomy): Bacteria > Actinomycetota > Actinomycetes > Actinomycetales > Microbacteriaceae > Gryllotalpicola. The sequence goes on along the minus strand of JAJYBG010000014.1, from coordinate 21,780 downwards.
CACGGAAACATGTTCTCGACGGCGATCTCGACGCCGTAGTCGTTGCTCATCTCGCGCACAATGTCGAGGAAGCCGTCGGCGTAGTCGGCCTGCCAGCGGAACGGCGGGTGCACGACGACGGTGTTGGCCCCGACGGAGGTGGCGAGCTCGGCGGTGCGCTCGAGCTTCACCCGCGGGTCGCGGCCCCAGACGAAGTGCGTGAGCAGCAGCACGGGAGCGTGGATGGAGAGGATCGGCATCGCGTAGCGGCTCGCCATCTCGAGCAGCGGCGCGGCCGACTGGGTGCGCTCGTCGCGCGTCACCATGACCTCGACGCCGTCGTAGCCGGCCGCGGCGGCCAGCCGGAAGCCGTGCTCCACTCCCAGCGGATACACGCAGGACGTGCTCATCCCGATTCGCATCATTGCGCTTGAGACTACGGCGGTTTCCTGAACGCGAGATGTCGGTCCTGTTTCGAACTGGAAAGAGTCTCATGGCTCTTTGCTAGCCTGCGCAAATGCGCCCGGCCTATGACCTGGTGGTCGTCTCGAACCGGCTGCCCGTCGACTACCAGCCGGGCGCCGCTGATTCCGAGCAGTGGCGCCCGTCGCCCGGCGGGCTCGTCACCGCGCTCGAGCCGGTGCTGCGCGAGCGCGGCGGGGTGTGGGTCGGCTGGCCGGGCGTCGCCGACCTCGAGGTCGGCCCGTTCGAGATCGACGGGATGCCGCTCATCCCCGTGCCGCTCAGCGAGCAGGACGTCGAGCGCTACTACGAGGGCATGGCGAACGGCACCCTCTGGCCGCTCTACCACGACGTCATCGTCTCTCCGGAGTACCACCGTCAGTGGTGGGAGGCGTACCTCGAGGTCAATCGGCGCTTCGCCGAGGCCGCGCTCGCCGTGGCCGCGCCAGGCGCGACGGTGTGGGTGCACGACTACCAGCTGCAGCTGGTACCGCGGATGCTGCGCGATGCGCGCCCCGACCTCGTCATCGGCTTCTTCAATCACATTCCGTTCCCCGCCCACGGCCTGTTCTCGCAGCTGCCGTGGCGCCGGCAGATCGTCGAGGGGCTGCTCGGCGCCGACGTCGTCGGCTTCCAGCGCACCGCCGACGCATCCAACTTCCGCCGGGCCGTGCAGCGATTGACCCATCTGCGCATCCGCGGCGACCTCATCGAGCTGCCGCAGGAGGGCCGCGAGGTGCTCGCGCGGCCCTTTCCGATCTCGATCGACGCCGGGGCGTACCAGGAGCTGGCGAAGCGACCCGATATCTGGGCACGAGCGAAGGAGATCCGCCGCGAGCTCGGCGACCCCAAGGTGGTGCTGCTCGGCGTCGACCGGCTCGACTACACGAAGGGCATCCTGCACCGCCTCAAGGCGTTCGGCGAACTCCTCGAGGACGGCGATCTCGACGTCGCCGATGTGGCGCTCGTGCAGATCGCCGCCCCGAGCCGCGAGCGTGTGGAGAGCTACAAGCACCTGCGCGAGGAGGTCGAGATGATGGTCAGCCGGGTCAACGGCGACTTTTCGAGTCTCGGGCGGCCGCCCATCACCTACCTGCACCAGGGCTATCCGCGCGACGAGATGGTCGCGTTCTACCTCGCGGCCGACGTCATGCTCGTCACGGCGCTGCGCGACGGCATGAACCTCGTCGCCAAAGAGTATGTGGCGAGCCGCGTCGACCTCCACGGCGCACTGGTGCTCAGCGAGTTCGCGGGCGCCTCGGACGAGCTGCGGCAGGCAGTGCTCGTCAATCCGCACGACATCGACGGTCTCAAGGCGGGCATCCTGCAGGCGGCGCGGATGCCGCCGGGCGAGCAGGCCCGCCGCATGAAGGCGATGCGCCGCCGGGTCATCAGCCATGACGTGCAGCGCTGGTCGGCGACCTTTCTCGGCGCGCTGAGTGGCGAGAATAGGGGCGATGGCTGAACATGATGGCTTCGACGCCGCGCTGACGCGGCTCGCCCAGGCGCGCCGCCTGCTCGTCGCGCTCGATTTCGACGGCACCGTCGCCCCGCGCATCGACAACCCCATGGAGGCGCGGGCCCTGCCGCAGGCCGAGGCGGCGCTCGAGCGGCTGCGCGCGATCCCCGGCACGTGGACGGCGTACGTTTCGGGCCGTCCCATCGACCAGCTCGCCGAGCTCACCGCGAGCGATCCCGACGCGTTCCTCATCGGCTCGCACGGCGCCGAACTGCGCATCGGCGCCGACGACGGCCTGCGCGTCAGCACGTCGGAATCCGCCCGCCTCGAGGCCCTCGCCGACGCGCTCGAGGCGGCGGTCAAGTCCGCTCCGGGCGCCTGGATCGAGCACAAGCCGGTGGGTCTCGGCCTCCACACCCGCATGACCGAGCCCTTCCTCGTGCCGCGGCTCCACGATGCCGCGCGCGCCGCAGCCGAGCGCATCGGCGGATTCCGCGAGCGCGCCGGCCACGACCTGCTCGAGTTCTCCACGCGCACGGTCACGAAAGGGTACGGCCTCGAGCGGCTGCGCAACGAGATCGCAGCGCGCGCCGGCGCCGATGCCGTCGTGCTCTTCGCGGGCGACGACGAGACCGACGAGGACGCGCTCGCCGTGTTGCGACCCGGCGACGTGGGGGTCCGAGTGGGCCCGGGGCGGACGCGCGCCGACTTCCGGGTGGCGAACCCCACCGAGCTCGCCGCCGCCCTCGTCGTCCTGGCAGGGCGTCGCGAGACCGCTGTCACCGGGTAGGGCTTCGCGCGATTCATGGGGCCGGATGCGCTCATTCCGGGCCTTGTCCCCGCGAGGCCCTGCACATGGTTCTGCGCGCGAGCACGTCCGAGTCATACGCAACTGGCCTCTAATCTGTTCATATGTCTGAAACAGTTGATCTGAAGCCGCGCAGCCGGGTGGTGACCGACGGCATCGAAGCGACGACCAGCCGCGGGATGCTGCGCGCGGTCGGCATGGGCGACGCCGATTGGGGCAAGCCGCAGATCGGCATCGCGAGTTCGTGGAACGAGATCACTCCGTGCAACCTCTCGCTCGATCGACTCGCCCAGGCGGCGAAGGAGGGCGTGCACGCCGGCGGCGGCTACCCGCTGCAGTTCGGCACGATCTCGGTCTCCGACGGCATCTCCATGGGGCACGAGGGCATGCACTTCTCGCTCGTCTCCAGGGAGGTCATCGCCGACTCCGTCGAGACCGTGATGAACGCCGAGCGCCTCGACGGCTCGGTGCTGCTCGCCGGGTGCGACAAGTCGATCCCCGGCATGCTCATGGCAGCCGCGCGCCTCGAACTCGCCTCCGTCTTCCTCTACGCCGGCTCGATCGCGCCGGGCTGGGTCCGCCTTTCGGACGGCACCGAGAAGGAGATCACCATCGTCGACTCCTTCGAGGCGGTCGGCGCCTGCAAGGCCGGCCTCATGAGCGAGGAGGACGCCAAGCGCATCGAGTGCGCCTTCGCCCCGGGCGAGGGAGCGTGCGGCGGCATGTACACCGCCAACACGATGGCCTCCGTCGCCGAGGCGCTCGGCCTCAGCGTTCCCGGCTCGGCGTCTCCGCCGTCGGCCGACCGCCGCCGCGACTACTACGCCCACCGCTCCGGGGAGGCCGTGGTCGAGATGCTGCGCCTCGGGCTCACCGTGAAAGACATCCTCACCCCGAAGGCGTTCGAGAACGCCATCGCCGTCGCGATGGCCCTCGGCGGCTCGACGAACGTCGTGCTGCACCTGCTCGCCATCGCGCACGAGGCGGGCGTGCCGCTCACCCTCGACGACTTCAACCGCATCGGCGCGAAGGTGCCGCATCTCGCCGACATGAAGCCGTTCGGCAAGTACGTCATGAACGATGTCGACCGCCGCGGCGGCATCCCCGTGCTCATGAAGGCGCTGCTGGATGCCGGTCTCATCCACGGCGACGCGCTCACGGTGACGGGCAAGACGGTCGCTGAGAACCTCGCCGATATCAACCCGGCACCGCTGGACGGCGAGGTGATCCACACCCTCGACAACCCCATCCACCCCACCGGCGGCCTCACCGTGCTGCGGGGAACGTTGGCGCCCGAGGGTGCCGTCGTGAAAACCGCGGGCTTCGACCTCGACGTTTTCACCGGGCCTGCTCGCGTCTTCGAGCGCGAGCGCGCCGCGATGGACGCGCTGACGAACGGCGAGATCGACCACGGCGACGTCGTCATCATCCGCTACGAGGGTCCCAAGGGCGGACCCGGGATGCGCGAGATGCTGGCCATCACGGCCGCCATCAAGGGCGCTGGGCTCGGCAAGGATGTACTACTCTTGACCGACGGACGATTCTCAGGCGGCACAACCGGCCTGTGCATCGGCCACATAGCTCCCGAGGCGGCAGACGCAGGTCCCATCGCCTTCGTGCGCGATGGTGATCTGATTCGGGTCGACATCGCTGCTCGCTCGCTCGACCTACTCGTCGACGATGCCGAGCTGGAAGCCCGCCGCAATGGCTGGGAACCGCTTCCCCCGCGCTACACCCGTGGCGTTCTGGCGAAGTACACCAAGCTCGTGCGCTCCGCCGCTGAGGGCGCAGTGACCTGGTGACCGCCGCCACCTCATCGCATCCGCACACTCGTTAGGGACACCTCATGTCCACGGAAACCTCCATGCCGGCTTCGGCGGCGAGCGCTGACGCGCCCGAGATCCTCACCGGATCGGGCGCGATCCTGCGCACTCTCGAGAAGCTCGGCGTCACCGACATCTTCGGGATTCCCGGCGGCTCGATCATCCCGTTCTACGACGAGCTCATGCAGCAGTCGGCCATCCGGCATATCCTGGTCCGCCACGAGCAGGGCGCTGGCCACGCCGCCGAGGGCTATGCCGCGGCATCCGGCAGGGTCGGCGTCGCCATCGCCACGTCGGGCCCGGGGGCCACGAACCTGGTCACCGCCATCGCCGACGCCTACATGGACTCGGTGCCGCTGCTCGCCATCACCGGGCAGGTGTTCTCGACCCTGATGGGGACGGATGCCTTCCAGGAGGCCGACATCGTCGGCATCACCATGCCGATCACCAAGCACTCGTTCCTGGTGAAGACCCCCGAGGAGATACCGGCCGCGATCGCGTCGGCGTACCACATCGCCTCGACCGGCCGGCCCGGGCCGGTGCTCGTCGACATCACGAAGGACGCCCAGCAGAACACGGCGCCGTTCCTCTGGCCGCCGAAGATCGATCTGCCCGGCTACCGGCCGGTGACGAAGGCGCACGGCAAGCAGATCCAGGCGGCGGCGCAGTTGCTCGCCGAGAGCAAGCGCCCGGTGCTCTACGTCGGCGGCGGCGTCATCCGCGCCGGCGCCTCGGCCGAGCTCGCGAAGTTCGCGGCGGACACCGGCGCGCCGGTGGTCACGACGCTCATGGCCCGCGGTGCGTTCCCCGATTCCGATCCGCAGCATCTGGGGATGCCGGGGATGCACGGCACCGTCCCGGCGGCGCTCGCGCTTCAGGAATCCGACCTCATCGTCGCCCTCGGCGCCCGCTTCGACGACCGGGTCACCGGCAAGGCGTCGCAGTTCGCACCGAACGCGAAGGTGGTGCACGTCGACATCGATCCCGCGGAGATCTCGAAGATCCGCCTCGCCGACGTGCCGATCGTGGGGGACGTCCGCGAGGTCCTCATCGACCTCGACGACGTATTCGCCGCCGTCACCGGCGGAGCCGCACCCGATCTGTCGGACTGGTGGAAGCGCCTGAACGGCCTCCGGGCCGAGTTCCCGCTCGGCTTCACCGAGCCGAGCGACGGACTGCTCGCCCCGCAGCAGATCATCCAGCGCATCGGCGAACTCACCGGTCCGGAAGCCGTCTACGTCGCCGGTGTCGGTCAGCACCAGATGTGGGCGGCCCAGTTCATCGACTACGAGCGCCCGAACGCGTGGCTCAACTCCGGCGGAGCCGGCACGATGGGCTACTCGATCCCGGCGGCGATGGGGGCGAAAGTCGCCCAGCCCGATCGCATCGTGTGGTCCATCGACGGCGACGGCTGCTTCCAGATGACCAACCAGGAGCTCGCGACCTGCACGATCAACGACATCCCGATCAAGGTCGCGATCATCAACAACTCCTCGCTGGGCATGGTGAAGCAGTGGCAGACCCTGTTCTACGACGGGCGTCACTCGCACACCGAACTCCACACCGGCCACGGCAGCCAGCGAGTGCCCGACTTCGTCAAGCTCGCCGAGGCGTACGGCGCCCTCGGCATCCGCGTGACGAAGCCGGAGGAGATCGATCCGGCGATCGAGCTCGCCCTCATGACCAACGACCGCCCGGTCGTCATCGACTTCGTGGTGAGCGCGGACGCGATGGTGTGGCCGATGGTTCCGCAGGGGGTCAGCAACAGCTACATCCAGTACGCCAAGGACCACAGCCCGGCCTGGAGCGAGGAGTGACCATGAGCGAGCATGTTCTCTCCCTCCTCGTCGAGGACAAGCCGGGTCTGCTCACCCGCGTCGCTGGTCTCTTCGCGCGCCGCGGCTTCAACATCACCTCGCTCGCCGTCGGCGTCAGCGAGATCGAGGGCCTCTCGCGGATCACCGTCGTGGTGGACGTCGACGAGCTGCCGCTGGAGCAGGTGACGAAGCAGCTCAACAAGCTCATCAACGTCATCAAGGTCGTCGAGCTCGAGCCCGCCCTGTCGGTGCGACGCGACCACCTGCTCATCAAGGTGCGCGCCGACAACGCCACCCGGTCCCAGGTGCTCGAGGCGGTGAACCTCTTCCGCGCGCGCGTCGTCGACGTCTCGACCGACACGCTCGTCGTCGAGGTCACCGGCGACGGCGGCAAGACCGAGGCCCTGCTGCGCGTGCTCGAGCCCTTCGGCATCAAGGAGATGGCCCAGTCGGGCGTTCTCGCGATCGGCCGCGGTTCGAAGTCGATCACCGACCGGGTCTTCCGGAACTAGGAACCCCGCCGCCGGCCGCGATGCGCGGCTGCGGCGATACTCAACCAGCGAACAGGAAAGAACGGCAATGGCAGAGATCTATTACGACAAGGACGCCGACCTCAGCATCATCCAGGGAAAGAAGGTCGTCGTCGTCGGCTACGGCTCGCAGGGCCACGCCCACGCGCAGAACCTGCGCGATTCCGGGGTCGAGGTGAAGATCGCCCTCAAGCCCGACTCGAAGTCGATCCAGAAGGCCGAGGAGGCGGGCTTCGACGTCGTCACCAACGCCGAGGGCACCGAGTGGGCCGACGTCATCGTCATCCTTGCTCCTGACCAGTACCAGCGAATCCTCTACAACGAGGACATCAAGCCGCACCTCGCCACCGGCAAGGCGCTGCTTTTCGGCCACGGCTTCAACATCCGCTACGGCTACATCGAGGCTCCCGAGGGCGTCGACGTCGTCATGGTCGCGCCCAAGGGCCCCGGCCACACCGTGCGCCGCGAATACGTCGCCGGCCGCGGTGTGCCGGTGATCGTCGCCGTCGAAGAGGACGCCACAGGCACCGCCTGGGATCTCGCGCTCTCCTACGCGAAGGCCATCGGAGGCCTGCGCGCCGGCGGCATCAAGACGACCTTCACCGAGGAGACCGAGACGGACCTGTTCGGCGAGCAGGCCGTGCTCTGCGGCGGCGTCTCGCACCTCGTCCAGTACGGTTTCGAAACCCTCACCGAGGCCGGCTACCAGCCCGAGATCGCCTACTTCGAGGTACTCCACGAGCTCAAGCTCATCGTCGACCTCATGTGGGAGGGCGGCATCGCCAAGCAACGCTGGTCGGTGTCCGACACCGCGGAGTACGGCGACTACGTCTCGGGTCCGCGCGTCATCGACCCCCAGGTGAAGGTCCACATGAAGGAGGTCCTCGCGGACATCCAGGACGGCACCTTCGCGAAGCGCTTCATCGCCGACCAGGACGCGGGAGCCCCTGAGTTCAAGCGTCTCCGCGCCGAGGGCGAAGCGCATCCGATCGAGAAGACCGGCCGCGAGCTGCGCGCCCTCTTCGCGTGGAACGCCAACGCGGACGACGACTATGTCGACGGCAGCGCGGCCCGCTGACCGCCGGAAGCCCTCAGAGACCCGTAACCCGTAAGGATTTTCCGTGCCCAAGCCGGTCGTGCTGATCGCCGAAGAACTCTCCCCCGCGACGATCGGGGCCCTCGGGCCGGATTTCGAGGTCCGCAAAGTCGACGGAGCCGACCGCGCGGCGCTCCTCCCGGCGCTCGCCGAGGCGAACGCCGTCCTCATCCGCTCCGCGACGAAGATGGACGCCGAGGCGCTCGCCGCGGCTCCCCGGCTGCAGGTCATCGCCCGCGCCGGCGTCGGCCTCGACAACGTCGACGTCAAGGCCGCCACGACGGCGGGCGTCATGGTCGTCAACGCTCCCACGTCGAACATCATCTCGGCCGCCGAGCTCACCATCGGCCACATCCTCAGCCTCGCCCGGCGCATCCCGGCCGCGCACGCCTCGCTGGCGGCGGGGGAGTGGAAGCGCTCGAAATACACCGGCGTCGAACTCTACGAGAAGACCCTCGGCATCATCGGCCTCGGCCGCATCGGTGCCCTCATCGCGCAGCGCATGCAGGCCTTCGGCGTCACCGTCGTCGCCTACGACCCCTACGTGACCGCCGCCCGTGCCCAGCAGCTCGGCGTGACGCTCGTCTCACTGGGCGAGCTGCTCGTCGAGAGCGATTTCATCACCATCCACATGCCGAAGACGCCCGAGACGACGGGCATGATCGGCACCGAGCAGCTGAAGCTCATGAAGCCGACCGCGTTCATCGTCAACGTCGCCCGCGGCGGCCTCATCGACGAGGCGGCGCTCTACGAGGCGCTGGAAGCCGGCCGGATCGCGGGCGCGGGCCTCGACGTCTTCGTCACTGAGCCGCCGACGGGTTCCCCCCTGCTCGGCCTTCCCAACGTCGTCGTCACCCCGCATCTCGGCGCCTCCACCGACGAGGCCCAGGAGAAGGCGGGCGTCTCGGTCGCCCGCTCGGTGAAGCTCGCTCTCGAGGGCGACCTCGTGCCCGATGCGGTGAATGTCGCCGGCGGGGTGATCGATCCGTTCGTGCGCCCGGGCATCGCGCTCGTCGAGAAGCTCGGCCAGGTCTTCGCCGGCCTGGTCGGCGAGATCGCGCTCACGTCGCTCGAGGTCGACGTGCGCGGCGAGCTCGCCGCCTACGATGTCAGCGTCTACAAGCTCGCCGCGCTGAAGGGCTTCTTTGCCAAGATCGTCAGCGAGAACGTGTCCTACGTCAACGCGCCGCTCCTCGCCGAGCAGCGCGGCGTGACGACGTCGCTCTCGGTCAGCGAGGACAGCAAGGACTACCGCAACACGACGACACTGCGCGGCCTCCTCGCCGATGGCACGACGGTCTCGGTGAGCGGCACGCTGTCGGGCACGAAGATGGCGGAGAAGATCATCGGCATCAACGGCTACGAGATCGAGGTGCCGCTCGCGGCTCATCACATCGTCATGGTCTACGGCGACCGGCCGGGCATCGTCGCGCTCTACGGCAAGGCCTTCGGCGATGCGAAGATCAACATCGCGAACATGCAGATCGCGCGCGAGGCAGCGGGCGGCAAGGCGCTGTCGGTGCTGACGGTGGATTCGCCGGTGCCTGTCGGCCTCCTGGGCTCGCTCAAGTCGGCCATCGCAGCCGACACCATGCTTGAGATCGACGTCGACGCATAGGCTGCTGGCCCGTGTTCTCTCCACCCCCCGTGGGCATCGCGCGGGATGTGAATTTTGCGCTGGCATGCGGGAACCTAGCTCCACCTGGGTGGCGAGGCACTGGGCGGCGAGATAGCCGCCGTTGGCGCGGGAGGCTGGCGTGGAAACCGTGCGCAGGTTCAAGCAGGTGGACGTCTTCAGACGCGCGGGCCTGCGCGGCAATCCGTTCGCGGGGCATCCCACCCTCGGCTCGGCACACGCCTGGCTCGAGGCGGGCGGCACCGTCCGCCTCTGACGCCGTCGGTAGGCTGGAACCATGCCCCGCACCGTCTCCCTCGCCGTGATCCCCGGTGACGGCATCGGCCCGGAAGTCGTCGCCGAGGGACTCAAGGTCCTCGCCGCGGCGACCGCCGGCGGCGACGTCACCTTCGAGCCCACCATGTACCGCCTCGGCGCCGCCCGCTACCTCGAGGACGGCGAGGTGCTGCCGGATGCCGAGTTCGCCGAGATCAAGAAGGCGGATGCCATCCTGCTCGGCGCCGTCGGCGGCGTGCCCGGCGACCCCCGCCTCAAGGATGCGAACATCGAGCGCGGCCTCCTGCTGAAGCTGCGCTTCGAGCTCGACCACTATGTGAACCTGCGCCCGAGCACGCTCTTCCCGAACGTGACGAGCCCGCTCGCGAACCCCGGTGCGATCGACTTCGTCGTCGTGCGCGAGGGCACCGAGGGCCTCTACGCAGGCAACGGCGGCGTCCTGCGCCCCGGTACGCCGCACGAGATCGCCAATGAGCTCAGCGTCAACACCGCCTACGGGGTGGAGCGGGTGGTGCGCTACGCCTTCGACCTTGCGTCGAGGCGGCGCGGCAGGCTCACCTGGGTGGCGAAGACCAATGTGCTCGTCAACGCCGGCGCGCTCTGGAAGCGACTCGTCGACGAGGTCTCGGCCGAGTACCCCTCGGTGGCGGTCGACTACCTGCACGTCGACGCCGCGACGATCTACTTCGTGACCGACCCTGCTAGATTCGACGTCATCGTCACCGACAACCTCTTCGGCGACATCCTCACCGACCTGGCCGCTGCGATCACCGGCGGCATCGGACTGGCGGCCTCGGGCAACATCAACCCGGACGGCACCTTCCCCAGCATGTTCGAGCCCGTTCACGGATCGGCGCCCGACATCGCAGGCCAGCAGAAGGCCGACCCCACCGCCGCGATCCTGTCGGTGGCGCTCCTGCTCGACCATCTCGGTCTCGCGGACGCCGCCACCAGGATCGACGAGGCCGTGGTCGCCGACCTCTCCGAACGCGGATCCGCTCCACGATCGACCGTCGAGATCGGCGATGCGATCGCCGTGCGGGTGAAAGGACAGAAATGACGCTCTCGCTCTCCCTCACCGATGTGAGCCCCCTGCAGTTCGCGGTAACGCGCAACCCGAACCCCCGGAGCGACGCCGATCGCGAGGAGATCCTCGCGAACCCCGGCTTCGGCCAGTACTTCACCGACCACATGGTCCAGATCCATTGGAGCGAGCGCGGCGGCTGGCACCGGGCCGCGGTCGAGCCCTACGGCAAGATCGCGCTCGACCCCGCCGCGGCCGCCCTGCACTATGGCCAGGAGATCTTCGAGGGCCTCAAGGCATACCGCCACGCCGACGGCTCCGTCTGGACCTTCCGGCCCGACAAGAACGCCGAGCGCTTCCAGCGCTCGGCCCGCCGCCTGGCGCTGCCCGAACTGCCGACCGGCCTTTTCATCGAGTCGCTCAAGCAGCTCGTCGCCATTGACGGCGCGTGGGTGCCGGCCGCCGATGAGACCTGCCTGTACCTTCGCCCCTTCATGTTCGCCGCCGAGGCCTTTCTCGGCGTGCGTGCCGCCAAGAAGGTCTACTACTTCGTCATCGCCTCGCCCGCCGGCGCCTATTTCAAGGGCGGCGTGAAGCCGGTGAAGATCTGGCTGTCCACCGAGTACGGCCGTGCCGGCTTCGGCGGCACGGGCGCGGCGAAGACCGGCGGAAACTATGCCGCGAGCCTGCTGCCGCAGCAGGAGGCGTACGCCGAAGGCTGCGATCAAGTGCTCTTCCTGGATTCCGTCGAGAACACGTATCTCGAAGAGCTCGGCGGCATGAACATCGTCCTCGTCACGAAGGACGGCACGCTCATCACCCCCGATTCGCCGAGCATCCTCGAGGGCGTCACGCGCGATTCGCTCCTCGAGCTCGCTGAGGCGCGGGGCCACACGGTGGAGCGCCGCCAGATCTCGATCGACGAGTGGCGCGATAGGGCGGCATCCGGAGACATCGTCGAGGCATTCGCGTGCGGCACCGCCGCCGTGGTCACCCCGATCGCGCAGCTGAAGTCGCGCGGCTTCTCCATCGGCGACCCGGATGCGCCCGCCGGCGCGCTCACCATGAGTCTGCGCAAGGAGCTCACCGACATCCAGTACGGTCGGGTCGAGGACCGCTTCGGCTGGCTGACCCGCCTGGACGCCTGAGCGTGAAGATCGGCCGTTTCGGCCGCGACGGGGTCATCTCGTTCGGCATCCTGGACGCGGACGCTCAGGAGTGGGTCATTCTCAAGGGCGACCCGCTCTTCGCCGGCTACGAGACGACCGGTGAGCGGGTGGGGATCGCGGCGGTGACGCTGCTCGCCCCTGTCATCCCGCGCTCGAAGATCGTCGCCGTGGGCCGCAACTACCGCGAGCACGCCGCCGAGTTCGGGAATGCGGTCCCCGAGGAGCCCATGCTGTTCCTCAAGCCCAACACCGCCGTCATCGGCCCCAACGAGCCGATCGCGCACCCGGGCGGCAACGTCGACTACGAAGGTGAGCTCGCCGTCGTCATCGGGCGCGTCGCCAAGAGGGTGACGGCCGCGAATGCCCTCGACTACGTCTTCGGCTACACGGCGGCCAACGACGTCAGCCAGCGCGACTGGCAGAAGTCGGACGGCCAGTGGGGTCGCGCGAAGGGCTTCGACACGTCGTGCCCGCTCGGACCGGTCATCGAGACCGAGATCGACGCGTCGAAGCTCGGGATCCAGACGCGTCTCGGCGGCGCGGTGAGGCAGAACTCGAACACGGCTCTGCTCGTCCACCCGATTCCGATGCTCATCGAGTTCATCTCGGCGGCGATGACGCTGCTGCCCGGCGACGTCATCCTCACCGGCACGCCTGCGGGCGTCGGCCGCATCGAGCCGGGCGACATCGTCGAGGTCGAGATCGAGGGCATCGGCATCCTGCGCAACCCGGTCGTCGCCGCGTAGCGCCGAGATCGACGTTCCGGCCCTGTCGGCGAGGGCTTGAGGGTGCGAACGTCGATGTCGACGCGGGCTGCATCCATCACACAAGAACAGGTAATGGATGGATCACATGACGAATCATTATTGTTGTCCGCATGACCCTGGTCTCCTCCCGCACCGATCTGCTGCCTGAGATCGATGCGCACACGATGCGCATCCTCGCCGCGGTCGCCGAGCACGGCTCGATCACCGCGGCCGCGCAGGCGCTCGGGTACAGCCAGCCCGCGCTGAGCCAGCATCTGCGCCGCGCCGAGGAACGCCTCGGGCTCGCGCTGACCACGCGCATCGGCCGCGGCATCCGCCTCACCGAGGCCGGCGAGGTGCTCGCCCTCCATGGCCGCGCGGTCACGACGGCGTTCGACGCGGCAGCCGGCGCCCTCGCCGACCTCATGGGGCTGCACAGCGGCCGCGCCCGCGTCATCGGCTTCCCGACGGCGTCCTCGAGCATCGTGCCGAGTCTGCTCGCCGAACTCGGCCGCGAGCACGGTGGAATCGCCGTGAGCTACCACGAGGACGAGCCCCCCGAGGCGGTCGACGCGGTGCGCTCCGGCGTCGCGGATGTGGCCATCACCTTCTCGTACCCGGGCGACCGGGACGATCCCCACCTCGACAGCGCCCAGGGGCTCACTGTCACGACGCTGTGGGCCGACGAGATGCTGCTGGCGCTGCCCGCCACACACCCGGCGGCGCAGGAGGAGCGGGTTTCGATGGAATCCCTCAGGGGCGAGACGTGGATCGCCGGCTGCCCGCGCTGCCGCGGTCACCTGCTCGAGGTCGCCGAGGCCGCCGGATTCGCCCCGAGCATCGCGTACGAGACGGACAACTTCGGCGCGGTGCTCGGCATGGTGGCGGCGGGAATCGGTGTCGCCCTGGTGCCGCAGCTCGCCCTCGACTCGGTCAAGGTGCCCGGCGGGGTCGCCCTGCGCCCCACGGCCCGCGGCGACCACCGGAGCATCCACATCGTCACCGGATTCGGCGCCGAACGCGTGCCGGCGGTCAAGGCCGTGCTCTCGGCGGCTAGCTCACTGGACGGTGATCGCTTCGGGTTGCGCCCGGTCGAGAATCGGCGCGAATCCTGAGCAAGGACGCCGCCACCGCGATCGCCATGCAGGCCATGATGACGACGAGCGAGAGCCACGTGGGGATCTCGGGCGCCCACTCGATGCCGTGGCCGCCGTTGACGAAGGGCAGTTCGTTCCCGTGCATCGCCTCGAGGATGAGCTTGATGCCGATGAAGGCGAGGATCGTCGCGATCCCGTACGTCAGGTAGACGAGCTTCTCGACGAGGTTGCCGAGCAGGAAGTAGAGCTGGCGCAGCCCCATGAGGGCGAAGACGTTCGCGGTGAAGACGAGGAACGAGTTCGTCGTCACGCCGAAGATCGCCGGAATCGAGTCGAGCGCGAAGAGCAGGTCGGTCGTGCCGAGGGTGATGAGCACGAGGATGACAGGGGTGAGCATGCGTTGCCCGTCGACCACCGTCCGCAGCTTCGCGCCATCGAACTCGTCGCTGATGCGCACGCGCGTGCGCAGCCAGCCGATGAAACGACCTTCGCTCTGCTCCGCGGATTGCTCGCCGCCGAACGCCTGGCGGAAGGCGGTGTAGATGAGGAACGCCCCGAAGAGGTAGAAGATCCAGCTGAAGCTCGCGATGAGGCCGGCACCGATGAGGATGAAGATGCCCCGCAGCACGAGGGCGATGATGATGCCGCCCATGAGGATCTCCTGCTGGTACTGCCTCGGCACGCTGAAGCGGCCCATGATGAGCAGGAAGACGAAGAGGTTGTCGACCGAGAGCGAGTACTCGGTGAGCCAGCCCGCGATGAACTGACCGGCGGGGGCCCCGCCTCCGACGACGAAGAGCACCACGGCGAAGACCAGCGCGAGAGCCACGTAGAAGCCGATCCACAGCGCCGACTCCCGGGAGCTCGGGATGTGCGGGCGGCGGTAGGCGAGCACGAGATCGCCGACCAGCACGAGGACGATGACGGCGAAGGCGATGATCTCGAAAGCCATGGGGAGCATCCGGACCAGCCTATCGACCGCCGGTAGACTGGAAGGCCTATGCCGAGCATCCCGTTCACCACCGCGACGGCCACGGAGGTGCGCGTCCGCTTCTGCCCGTCGCCGACGGGGACGCCGCACGTCGGCCTCATGCGCACCGCCCTGTTCAACTGGGCCTACGCACGCCACACCGGCGGAAAGCTCGTCCTGCGCATCGAGGACACCGATGCCGCGCGCGACAGCGAGGAGAGCTTCGAGCAGATCCTCGACGGATTGAACTGGCTCGGCATCACCTGGGACGAGGGTGTGAACGTCGGCGGCCCGCACGAGCCCTACCGGCAGTCGCAGCGCTACGGCATCTACCGCGACGTCGTCGCCAAGCTCGTCGAGGCGGGCCACGCCTACGAGTCCTTCTCGACGCCCGAGGAGATCGACGCCCGCAACGAGGCCGCCGGCCGGCCGAAGCAGTCGGGCTACGACAACTTCGACCGTGCGCTGACCGACGCGCAGAAGGCGGCGTTCCGTGCGGAGGGCCGTCTGCCGGCCATCCGACTGAAGGTGCCCGACCACGACATCGCCTTCGACGACCTCATCCGCGGCGAGATCACGTTCCCGGCGGGCTCGTTCAGCGATTTCGTCATCGTGCGCCCCAACGGCCACCCGCTCTACACGCTCGTCAACCCCGTCGACGATGCGATCATGCAGATCACGCACGTGCTGCGCGGCGAGGACATCCTGCCCTCGACCGCGCGGCAGATCCCGCTCTATCTGGCGCTCATCGACCTGGGCATCACCACGTTCGTGCCGCGCTTCGGCCATCTGCCGTACGTCATGGGGGAGGGCAACAAGAAGCTCTCGAAGCGCGACCCCGAGTCCAACCTCTTTCACCACCGGGACCGCGGATTCATCCCCGAGGGCCTCGACAACTACCTCGCGCTGCTGGGCTGGGGCTACTCCGCCGACCGCGACGTGTTCTCGATGGCGGAGATGGTCGAGAGATTCGACATCAAGGACGTCAACCCGAACCCGGCGCGCTTCGACCTCAAGAAGGCGGAGGCGATCAACGCCGCGCACATCCGCGAACTCGACGTCGAGGACTTCGCGCTGCGATCCGAGCCGTATCTCGAGAAGGCCGGCGTGTTCGCCGACCCGCCGTCACCGGCCCAGCTGGCGGTGCTGAACGCGGCGGCGTCGCTCGTGCAGGGGCGCGTCCAGCTCCTCGGCGAGGTCGCGGGCATGATCGGCTTCCTGTTCACGGATGCCGCCTCGCTCGGCTACGACGATGACGCGCTCGCGACGCTCGACGATCAGTCGGGCGCGGTCCTGGCCGCGGCATCGACGGCACTCGCCGCGGTGTCGTCGTGGGACGCCTCCGGCATCGAGGTCGTGCTGCGCGAGGCGCTCGTCGACGGCGGGCTCGGCCTCAAGCCGCGCGTGGCGTTCGGGCCGCTCCGGGTCGCGGCATCCGGCCGCCGGGTATCGCCGCCGCTCTTCGAGTCGCTCGAGATCCTCGGTCGCGACGAGACGCTGGCACGGATCGCCCGGCTTCGTGAACGGTTCGGCTGAGTCGTGGTCTCGGCCGCGGCGCGGTTTCCAGGGCGTGAAGCCGATGCGGTAACATCGTTTTTCGGCCCTCGGGCCGCCACGTTGGGGCGTGGTGTAATTGGCAACACGGAAGATTCTGATTCTTTTGTTCTTGGTTCGAGTCCAGGCGCCCCAGCCAGGTGGTTCTTATTCGAACCATG
The DNA here is from genome assembly GCA_021779075.1 of Actinomycetes bacterium. Classification (GTDB taxonomy): domain Bacteria; phylum Actinomycetota; class Actinomycetes; order Actinomycetales; family Microbacteriaceae; genus Gryllotalpicola. The sequence goes on along the minus strand of JAJYBG010000014.1, from coordinate 5,173 downwards.
CGAACTAGAAAACGAAGTGGGCTGCGGCTCAGAAGAAGCCCTGGCGGCAACGCCAGGGCTTCTTGCGTTCGAAGAGCGCTGACAGACGTTTGACCCCGATCGAATTCGAGGCCATCATGAACGCGCCAGCCGAACGCGCTGCGTGACTAGAAACTGTCACCTCACCGTGCAGCAGACCCGGCAGTATCCCGACCTCGCTATTGTGCGGCCTTTGACGCCGTTCAGTGTGAGCGAGCGGACCGACGGACCTTAAGACAACATCGTCAATGTGAAGCGCCTCAGGTTCGATGCGCCATCCTTTTGAGTCGAAAGATGTATGTCATGCCGAAGAAAATCGATCCTGCCCTTCGTGATCGGGCGGGTCCGTCTGGTGCGTGAGCACCGGTCGGAGTATCCGTCGCTGACGGCTGCGTCAGCGGCCGTTACCCGTCAGGTCGGTGTCGGTCACGAGTCCGTGCGCCGGTGGGTGCTGCCTTCCAATCCGGATCGACGACCGCATTCTGGCTCACCTCAAGGCGGTCGCCACGGTCAAGATGCGGCGCGTCGAGGGCTTCCTCAATCTCCTGGACCGACTCCGCCGAGGTCGGGCACGGGCGCAGTTCCGTGTGGGTGCATCCGAGTTGCGATCTGCACTACAAGTTCGACGGGGGCACCTCGCCCAAGCTCGATCCGGCGCTGCTCGAAGAGATGAACATCGAATCCATCCAGGCGCGCGGCATCGAGCTCGCCGACGCGACCCTGGCACACAGCCCGCGCACGGGCTGATCCGGGCCTACCCGGACCAGCGGCGCGCGACGTACCCTCTTCACATGACAGAACCCGTCGTGCTTTTCTCGATCGACGCCGGGGTCGCGTCGATCACCCTCAACCGACCGGCCGTCGGCAACGCGATGAGCCGGGAGCTGACTGAATCGCTGCTGCGCGCGATCCGGGATGCTGAGGCGGACCCGGATTGCCGCGTCGTCGTGCTGCGCGGCGCAGGCCGGGTGTTCTGCGGCGGCGGGGATCTCAACGAGATCGCCCGCAAGGGGGGCGACGCCCAAATGCGCCGGATGGTCACCACGCTGCAGGACACCATGTTCGCCTTCGCCGCATCTCCCCTGATCATCATCGCGGCCGTCGGCGGCGCCGCGGCGGGCGCCGGCCTCGGACTCGTGCTCAACACCGACATCGTGCTCGCCTCCACGCGGGCCAGCTTCCACGGTGCCTACGGAGCCATCGGGCTCACCCCCGATGGCGGGGTCTCGTACCTGCTCCCCGCCGCCATCGGCAGCAAGCGCGCCTCCGCGGTGTTGCTCACCGGATCCCCGGCCAGTGCCGCGGACGCCCTCGCGTGGGGACTGGTCGCCGAGGTTCTCGAACCCGATGCCCTGGATGCGCGCGCCGATGAGCTCGCGGCCCGACTGGTCGCCGGGCCGACGCAAGTGTTCGGTCCGACCAAGAAGCTGCTGGGCGCCCCCGCCCTCGCGGGCTACCGAGCCCATCTCGACGCGGAGGCCGAGTCGGTCACCGGCTATGCGGCGCATCCGGACACCCAGAAGCGCATTCGGGCTCTCCTCGAAAAGGCCGGCAAGTAGGAACAGGAGCAGGAACGATCCCCGCGCTGTTGTAAGCACTGAGCGCCGCAGCCAGCCGCGACATCCGCCTCGAGGACGGAAACCCTGTATCGAACTACCAGAAGACCACCGAGGCCGTTTCGAAACTGACCCCGGAGCAGTACCGCGTCACCCAGGAGGCGGCGACCGAGCCCGCGTTCCGCAACCAGTACTGGGACAACCACGAGCAGGGCATCTACGTCGACATCGTGTCGGGCGAGCCGCTGTTTGCCTCGATCGACAAGTTCGAGTCCGGTTCCGGCTGGCCGAGTTGCACCGTGCCGCTCGATCCCGCCAACATCGTGGAGAAGAAGAAGGACCGCAGCTGCGGGATGACCCGCATCGAGGTCCGCTCCACGAACGGCGACAGCCACCTGGGCCATATGTTCGATGACGGCTCCCGCCGACCAGGGCGGTCTGCGCTACTGCATCAATTCGGCCGCGATGCGCTTCGTCCCGGTCGCCGACACGATCGGCACAGCCGTCCAGCGCCGGGCTCAGTGATCGCGGTCGCGACGACGAAGTCACCGACGAGAGGGCGCGGGCCTGCGTTCGTTCGTGCTGCTCGGGGCTGCCGTAGCGGTTCAGGGAGGCTCTTCCCGACGTGGTCCTGATGGCTGAGGCCGGAGGAGATGCCGGCCGGCCGGTGGGAGAACTCCTCCCGGACCACGAACGGAGATCCCGATCTTCCGACATTAGGAGAGCAGTGGGCCGACGAATCGGTGCCGGCCCGCCGTGCGGAACAGCCCCCGGGGAAGGTCTGCGTGCGCTCCGCCTCGACGACCCGCGGGACGATCTCGCGCACTGAGAAGGTCCGCGCCGATGTGCGCATGGCGTCGAGTTCTTCGGTCAACGCCGATGGGGCGAGAAGCATGCGGTCGTTCCCTTCGACGTGCCCGTGTCAGGCTCAGTCCTTCCAGATGGTCTTGATGCCGCCGCGCCGTTTTGGCCGGGTTTTGGAGCGTCGTCGACAGGTGGACTTTCCCCCGGATTTCGAGGGTGCCGAGTGGCCGCGATATCCTCGCTGAGGACCGCGTCGACGGCGTTGCGCGGGGCGAGGTGCGTCTGCGTTGACGGCAGCCGGATCGCTCCCGACGGACCGGATTCAGCACCCTCTGTTTGGAGAATCAGATGACCGGGTTCCCCGCATCCGCCGGGCACGAGTTCGACCGCCGTGCCTTCCTCCGCCTCGGCGGCGTCGGTGTCCTCGCGGTGGGCGGCCTCGCCGTTCTCGCGGCCTGTTCCCCGGTCTCTCCGGGCCCGTCCTCGACCCCTGCGGTGCCGGCGACTCCGACCCCTGCGGTGCCGGCGACTCCGACCCCGGGCCAGTACGGTTCGATCGCCGTCCAGCTCTCGGGGATCAAGACCATCGAGTTCGCGGGCGAGTATCTGGCGACGACGAACGGGTACTACGCCACCGAGGGGTTCACCTCCGTCGACCTCATCGCGGGCGACGACGCGACCACCGTCGAGGCGGCGCTGACCTCCGGCTCCGCCCTCGTGGGCTTGTCGACGCCGGCGCTCACCGCCCCCGCCGTCGCCGCGGGCGCGCCCCTCAAGATCATCGGCTCGATCTACCAGAAGAACCCGTTCTGCTTCCTCTCGCTGAAAGAGCACACCCCCATCGCGAAGGTCTCCGACCTCAAGGGCAAGGTCGTCGGGGTCCCGCCCGGCCTGCGCGCCGTCTTCCAGGGCTTCTGCACCGCCAAGGGCCTCACCTCCGGCGAGCGGGGCAGCGGCAGATTCGACGTGTACGTCGTGCCGGCCGATGACGACATCACCCCGCTGGAGCACGGCAGGTACGACGCGCAGCTGTCCTCCCTCACTCGCGGGCCCGTCCGCGCCACATTCGACGGCTACCTGCCGGTCGTCCTCGGCTTTGCCGCCAGCGGTCTGCCCTTCACCGCCGCGACCCTCACCGTCACCCAGGATTCGATCGACACCCAGCGCGATCTGCTCAAGGCGTTCCTCATCGCCGAGATCAAGGGCTGGACGGATGCGATCAACAGCCTGTCGAAGTCGGCCGATCTCGCCGTCAACGAGTTCGGCAAGGGACTGAAGCTCGACCTGTTCGAGCAGACCAGCGAGGCGGCGGCGCAGAACAGGCTGATCCTCACGGATGACGTGAACGAGAACGGCCTCCTCGCGATGACGCGGGAGCTCGTCGACGCGAGCGTCGCGACGCTCGCCGCGATGGGCACGACCGTCGCCGCCGGCGATCTCTTCGACCTGTCGCTGCTCGAAGAGCTTTATCTGGACCACCCGGAGCTCGTCGTTCCGTTCCAGCTCCCCTCCTGATCCGCCGCCGCGCGGCGGCGGCGGAGGCGGTGTTCCGGCCAGCGCATCCCGTGTCCGCGGAATGAACGCCAGCGAAACGCCGCGGAAACGTCGCCCCATTACCGTGGGCGATGCATCACATTCCCCCGCCCGTTGCGTCGAAAGGCTGCATCTCCTATGACCACTTCCACGCGCGTCGTGCGTCTCGCGATCGTCACCGCGAGCGCTGTCGTCGCCGCTGGCGTCCTGGCCGGCTGTTCCTCGTCCCCGTCGTCGTCGGCACCCTCCACCGCGGCCACCACGGCAGCCGCGCCCGGCTCGTTCGGCAACATCGATGTCCAGCTCTCGTGGATCAAGAACTCCGAGTTCGCCGGCGAGTACTACGCCCTCGACAACGGCTACTACACTCAGGCGGGCTTCGGAACCGTCACGCTGACGTCCGGCCCCTCGATCGGGACGAGCGAACTCGCCTCCGGCAAGGCGCAGTTCGCGCTCTCCGACGCCGCCTCGGTCGCGGCGTATGACTCCGACCCGGCGAACGCGAGCGATCCGATCGTCATCGTGGGGGCGACGTACCAGAAGAACCCGTTCACCATCGCCTCGCTCGGCACCTCCGGTCTCACCACGCCGAAGTCGCTCGTGGGTAAGAAGATCGGCGTCGACGCCTCGAACACCTCGCTGTTCAACGGATTCCTCGCCGCCAACGGCATCGACCCCACGCAGGTCACGGTCGTGCCCGGCTCCTTCAACGGCCCTTCGATGGTGGAGTCCGGCAAGGCCGACGGCTACGTCTCGTACATCACCAACGAGGCCATCGCGATCAAGAAGGACACCGGCTCGGTGACGCAGCTCGACTTCGCGGACAACAACTTCGCCTACCCGGCGGAGACCATCGCGGTGACGAAGAGCTTCCTCACCGCCCACCCGGACGAGGTCAAGGCGTTCCTCACCGCCGAGATCAAGGGCTGGAGCGACACGTTCAAGGCGTCCGACACCGACGTGGTGTCGAAGGTGATCGAGCACTTCAACGCCGCGGTTTCCGCGCCGGGCTCGGCGGAGAAGCAGAACAGCTCCGGCAAGCTCGACCCGACCGAGACGAAGGCCGAGTTCGACGGCCAGAAGGCCCTGGTCGCCGATGCTGAGACGAAGGCGAACGGACTGTTCACCATCTCGTCGAGCCTTCAGACGGAGACCGTCGCGTCGATGGCGAAGGCCGGCTTCGCGGTGACCGCGGATCAGATCTTCGACACCTCGCTGCTGACGCAGATCTACACGGAGAACCCCGGCCTGATGAACTACGG
>JAJYBG010000075.1 GCA_021779075.1 Actinomycetes bacterium | reverse complement strand
AGCAGCGCCCCGAAGTACCTCAACGCCGTCGTGCTCGTGCGCACCACCCTCGCCCCGCACGCGCTGCTCGACGCCCTGCACGTCATCGAGAACGTCCACGGCCGCGAGCGCAGCGAACTCTGGGGCAACCGCACCCTCGACCTCGACATCGTCGACTACGACGGGCAGACGCTGCACGACCCCGACCTCGTGCTGCCGCATCCGCACGCGCACGAGCGCGACTTCGTGCTCTCGCCCTGGGCGGCCGTCGACCCGGACGCCGTGCTGCCCGGTCACGGCCGGGTCGCCGACCTGCTCACGAGCCTCGGCGATCTTTCGGGCGCGGTCGGCGACATCCACCTCGGGATCGGAGCCGCGCGGTGAAGCGCACCTCGATCGCGACCGTCCTCGTCGTGGCGGTCATCGGGCTCGTGCTCGGGTACCTCGTCGAGCTCGTCCTGACGCGCGCGGCGAGCCAGCCGCTGCTCGTCCCGCCGCTGACCTATGCCATCACGCTCGCCGCGCTGGGCGTCATCGTCGTCGTGCTCGCATGGCCGGTGCGCCGGGCCGTGCACGCCAAAGACGCGACGCACATCGACCCCTTCCGCTCGGCACGGATCGCAGCCCTCGCCAAGGCGTGCTCCGTCGCGGGCGCGCTGCTCGCGGGCACCGGGCTCGGCATCCTCGTCTTCCTGCTCACCCTCACGCTCATCGCGGAGAGCGCGGCGGTCTGGTACACCCTGGCGTCGCTCGTCGGCGCGCTCATGCTCCTCGCGGGCGGGCTCGTCGCCGAGGCATTCTGCACGCTTCCGCCGCCGTCCGACGGCGACGCTACGGAAGCTCCTCAGGGAGCTCGATCTCACTAGGCGCAGTCCGGCGCAAAGCCTCATCGACCGTCGAGCGCACGAGCGAGCCGAGGAAGGCGCCGGGCCGCTCGAAGCCGATGGCGGCGAGGATTCCCGTCGCCTGGTCGACGATCGCCCGGCTGAACGTCGTCGCCGTCGCGATCGCCTCGGCGTACTGGGCCCGATCCTCCTCGGCGACGACGATCGGCTCGCCGCCCATCTCGACGACGAGCGCCTGCCCGATCGGCTGCACGGGCGCCGGCGCGGTGACGGCGAAGTACGTCTCGGCCATGCGCGCGAGGTCGAGGCGGGTCCCGGTGAACGACATGGCGGGGTGGATGGCGAGCGGGATGGCCCCCTGCCTCGCCGCCGGCTCGAGCACCGAGACGCCGAACCCGGGCGCCGTGTGAACGAGGAGCTGGCCCGGCTGCCACGCCCCGAGCGCGGCGAGGCCGGCGACGAAGCCCTGGAGCTCGGAATCCGGGATCGCGACGACGACGAGCTCGGAGCGCTCGAGCAGCTGACGCACGTCGAGCAGCGGCGCGCCGGGCAGCATGTCGGCCGCGCGCTCGCGGCCGGAGTCGCTCACCGCGTGCACACCGACGATCGCGTGGCCCGCGCCGGCGAGCGCGGCGCCGAGCACCGGGCCGACGCGACCGGCACCGATGATGCCGACGCCGAGGCGGCCGGAGCGTTCGGGGGTCACGGTTGTCGATGCTAGCCGCCGCGCCCGGACGCACGATTCCGACAACGAATCCACTTCGGCCATGGCGGAGCCGATAGTCGACGCGCCGGGTGTCAACCAATACGGTAGGGCCATGTCCGTGACTCCGTCGCTCACCGCCCGTTCCACCATCGCCGACCGCTTCGTGCCTCGCAGCCTCGCTGCGGATGCCGCTCTCATCGTCGGCGGCGCGGTGCTCACCGCGCTGCTCGCGCAGGTCAGCATCCCGATGTGGCCGGTGTGGATCACCGGCCAGACGCTCGCGGTGCTGCTCGTCGGCGCCACGCTCGGGGCCGTTCGCGGTGCGATCTCGATGGGCCTCTACCTCGTCGCCGGCTTGATCGGCGTGCCGGTGTTCACCAACTGGGGCTCCGGCTTCGACACCGTGACGACTCCGCAGTTCGGCTACATCATCGGCTTCATCGCGTCGGCGGCGCTCATGGGCTTCTTCGCCCAGCGCGGTTGGGATCGCAGTCCTCTCAAGGCCGTGGCGGCGTTCGTTCTCGCCGACGCGATCATCTACCCCTTCGGACTGGCGTTCCTGTTGCTGACGCTTTCGCGCCTGGGCGCGAACCCCGACTTCGCCACGGTGCTCCGGCTCGGACTCGTGCCCTTCTTCGTCGGCGACGGGATCAAGATCGTGATCGCGGCAGCGGCCCTGCCGCTCGCCTGGCGCCTCCGCCGCTGACTGCTCCATCACACGCCTAAGGCGGTGGCGCCGCGATGGAGCGGCCGGGGCCGCCGGTAGGCTTTCCCTTCGTGGCAGAACCCGAGGAATCCGACACCGCCGAGACCGCTGAGGAGATCAGCGAGCAGCAGGCGGTTCGGCTCGGGAAGCGCGCGAGGCTCATCGCCGAGGCCGCGAATCCGGGCGGCGGCGCCTACCCCGTGACGCTGCCCGTCACGACCACCATCCCTGCGGTGCGGGCCGAGTGGGGCCACCTCGCCGCCGACGAGGCGAGCGGCGAGATCGTCGGAGTCGCCGGCCGCGTCGTGTTCCAGCGCAACACCGGCAAGCTCTGCTTCGCCGCCCTCCAGTCGGGCGATGGCGAGCGCATCCAGGCGATGATCTCGCTCGCGTCGGTCGGCGAGGAATCCCTGCAGCGCTGGAAGGACCTCGTCGATCTCGGCGACCACGTCTTCGTGCGCGGCGAGGTCGTCGCGAGCCGCCGCGGCGAGCTGTCGATCATGGTCGACGACTGGGCGATCGCCGCCAAGGCCGTGCTGCCGCTGCCGAACATGTACCGGGAGCTCTCCGAGGAGAGCCGGGTGCGCAGCCGGTACCTCGATCTCATCCAGCGCGATCAGGCCCGTCGCACGGTCCTCGACCGGGCCAAGGCGGTCGCCTCGGTGCGTGCGACCCTGACGGCCCAGGGATTCATCGAGGTCGAGACCCCGAAGCTCGTCACCCTCCACGGCGGCGCGAACGCGCGCCCCTTCGTCACGCACTCGAACGCGTTCGACACCGAGCTGTACCTCGCCATCGCCCCCGAGCTCTGGCTCAAGCGTGCCGTCGTCGGCGGCATCGACCGGGTGTTCGAGATCGCCCGCAACTTCCGCAACGAGGGAGCCGACTCGACTCACTCGCCCGAGTTCGCCATGCTCGAGGCCTACCAGGCCTACGGCGACTACCACACCATCGCCGACCTCACCCAGCAGCTCATCCAGGACGCCGCCGTGGCCACGAACGGCACGACGACGGTCACCTGGGCGGACGGCACCCGGTACGACCTCGGCGGCGAATGGGCGCGCATCTCGATGTTCGAGTCGCTGAGCGCGGCATCCGGTGTCGAGGTCACCCCCGAGACGCCGCTCAGCGCGCTCAAGGCGCTCGCCGCCCGAGAAGGCGTCGAGGTCAAGCACGAGGTGCACGGCAAGTACGTCGAGGAGCTCTGGGAGCACTTCGTCAAAGGCTCGCTCGAGCACCCGACCTTTGTCATGGACTTCCCGGTCGACACCTCGCCGCTGGTGCGCGACCATCGCTCGAAGCCGGGCATCGTCGAGAAGTGGGACCTCTACGTGCGCGGCTTCGAACTCGCGACCGGGTACTCCGAGCTCGTCGACCCCGTCATCCAGCGCGAGCGCTTCGTCGAGCAGGCCCGCCAAGCCGCGGCCGGCGACGACGAGGCGATGCGCATCGACGAGGACTTCCTCCGCGCCATGGAGTTCGGGATGCCGCCGACTGGCGGCATGGGCATGGGCATCGACCGCCTTCTCATGGCCCTCACCGGCCTCGGCATCCGCGAGACCATCCTGTTCCCGCTCGTGAAGTAGTCGCCCGGTCGCCGACTTCTGCAGATCCGGACGCCCCGGGGCCTTCAGCGGGGGCCGCGGAGGTGCTCGCGCACCTGGCGGTCCCACTCCTCGTCGCTGAGATCGTCGACGGCCTTCGCGTCGCGCTTGTCGGCGCGCGTCCAGCGGAAGAAGAGGAAGGCGATGACGGGGATGTCCGATAGCTCGGCGATGAGCCACAGCGAGTCGCCGGAGAGCTGTTGATCGCGCAGCGGCGAGGGGAACCAGGCGGGCATCCTCGTCGCCATCGCCGTCACGCCGTCGAGCACGTTGTAGTTGATGCGCAGCACGATGCCAGGGATGGCATCGGCGACGAGTTCAGCGAAGGCGATCAGGAATTCGGCGGTGATGGCCATTCCGGAGCGCGAACTCGGGTCCTCGGTGATCGGCAGCGACATCGCCAGCCCGATGAGCGGCACGCCGAGGGTGATGAGCACCGCCCAGCCGGCTTCGAGCCGGAGCGGTGCGGCGAGCGGCGTCAGGAAGACGCCGAAGCCGACGAGGGCGACGAGCGGCGCGATCGTCGTATTGCCGAGCAGCCGCAGCGGCCAGCAGCGCAGCAGCCGTTCCAGCCGGGCGCGGCCGTCCGCGCCGAGCGCGCCGCGCGCGAGCGCGACGGGCTTGCCGAGGGCCATGAGGTAAGGGGTGAGGAAGAGAAGGAACGCGATCCGCGTGGTGAACGCCCAGCGGAGGTCATGCGACCAGACGCCGAGGAATCCGCACTGGATCCAGAGATAGGAGCCGAGCCCGAGCAGGAAGAAGCAGAGCGTGCGGTTGATGCTCCAGCGCCGGCGGCCCTGGTCGTCGGCGGCGGCCTCCGATCGGATGGCGCGGTTGTAGCGCTGCACGCCGGTGAGGTAGAGCACGGCCGCGACGAGGATCGCGGTGATCGCCCAGGGATCGACGCGCCAGGTGGTCAGGATCTCGGCGAGCGGGGGCATGGCTCTAACCTGCCACAGCGAACTGCGAACCGCCGCGCGTACCATTGCGCCATGCCCGTGTACCTGCAGGACAACTGGATCGGATGGCTCTGGAGCCTCGGCCCCATGGCGGTGCTCGGCCTGATCTTCTGGTGGGTCATGGCGGCAATCACCCGAGCCGACCGCAACGAGCGCAAAGCGTACGCAAAGATTGAGGCGGAAGAGCGGGCGAAGCGAGGTCTGCCCGCCAAGTAGGAGGCGTGGTGATCGGCAGGGGCTATCTGACGACGATCGCCCTCGTCCTGCTGCTCCTCATCGACTTCGCGTTCCGCATCGTCGCGATCATCGTCGTCCCGCGCAACCGGCGCCCGAGTTCGGCGACAGCGTGGCTGCTGGCCATCAACATCATCCCGTACCTGGGATTGCTCGTCTTCCTCCTCATCGGCAGCTACAAGCTGCCGCGCGGCCGGCGCCGCAAGCAGCAGCAGATCAACCAGTTCATCCTCGAGTCGACCGAGGGCTCCGCCCAGGTGAGCCGGGCCGAGCACTGGCCGAGTTGGCTGAAATCCGTCGTGCTGCTCAACCGCAACCTCGGCGCGATGCCGCTCGTCGGCGGCAACACTGCAGACCTCCTCACCGACTACCAGCGCTCGCTCGACGCGATGGTCGAGGCGGTCGATCGGGCGGAGCGCACGGTCCACGCCGAGTTCTATATCATGGCGCTCGACGCGACGACAGAGCCCTTCTTCAAAGCCCTCGAGAACGCCGTGCGCCGCGGCGTCACTGTGCGGGTGCTGCTCGACCACCTCGCCTCGCTGCGCGCCAAGGGGCACTTCCGCACCATCCGGCGCCTCAACGCCCTCGCCAAGCTCGGCCTGGTCTGGCATTACATGCTGCCGATCCAGCCGTGGCGCGGCAAGTACCAGCGGTTCGACCTGCGCAACCACCGCAAGCTGCTCGTCGTCGACGGGATCGTCGGATTCCTCGGCTCGCAGAACATCATCGACGCCAGCTACAACAAGCGCGGCAACCTCAGGCGCGGCCTGCAGTGGAAGGAGCTCGTTGCACGCCTCGAGGGTCCGATCGTCGCCGGCCTCAATGCCATCTTCATCACCGATTGGTACGCCGAGACCGACGAGCTGCTGCGTCGCGAGGTGCGTCCGGCGGACGCGCGGCCGGTTGCGGACCCCGCCGACGAGATCGACTGCCAGCTCGTGCCCTCCGGCCCCGGGTTCCGCGGCGAGAACAACCTCCGCCTGTTCCTCTCCCTGCTCTACTACGCGCGGGAGCGGATCGTCATCACGAGTCCGTACTTCGTGCCGGACGAGTCGATGCTCACCGCCATCACGACGGCGAGGGAGCGCGGCGTCGCGATCGATCTCTTCGTCTCGGAGATCAGCGACCAGGTCCTCGTCTATCACGCGCAGCGCTCGTACTACGAGCAGCTCCTGCGGGCCGGAGTGCGCATCTGGATGTACCGGGCGCCGACCATCCTGCACGCGAAGCACTTCACGATCGACGACGAGGTGGCGGTCATCGGCTCGAGCAACATGGACATCCGCTCGTTCCAGCTCAATGCGGAGATCTCGCTCATGGTGCGCTCTCGACGCTTTGTGGCGGAGCTGCGCGCGATCGAGGAGTCCTACCGGGCGAGCAGCCGCGAACTCACCCTCGACGAGTGGCTGCGGCAGCCGCTGCGCGCGGCGATCGTCGACAACCTCGCTCGCCTGACGAGCGCGCTGCAATGAGCCCGGCCTACGGCCGCCCGAGCGCCCGATAGCGCCATCCCGCCGCGCGCCAGGCAGCTGGGTCGAGCACGTTGCGCCCGTCGAGGATCGCCTTGCCGCGGACGAGCTCGCCGGTGGCAGCCGGGTCGAGCGCCCGGTATTCCTTCCATTCGGTGAGCAG
>JAJYBG010000013.1 GCA_021779075.1 Actinomycetes bacterium | reverse complement strand
TCGGGTGGGATGCCGTTGCGGTGCAGGCCCGATTCGATCTGGAGGTGGATCCGCAACGGCCGCATCGGCTTCGCGCGCGCTATCGCCTCGAGCTGCCAGGCGGCGGTGACCCCGACATCGACACCCTGTGCGGCCGCTGCCGCAAAGTCGGCGTCCCGCCCGTGCAACCAGGCGAAGAGCCGCACGTCGATGCCGGCATCGCGCAATTCGAGGGCCGCGGAGATCTCGAGGCAGCCGAGCCATTCGCAGCCGGCCGCGACGGCCTCGCGGGCGAGAACGACCATGCCGTGGCCGTAGGCGTTCGCCTTGACCATCGCCATCACCGGCGTCGGCGCGACGAGGGCGGAGAGCTTCTGCAGATTGCGGCGGAACGCGCCGGCGTCGATCTCGGCAATGGCGGCCATCACGCCACCCATTCGCGACGGATGCGCGGTCCGAGCGCCGCCGTCAGCGCCGCTGGAGTGCGCGCGGTCCACCGCGCCCAGTCCAGCGGCGATGGAGCGCCTGCGGCGGGATCGCCCCAGAGCGCCGCGACGGATCCGATCTCGGCCTCGGTGTCGTGGATGTCGAGCACCAGTTGATCCATGGCGATGCGCCCGGCGATGACGTGCTGAGCACCGCCGAGCGCAGCGTTCGCCGTATTGGAGGCGCGCCGCGGCACGCCATCCGCGTAGCCGAGCGCGACGAGCGCCAACCGGGTAGGCGCAGCGGTGCGATAGGTATACCCGTAAGACACTGGGGCGCCCGAGCCGGCGGACTTGACCGACACGACCTCGGCTTCCAGCGTCAGCACCGGCGTGGAGCCCTGCCTGAAGCCGTAGAGCGCGAGCGAGCGCCAGTCGGCTCCGATCGAGGCCGTGCCCCGAGGCACTGCGACGCCGATTCCCGGCCAGAAGCGGTGCACGCCTGCGCCGAGGGCGAGTTCGACCACGCGGTCGAGACCGTGCCCGTAGGCATCCGCCCGCACGTCAAGCACGAGCTCCGGGCCGACCTCGTCGCGCAGCGCCGCGAGATTTCTCAGCAGGGCAGACTCGGACAGCCGTGCGACGCGGTGCATGCCGTAGAGCTAGGAGGGGGGAAGGCTAGGCGCGGGCGTCTTCAGCCAGGCGAGCCGTCTCGTCGTGCCAGTTCTCGGCGACGGCGGAGAGCTTCTCCTGGTGGCGCTTGGCGTGGTGCGCGCAGAACAGCAGGTCGGTTCCGTTGACCGTGACGCGGACATAGGCCTGCGCGCCGCACGCATCGCAGCGGTCCGCTGCGGTGAGCTGCGGCTCGACCTGGAGACCCTCGGCGCTTTCAGTGGTGGTGTACGTCACGGTGCGGCCTCCAAACCAATCAACGAAGTACTGCGTATTGAAGCCATGAAACACCATCGAATGCACAGAATGCCGCGTAAGCGGTGCGTTTCGCTCACCGCGTATGTTGCGCTTGCGTTGCGCGTCGTGCGAGCGTCGCTCCCAGCGGGGCGGTGCGGGCTTCATTAGTGTAAACGCGTGGCAGCCTCCGATTATTCTGCGCGGCACCTCTCGGTGCTTGAAGGACTCGAGGCGGTGCGCAAGCGGCCCGGCATGTACATCGGCTCGACTGACGACCGCGGGCTCATGCACTGCCTCTGGGAGGTCATCGACAACTCCGTCGACGAGGCCCTGTCGGGCTACGGCACGGGCATCGAGGTCGTGCTGCACGCGGACGGCTCGGTCGAGGTGCGCGACCGCGGGCGCGGCATCCCCGTCGACATCGAGCCCAAAACCGGGCTGAGCGGTGTCGAGGTGGTCTTCACCAAGCTTCACGCCGGCGGCAAGTTCGGCAGCGGCTCCTACGCCGCGTCGGGCGGATTGCACGGTGTGGGCGCTTCGGTTGTCAATGCCCTGTCGGAGCGTCTCGACGTCGAGGTCGATCGCGATGGGAAAACCTGGGCCATGTCGTTCCACCGCGGCGAGCCGGGCGTCTTCCGGGATTCCGGCACGCCGAGCCCGGACTCGGTGTTCGCGCCGTTCGAGTCGGGCAGCGAGCTGCGGGTCGTCGGCAAGGTTGCGAAGGGCGTCACCGGCACCCGCATCCGCTACTGGGCCGACCGCCAGATCTTCGGCCGCGACGCGACGTTCCGGCCCGATGACCTGCTCGCCCGGGCGCGCCAGACCGCGTTTCTCGTTCCCGGACTGCGTCTCACGATCGACGATCTGCGCGGCCCCGAGCAGCGCACCGAGTTCCGCTACGACGGCGGTCCGTCGGAGTTCGTCGACTTCCTCGCCCCCGACGGCCCGGTGACGGACACCTGGCGCATCACCGGCGAAGGCGACTTCACCGAGACGGTGCCGGTGCTGTCGGATGCCGGCGCGATGCAGCCCACCGAGGTCCATCGCACCTGCCAGGTCGACATCGCGCTGCGCTGGGGCACCGGCTACGACACGACTCTCAAGAGCTTCGTCAACATCATCGCGACCCCCAAGGGCGGCGCGCACCAGCTCGGCTTCGAGCAGGGGATCATGAAGTTCTTCCGTGCGCAGGTCGAGCAGAATGCGCGGCGCCTCAAGGTGGCTGCGGGCGAGAAGCTCGAGAAGGACGACCTCCTTGCCGGCCTTACCGCGGTGCTCACGGTGCGCCTGCCCGAGCCGCAGTTCGAGGGTCAGACGAAGGAGGTGCTCGGCACGTCCGCCGTTCGCGCCATCGTGTCGAATGTGCTGACCGAGGGCCTCGCGGCGCGGTTCGCGTCGACGAAGCGCGACGACAAGGCCCAGGCCGCGCTGCTGCTCGACAAGGTCGTCTCCGAAATGAAGTCGCGCATCTCCGCCCGTGCCCACAAGGAGACGCAGCGCCGCAAGAACGCGCTCGAGACGTCGTCGCTGCCGCCGAAGCTCGTCGACTGCCGTTCCAACGACGTTGCGGGAACCGAGCTCTTCATCGTCGAGGGCGACAGCGCGCTCGGCACCGCCCGGCGCGCACGCGACAGTGAGTACCAGGCGCTGCTGCCGATCCGCGGCAAGATCCTCAATGTTCAGAAGGCCTCGATGAGCGACATGCTCTCCAACGCCGAATGCGCCGCGATCATCCAGGTCGTCGGCGCCGGCTCGGGCCGCACCTTCGACCTCGACGCGGCGCGCTACGGCAAGGTCATCATCATGTCGGACGCCGATGTCGACGGCGCCCACATCCGGATCCTGCTGCTCACCCTCTTCTTCCGTTACATGCGGCCCATGATCGAGGCCGGCCGCGTGTACGCCGCAGTGCCTCCGCTGCACCGCGTGCTCACGATCGGGCGCGGCTCGCGGCAGTCCGAAATGATCTACACCTATTCGGAGCCCGAGCTGCACGCGGTCCTCGCCGACCTCAAGAAGCGCGGCATCGCCTACAAGGACCCCATCCAGCGCTACAAGGGCCTCGGCGAGATGGACGCCGACCAACTCGCGCTGACGACGATGGACAAGCGCCATCGCCTGCTGCGCCGGGTGCGCGTGACGGATGCCGAGAAGGCGGCCGGGGTGTTCGAACTGCTCATGGGCAACGACGTGGCACCGCGCAAGGACTTCCTCGTCGAGTCCAGCGACCGGCTGTCGCGCGATCAGATCGACGCCTGACCGTGGTGTCCACCGGCCCCGAAGGCGCCGCTGGACCGGTGGTCGCCGCTCAGGCTCCGATCGCCGAGCCGACGCTGTCGACGACGCCGGCGAGCGGCGTACCCGATGCGTCGCGCTTGGCGAGCGCCTCGGGTAGCTCGCGGGCCGAGCCGTCTGCGCCGACCGCGCGAGCGGGAGACGGCCCGACCCAAGCGAGCGCGAGCGCGCCCTCGCCCTTGAGGAAGGTCTGCGCCCGCACGCCGCGAGCCGCGCGCCCCTTGCCGGGGAACTCGGAGAGCGCAGACACCTTGCCACGGCCGGGATCCAGACCGGGCAGGGTCCCGAGCGGCGTCGCCACCGTGACGACGACGTTGTCGGCCGTCGGATCGACGACGGCGAAGGAGATGACCTTCGCCCCGCCGGCGAGGCCGACGCCCGCCATCCCGGAGGCGGGCGCGCCCTGGGGGCGCACCGCCGACGCCGGGAAGTGCAGCAGCTGGGCGTCCGAGGTGACGAAGACGAGCTGGGCATCGTCGGCGGCCGGTGCCGCACCGACAACCTCGTCGCCGGGTTTCAGCGCGATGACCGGGAAGTCGCCCCTGTTGGGCCAGGCGCCGGCCGCGACGCGCTTGACAACGCCCTCGCGGGTCCCGAGCGCCAGGGGTGCGGCCTCCGCGGCGAGCGAGGCGAGCGCCAGTACCCGCTCGCCCTTGGCGAGCACCCCGAGGTAGTCGCCGATGCGCGCTCCCGCGGCGAGCTGCACCGAGTTCACCGGCACGACAGGCAAGTCGACGGGGGAGAAGCGGATGAGGCGTCCGGCACTCGTCACCGCACCGATCTCGGCGCGCGACGTCGTCACGATGGAGGAGAGCACGGCGTCGTGCTTCGCGCGGCGCGCGGCGAGCGGCGGCGACTCGGCCCCCTCGGCGAGGTCGACGCGCACCGTGCGGCCGGTGGTCGAGAGGTAGACGATCGTCGGGGAGTCTGCGATCTCGAGCGCCGTGCCGGCCGCGGCGGATGCCCTCGCCCCGCCGACCTTCGCGATGGACGGCCGCGCCTCGGTGAGCAGTGTGCGCCGCGGGGTGCCGTACCTCTCGGCGGCCGCATCGAGTTCCTCGGCCACGACCTGCCGGATGCGCACCGGCGAGGTGAGGATCGCCTCGAGCTCGCCGATCTCGGCCCTGAGCTGGTCGCGCTCAGCCTCGAGCTCGATCTGCGAGAACCGGGTGAGACGGCGCAGCCGCAGTTCGAGGATGTAGTCGGCCTGCGCCTGCGACAGATCGAACACGCCCATGAGCCGGGTGCGCGCCTGCTCGATGTCGTCGCTGCCGCGCACGATCTGGATGACCTCGTCGATGTCGACGATCGCGATGAGGAGGCCTTCGACGAGGTGCAGGCGCTCCTGGCGCCGCGCCAGGCGGAACCGCGAGCGCCGGGTCACCACCTCGACGCGGTGGTCGAGGTAGACGCGCAGCAGCTCCCGCAGACCCAGGGTCTGCGGGCCGCCGTCGACGAGCGCGACATTGTTGATGGCGAAGCCGTCTTCCAGCGGCGTGTGCTTGTAGAGCTGCTCGAGCACGGCATCCGCATTGAATCCGGTCTTGATGCCGATGACGAGACGCAGGCCGTGGACGCGGTCGCTGAGGTCGGTGACGTCGGAGATGCCGGCGAGCTTCCTCGAGTTCACCCCGTCCTTGATCTTCTCGATGACCTTCTCAGGACCGACGAGGTAGGGCAGCTCCGTGATGACGAGGCCGGTCTTGCGTGCGCTGACCTGCTCGGCGCGCACCTTCGCACGCGTGCGGAACGAGCCGCGGCCGGTCTCATACGCCTCACGGATGCCGTCGAGGCCGACGATCGTGCCGCCGGTGGGCAGGTCGGGGCCGGGCACGTACGCCATGAGGTCGTCGAGCGTTGCCTGCGGGTTCTCGAGCAGGTGCTTGGCGGCGCCGACGACCTCGATGAGGTTGTGCGGGGCCATGTTCGTCGCCATGCCGACGGCGATGCCGCTCGCGCCGTTGACGAGCAGGTTCGGGATGGCGCTCGGCAGCACCTCCGGCTCTTCGAGCTGCGCGTCGTAGTTGGGGACGAAGTCGACGACATCCTCGTCGAGGCCCTCCGTCATCGCGAGCGCCGCCTCGGCGAGCCGCGCCTCGGTGTAGCGGGCGGCGGCAGGACCGTCATCGAGCGAGCCGAAGTTGCCGTGCCCGTCGATGAGCGGCAGGCGCAGCGTGAAGTCCTGCGCCATGCGCACCAGTGCGTCGTAGATCGCGGAGTCACCGTGCGGGTGCAGCTTGCCCATGACCTCGCCGGTGACGCGCGCGGACTTGACGTGGCCGCGGTCCGGGCGCAGCCCCATGTCCGCCATCTGGTAGAGGATGCGGCGCTGCACGGGCTTGAGGCCGTCGCGCGCGTCGGGCAGTGCACGGGCGTAGATCACCGAGTACGCGTACTCGAGGAACGAGCCCTGCATCTCGGTCGCGACGTCGACCTCTTCGATGCGCTCCTCGATATCGGCCGGCGTGCGATCTGCTGGGGTCACAGGTTCGTTTCTGCTCGTTTCTGAATGGGTCGCGCGTGTCGGGAGGGCCGGATCCACCGTGCCAGACTGAGCGCGATGTCGATGCTACCCAGCCGGCCGGCCGGCGCCCGGAGCCTTGCCGATGTTCTGACGAGTTGCCTGGCCGCGGTGCGCGGCGAGGTTTCGCCCCTCGGGCTTCCCGCCGTCGACAAGGCGATCGTGGTGCTCGTCGACGGGCTGGGCGCCACCGCCCTCAAGACTCGGGCCGGCCACGCGCGCGCGCTCGCCACACGGCTCACGAAGTCGACGACCATCGAGAGCGGATTCCCCACGACCACCGCGTCCGCGCTCGCGAGTCTCACGACCGGCGCCCTCCCCGGCGCGCACGGGCTCGTCGGCTACCAGTCGCGCGATCCCGGCACGGGGCGGGTCTTCAACCACCTCAGCGGCTGGGTCGGGGATCCGGCTCCTGAGGCGTGGCAGCCGCTTCCGACCGTCTTCGAGCGCGCCGCGACCGCCGGCGTGCCCTCCTACGCCATCGGCCAGGGCCGGTATGCGAGCTCGCAGTTCACCAGGGCGATCCTGCGCGGAGCGGAGTACGTCACGGCGGAGACCGTGGACGACCGATTCCACGCCGCCGCCGACCTGCTCGCCGCCCCCGGCGGGGCCCTCGTCTACCTCTACGTCCCCGAACTCGACCAGATCGCGCACGAGCAGGGGTGGGAGAGCGACGCCTGGGCGGCCGCGCTCGAGGTGCTCGACGCGAACGTGCGCGCGCTCGAGGCCGCGCTCGGCCCGCGCGACGGCATGCTCGTCAGCGCCGACCACGGCATCGTCGACGTGCCGTTGCACGCGCATGTGCTCTTCGACGAGAACCCGTCGCTCACGGCGGGTGTCGACGCGATCGGCGGGGAGCCGCGGCTGCTGCAGCTCTACCTCCGATCCGGTGCCTCGGCCGACGAAGCCGGGGCGCTGGCGGCGAGATGGCGCGCCGCCGAGGGTGCGCGCGCCTGGATAGCCACGAAGGCGGAGGCGATCGCTGCCGGATGGTTCGGCCCGGTGTCGCCGCTCGTCGAGCCGCGGCTCGGCGACGTGTTCGTCGCGGCACGCGCCCGAGTGGCCTACTACGACTCGCGGACGGCAAGACCGCAATCCCTGGCGATGATCGGCCAGCACGGATCGTTCTCGCCCGACGAGGTACGCGTCCCCCTCCTGCCCTTCGGGGTGTTCTAGGCGGGGTCTTCCTCGCTCCGCGACCCGAACACGATCTCGTCCCAGCTCGGCATCGACGCCCGGCCTTTGCGCGACCCGGCGGCCGTGGAGATCAGTGGAGTCGGCGCAAAAGGCTCGACGACGTCATCGTCGTCCGAGATCTCGTCATAGTCGTCCTCCGGTGCGCCATCGACGCCGAAGTCGGCGTCGAAATCGTAGAGCGCGACGTCCTGACGCTCGCCACGGCGTTTGCGCAGCGCCTCGAGAAGGTCGGCGGTGTCGTGGACGTCCTTCGGTGCCTCTTCGGTCCGGATCGCGCCCACCGGCACCGCGGCACGCGTCGGGGCGGGCTCGATGGCGGCAGGCGTGGACACCTCCACATCGAGATCGAACGCGCCGCTGTCGAACCGCGACTCGTCGGGCAGCAGCGGGACGGCCCGCAGACGGGGGATCAGACCGCTGGAGGCCTCGCCGTGCTGCGAGAGCGTGTTCGCCTCGGCGTTCGCCGGCGCGAGCGAACTCTTGCGCGCATCGAACGCCCAGCGCGCGTCGTGGTCGATGCCGTCGGCGGTGAACTCGAGTTTGATGAACCAGCCGCTCTCGGGCTCCTTCCACGACGCCCAGCGCTCGCCGTGCGCGCCGAGTGAGGCGAGGCGCTCGCGAATGGCGGCACCGAAGCTGAGCGCCTCGGCGAGGGGGTCGACCTCTGCACCGCTGCGCACCGGTATCGCGAGGGCCTGGGCGACGATGTGCTCGCGCTCGGCGATGATGGGCCCGACGAAGCGTTCGACGTATTCGATCGATGCGCCGGTGAGTTCGGCCACGTCCTCGGCCGACAGGCCGGCGCGGATATGCGACTGGACGTCGCGAGGCGAGATCCGCGGACCGGTCGACTGCTCGAGGCGGTATTGGCGCAGCTTCGCCTGCAGCGACTCGTCGATCTCGATGCGGAACCGCACGCCGTCGTCGTCGCTTGCGATGAGCGCGCCGTCCTCGATGCCGACGACCTTCAGATCCTGCGCCATGACACTGCCTCTCAGCTCAGCCCGGATGCCGAAAGGATGCCACGAACGCATCGCACCGCCTGGGAATACCGTGGGCGCGCCGCAAGTTTCCCACGGAGTCGCCGGGCACATCCGAACCGGTTTGAGATATGCCCGGTTCTGATGCAGACTGTGGCCGCCGATCAGCAGGTCGGAACGGAAATTCATCGAGAAGTGGATGGTTATGGCGACCGACTACGACGCCCCGCGCAAGTCCGACGACGACTCCGAGTCGATCGAGGCTCTCAAGGAGCGGGTTCCTGACAAGATGTCGGGCGTCGTCGACCTCGAGGACGCAGACAATCCCGAGTTCGCACTCGATGGGGCCGACCTCTCGGATCTCGACCTCGATGTGGTCGTGCTGCCGCCTCAGGCGGACGAGTTCACCTGCGTGAGCTGCTTCCTCGTCAAGCACCGTTCGCAGCTCGATCACGACACCAAGCTCGGCCCGATCTGCAAGGAGTGCGCGGCCTGATCAGCCGCACGCGTTCATCGCGGAGCGACCTCGGCGCCGGTCAGGGTTCGAGCGAGTTCGTGCGGGCGCCGCGTCGACACCAGCCAGTACGGCACCGGGTCGGAGTCGTCCGCGATCCAGATCTTCACGACGGGCAGGCTGCCGCGCAGCAGCAGCCACGCCCGCGCGTCGAGGGCGGGGCCGCGCTGCTCACGAGCCGCCGCGCCCTCGTACACCTCGACCGCCCCGACGTACTGCCGTTCGACCATCGCACGGCCAGCGTGGAACGCCGCGTCGGTGACGACCAGCAGCGGCGCTCCGAAGGCAAGCGCGAGCACGATCGCCGCATAGAGCCCGATGCCGACGCCAATGCCCCACTGCAGCCCCGAAGGCGGGTGGATCGGCGCGAACACCGCGATCGCTGCGGGCACGAGGAGCACCGTCACAAGGAACATCCAAGGGGCGGCGTACACGCGTTCGCGGAAGAGGACCATGTCTCCATCTTCGGTTAGCCTCGTCACCGTGACCCAATCCGTCGACGTCGAAGCGGTCGCCGAGACCCTTCCCGAGTACGCGCACCCCGGCGACGCGGGGGCCGACCTCCGCTCCGCCGACGCGGTGACCATCGCGCCGGGGCGGCGGGCGACCGTGGGCACTGGCGTCAGCGTCGCGATCCCCGACGGCTTCGCCGGGTTCGTCGTGCCCCGCAGCGGTCTCGCCGCGAAGCACGGCATCACCATCGTGAACGCCCCTGGCACCATCGACGCGGGCTACCGCGGCGAGTTGCGGGTGACCCTCCTCAACACCGACCTCGACCAGCCGTACCCGGTCCAGGTCGGCGACCGCATCGCGCAGCTCATCCTGGTGCCTGTCGCGCACGCCACCTTCGTCGGCGTCGACGAGCTCTCCGACAGCGCGCGCGGCACCGGCGGCTTCGGTTCGACCGGATATTCCGACCTCACTCGCGGAGGGGCCGCGTGAGCGACGAGCAGCAGCCCGGTCCGGACGAGTACGAGAAGTCGGCGCCGGCGGATCGCGAGATCGAGGGCCCGCTCGATGAGAGCGAGGCGAATCCGGTCCGCCCCTATATCGACCTCGGCGGGGTGAGGGTGCTGCCGCGCGAGGGTCTCCACCTCCGACTCGAGGTCGAGGAGGAGACGCAGCGCGTCGTCGCCGTCGGCCTCGATTACTCCGGCTCCACCCTGCAGGTCCAGCCGTTCGCCGCTCCGCGCGGTTCGGGACTTTGGCATGAGATCCGCCAGCAGATCGCTCAGCAGGTCGTCGCGCAGGGCGGTCGCGTGCACGAGCGCGAGGGCGCCCTCGGCCCTGAGCTGCTCGCCGACATCCCCGTCGCCGGCACCGCGGGCCAGACCCGCCTGGCCCGCTTCGTCGGCGTCGATGGGCCACGCTGGTTCCTGCGCGGGGTCATCGCCGGCGACGCAGCCGCGCAGCCCGAGGCCTCCGCCGCCATTGAAGAGCTGTTCCGCAGCATCGTCGTCGTTCGCGGCACGGTGCCGATGCCGCCGCGCGATCTCATCCCGTTGAAGATGCCAGCGACGACAGCGGACGCATGAGCGACAAGCTCGGCGGCTACCGGGCGCTAGCTGATCAGGACCACCTCGACGGGCGCGCCGTGCTCATGGCGATGGGGGGCGTGCGCGGGCTCTGCGAGGCGGTGCTGCCCGGTCTGGTGTTCATCGTCGCGTACACGATCCTGCTCGCGACCCCGCTCACCGCCCAGGCGGTGCCGATCTCGCTGGGCGCGTCCGTCCTCATCGCGCTCGTGTTCACCGTCCTGCGTATCGCGGGCCGCACTCCCGTGTCGCAGGCGATAGGCGGATTGATCGGCGTCGGCGCCTCCGCGATCCTCGCCATCGTCTCGAACCGCCCGACCGACAACTTCCTCATCGGCCTCGGCATCGACGCGCTGTTCGGCGTCGTGTTCCTCGTCTCGACGCTCGTCCGATGGCCGATCATCGGACTCGCGGTCGGCTACCTCATGGGGGACGGCACGCTCTGGCGCACCGAGCGGGCCAAGTACCGCATCCTCCGGCTTGCGACCCTCGTCTGGATCGGGATGTTCGCCGCCCGACTCGCCGTCCAGGTGCCGCTGTTCCTTGCGAACGACCTCACCGGCCTCGCCGTGGCGCATCTGGTCATGGGTGTGCCGCTCTACGTGCCCGTGCTGCTCGTGACGTGGCTTCTGGTACGTCCGCTCTACCCGCGGAAGGATCCGGCGGAGGAGGATTCCGACGGGTAGCAACCCGCTAGACTTATCTCGACGTCAAGATAGATCCAACGAAGGAAGGCGCGATGGCAGCGGTTGACAGCTTCGGTGCGAAGACCACCCTCACGGTGAGCGGCACCGACTACCAGATCTTCTCCATCGAGAAGGTTCCCGGCTACGACAAGCTCCCGTTCAGCCTCAAGGTGCTGCTCGAGAACCTGCTCCGCACCGAAGACGGCGCGAACGTCACCAAGGATCAGATCGCGGCCCTCGGCGGGTGGGTCCCCACCGCCGAGCCCGACACGGAGATCCAGTTCACGCCGGCGCGCGTCGTCATGCAGGACTTCACCGGCGTGCCGTGCATCGTCGACCTCGCCACGATGCGCGAGGCCGTCGTCGACCTGGGCGGCGACCCCACGAAGATCAATCCGCTCGCCCCCGCCGAACTCGTCATCGACCACTCGGTCATCGCCGACCTCTTCGGAACCCCGAACGCCTTCGAGCGCAACGTCGAGATCGAGTACGAGCGCAACGGTGAGCGCTACCGCTTCCTCCGCTGGGGCCAGACGGCATTCCAGGACTTCAAGGTGGTGCCCCCCGGCACCGGCATCGTGCACCAGGTCAACATCGAGTACCTGGCCCGCGTCACCTTCACGCGCGTCGTCGACGGCGTCCTCCAGGCCTACCCCGACACGCTCGTCGGCACCGACTCCCACACCACGATGGTCAACGGCCTCGGTGTGCTCGGCTGGGGCGTCGGCGGCATCGAGGCGGAAGCCGCACTGCTCGGCCAGTCGGTCTCGATGCTCATACCCAAGGTCGTCGGATTCAAGCTCACCGGCTCGATCCCGACCGGTGTGACGGCGACGGATGTCGTCCTCACCGTCACCGACCTGCTGCGCAAGCACGGCGTCGTGGGCAAGTTCGTCGAGTTCTACGGCGACGGCGTCGCCTCCGTGCCGCTCGCCAACCGCGCGACCATCGGCAACATGAGCCCCGAGTTCGGCTCCACCGCCGCGATCTTCCCGATCGACGACGTCACCCTCGATTACCTGCGCCTCACCGGGCGCAGCGAGGAGCAGATCGCGCTCGTCGAGGCCTATTCGAAGGCTCAGCACCTTTGGCACGACGCCTCGCACGAGCCGGTCTACAGCGAGTACCTCGAGCTCGACCTGTCGACGGTCGTGCCCTCGATCGCCGGCCCGAAGCGCCCGCAGGACCGTATCGTGCTCTCCGACGCGAAGTCTGCCTTCGAGCAGGTGCTGCCGTCCTACTCCGACAAGGCCTCGAAGAAGACTCCGGTCATCCTCGCCGACGGAACGAGCTTCGAGCTCGACAACGGCGCGGTGGCGATTGCAGCGATCACCTCGTGCACCAACACGTCGAACCCATCGGTCATGCTCGCTGCCGGCCTCCTCGCCCGCAACGCGGTGCGGAAGGGCCTCAAGGCCAAGCCGTGGGTCAAGACCACGCTCGCCCCGGGCTCGAAGGTCGTCACCGACTACTACGAGAAGGCCGGTCTCACCGGCGACCTCGAGGCACTCGGCTTCTACACCGTCGGCTACGGCTGCACGACCTGCATCGGCAACTCCGGTCCGCTCATCGACGAGGTCTCGGCCGCTGTCAACCAGAACGATCTCGCCGTCACCGCGGTGCTCTCCGGCAACCGCAACTTCGAGGGCCGCATCAACCCCGACGTGAAGATGAACTACCTCGCGAGCCCGCCTCTTGTCATCGCCTACTCCCTCGCCGGCTCGATGGACTTCGACTTCGAGAGCGATCCGCTGGGCCAGGATTCCGGCGGCAACGATGTCTTCCTCAAGGACATCTGGCCGGATGCCGCGGAAGTGCAGAAGACCATCGACGAGTCGATCGACACCGGCATGTTCCTCCACGAGTACGGCAGCGTGTTCGAGGGCGACGAGCGCTGGCGGAGCCTTCCGACCCCGACCGGCTCGGTCTTCGAATGGCCGGCAGAGTCGACCTACGTCCGCAAGCCGCCGTACTTCGACGGCATGACGCTCGAGACGAGCCCCGTCGCCGACATCGTCGGCGCGCGCGTGCTCGCCAAGCTCGGCGACTCGGTGACGACCGACCACATCAGCCCGGCAGGCTCCATCAAGGCGAACAGCCCCGCCGGCAAGTACCTCATCGAGCACGGCGTCGAGCCTAAGGACTTCAACTCCTATGGGTCGCGCCGCGGCAACCACGAGGTCATGATCCGCGGCACCTTCGCCAACATCCGCCTCAGGAACCAGCTCCTCGACGGCGTCGAGGGCGGTTACACCCGCGACTTCACCCAGACCGACGGACCGCAGGCCTTTATCTACGACGCCTCGGTCAACTATCAGGCTGCCGGAGTGCCGCTGGTGATCCTCGGCGGTAAGGAGTACGGCTCGGGCTCGTCGCGCGACTGGGCGGCCAAGGGCACGAACCTGCTCGGGGTCAAGGCGGTCATCACTGAGAGCTTCGAGCGCATCCACCGCTCCAACCTCATCGGCATGGGCGTCGTCCCGCTGCAGTTCCCTGCCGGCGAATCGGCTGACAGCCTCGGGCTCGACGGCACCGAGATCGTGACGATCTCGGGCCTCACTGCGCTCAACGAGGGCGCGACCCCGAAGACCGTGCACGTCACCGCCGACCCGAGCGCCCAGTCCGCCCCCGGTAAGGCGCCCGTCGAGTTCGATGCGGTCGTCCGCATCGACACGCCCGGCGAGGCCGACTACTACCGCAACGGCGGCATTCTGCAGTATGTGCTGCGGAGCCTCGTGTAGAGATGCCTGACGAAGCGGGCGGGTTTCGGCCCGTCCGCTTAGGCTTTTAACACCATGGGTCTGCTCGAATCGATCAAGGGTCCCCGCGACCTCGACTCGCTGACCCCGGTGCAGCTCACCGAGCTCGCCGCCGAGATCCGCGAATTCCTCATCGCCAACGTGTCGAAGACGGGCGGCCACCTCGGCCCGAACCTCGGCGTCGTCGAGCTCACCATCGCGCTGCACCGGGTGTTCCGCTCGCCGCATGACCCGATCGTCTTCGACACCGGCCACCAGGCGTATGTGCACAAGCTCCTCACCGGGAGGCAGGACTTCTCGACGCTGCGCCAGCGCGGCGGCCTCGCCGGCTATCCCCAGCGCTCCGAGTCCGAGCACGACATCGTCGAGTCCTCACACGCCTCGAGCTCGCTGTCGTGGGCCGACGGCATCTCGCGCGCCTTCGCCGTGACCGGCCAGGACGACCGGCACGTGGTCGCGGTCGTCGGCGACGGTGCGCTCACCGGCGGGATGACGTGGGAGGCGCTCAACAACATCACCGACGACAACGATCGCAACCTCGTCATCGTCGTCAACGACAACGGCCGCTCCTACGCCCCGACCATCGGCGGGATTGCCCGCTACCTCAGCCAGACGCGCACCTCACGCGCCTACCGCGCCGCCTACCGCACCAGCCGCAGGGTCGCCGACGCTTTCGGACCCGTGGGCCGGGCGATCTACCGCGGCGTCCGTGGCGGCCTGCACGGTTTCCTCGCCCGGGTGACGAACAACGACCATCTCTATTCGAACCTGGACATCAAATACATCGGCCCGGTCTTCGGCCACGACATCCGCGCGCTCGAAGAGGCGTTCGCCCAGGCGAAGGGCTATGGCGCCCCCGTCATCGTGCACGTCATCACCGAAAAGGGGCGCGGCTACGCGCCCGCCCGCAACGACGAGATCGACCAGTTCCACGCGGTCGGCCAGATCGACCCTAAGACGGGCGAGCCCGTCGAGGCGAGAACGGGCGCGCCCTCGTGGCCGGCGGTGTTCGCCGACGAGATCCTCGAACTGGCGAAGCACAATCCCCGGCTCGTGGGAATCACCGCCGCGATGATGCGCCCGGTCGGCCTCCACAAGTTCGCGGAAGCCTTCCCCGACCGGGTGCACGACGTCGGCATCGCCGAGCAGCACGCCGTGACGAGCGCGGCGGGGCTTGCCTACGGCGGCCTCCACCCCGTCGTAGCGCTCTACGCGACATTCATGAACCGGGCGTTCGACCAGGTGCTCATGGATGTCGCCCTGCACCACGCCGGCGTCACCTTCGTGCTGCCGAATGCCGGCGTCACCGGTCCGGACGGCCCGTCGCATCACGGCATCTGGGACCTCGCGCTGCTGCAGATCGTGCCCGGCATCCGCCTTGCGGCGCCTCGCGACGCAGTGCGCCTGCGCGAGGAGCTTGCCGAGGCGGTCGCCATCGAGGACGGCCCCACCGTCGTGCGCTTCCCCAAGGGCGCACCGGCCGAGGACATCCGCGCCGTTCGCCGGCTTGGGGACGGCGTCGACGTGCTCTGGGAGGCGGAACGCCCCGACGTCCTCATCGTCGCCGTCGGGCCCTTCGCCGAGACGGCCATCCGCGTCGCCGAGCTGCTCAAGGCGCAGGGCATCGGCGCGACCGTCGTGGACCCCCGCTGGGTCGTTCCCATCCCGCGCAGCGTCATTGATCTCGCCGGCGAGCACCGTCTCGTCATCATGCTCGAAGACGGCATCCGGGTCGGGGGCGTGGCGACGAGGCTCCGCCAGGATCTTCGCGCGGCCGGCGTCGACACCGGCGTCGACGAGCTGGGCCTTCCGGATGCCTTCATTCCGCACGGCACCCGGTCGGAGATCCTCGAGGAAGCCGGGCTGACCCCCCAGCGCATCGCCCGTGACGTGACCGCGCAGGTGCTGGGCACCAGACTGCCGGCCGCGCGGCCCGAGCTCGCCCACGAAGAGGCGTCGCAGTCTCTCTGACCGGAGCGAGTGCGTCCGCCGTCTGGTCAGGAGCAGGGCGAGATCAGTCGACGCCTCTCATCGCCGGATGCGGGATGGACGCTAGGAATCACCCGCAACCGGCTCCGCCGTGCTATGCCCGGCCTCCGCAAAGCCTGCTGCGATTATCGGTGCCGTCTCGTCGACCTGCCAGGCCCGCGCGCCCAGCGCCTCCAGCATCCGGCCGACGGATTCCGCGCTGATATCGGCAGGCGGCTCCCAGCTCACCCTCCTTAGCAGTTCGGGCGTGAGCAGGTTCTCGACCGGGATCGCACGCCCCTCGGCGTGCGCCGTGAGACGCCCGCGGGCGTGCCTGTAGCGGGCATCCGCCGCGGGGTTCCGGTCCGCCCATGCTCGCACCGGGGGCATCGAGTCCGCAGCGGGCGGGCGCACGGCCGGCAGATCGGTCGTCGTGCGGCCGCGGTCGATCGCAGCCCACCAGCGGTCGAGCTCGGTGCGGCTCGCGCGGCCGTTGAACTCCTTGAGCGCGGCGAGCTCGGACTTGCTCGCCGGGGCGGCTTTCACGGCGGCCGTCAGCGACAGATCCGGTACCAGGCGTCCGGGGGAGACATCACGCTCCTGGGCGAGCGCATCGCGGGCCAACCAGAGCTCGCGGGCGATCGCGAGGCCGCGCGCGCCCTTGATGGAGTGGATGCCGCTCAGGCGCCGCCACGGCTCGGCCTTCGCGGGTTTCGCCTCCTTGGCGAGTTCGGCCTCGAACTCCTGCCCGGCGATCGCGGTCTTGCCCTGCTCGTCGAGCAGGGCGGCGACCTCATCGCGCAGGTCGACGAGGAGCTCGACGTCGAGAGCGGCGTACTCGAGCCACCCCTGCGGCAGCGGTCTGGTCGACCAGTCCGCCGCCGAGTGCTCCTTCGCGAGGTGGATGCCGAGCAGCTCCTCGACGAGGGCGCCGAGACCGACCTTAGGACGTCCCAGCAGGCGTGCGCCGAGCTCGGTGTCGAAGATCCGGATGGGGTCCAGTCCGACCTCGCGCAGGCAGGCGAGATCCTGGCTCGCCGCGTGCAGCACCCACTCCTCGCCGCCGAGCGCCTCCTGCAGCGCGCTGAAGTCGCCGATCGCGGGCGGATCGAAGAGGAACACGCCGGCGCCGCGCCGGAACATCTGGATGAGGTAGGCGCGCTGCGAGTAGCGGAATCCGCTCGCGCGCTCGGCGTCGACGGCGACGGGGCCGGTGCCGTTCCTCAACGTCTCGACCGCTGCACGGTACTCGTCTCGCGTGTCGATGACGTGGTACGCCCCCTCAGGCACGGCGCTGTCTTCTGAGAGCGAGCGCACTCACGCCCGCGGCGGTCGGGGGTATCCCGGCCAGCATGCACAGCAGGTCGCCCCATGCCTCGACGTGCGCGCCGAGGTCGACGCCGGCGGGGGTCCATGATGCGCGCAGCTCGATCTGGGCACCGTCGCCCTGCGCGGCGAGCTCGCCGAAGCCCGTCGAGATGATCTTCGTGGCCGTGCCGGATGCCGCATGGTAGCTCGCGCCCCTGACCTCAAGGGCGTCGATGAGCCACGACCAGGCGACCTCTGCGAGAAAGGGGTCGACGCCGATCTCGGTTTCGAGCGGCGCCTGGGCGAAGCACACGATACGGAACCGGCCGCCCCACTCCTCGGGTTCGTCGCTGTCGTAGAGCATGACGAAGCGCCCTGTGCCCAGGTCGGAGTCCTCGCCGTGGTCGCTCGGCGAGACATCCGCGGCGAGCGCGAAGGAGAACGGCGCCAACCGACCCGGCGCCGGGATCGACGTCACGCGGAGCTCGTCGCGCATCGCGATGCGCTTCACGGAGTCGAGCGCGCGGGCGAACTCGGCGGGCAGCCCCTGGCCCTCGGGTATGGTCGGCACGAACAGAACACTAAAGTCGCACATGAGAGAACGGGCACGCCACGCCGGGAGGCCTCATGCCACGCAGACGGTTGCGGTACGTCGTCGTACCCGTCGGCATGCTGCTCGGGGTCGGCGCTGCCGCCGCTGCGGCACTCGCCGCATCGGCCGTCGTCGTCGCGCGCACCATCGTCACCCCGCCGCGCAAGCCCGATGAGCCCATCCGCATCCTCCAGGTCGCGCCCGATTCTCGGCTCGTCACGCTGAGCGCCACGCTCGACACCGTCGTTCCCGGCCGGTACAGCTTCTGGTTCGACGGGGATTCCGGGCACGCCCGCCTCGGCAGGATCGTCGCCCGCGACAACGAGTCGGTCACCCGCGAGGTGGTCGAAGTGAGCTTCGGCGACCTCGTCGACGCGAAGCGCGGCCGCTTCGCCGGCTGGTGGTATCTCGACCCGCACGAGCTCGGCCTTCCCCACGAGACCGTGCTGCTCGAGACGGATTTCGGCGCGGCTCCCGCGTGGCGCTTCGACCCGCCGCGCACGAAGGCCCAGCGCACCCCGCGCCGCAACCTGTGGGCGATCCACGTGCACGGTCGCGGCTCGCGGCGTCAGGAGGCATTGCGGGCGGTGCCGATCTTCCAGGAGCGCGGCTACACGTCGCTCGTCGTGTCCTACCGCAACGACGGCGACGGCCCACGCAGCGACGACGGCCGCTATGGGCTCGGCTCGACGGAATGGCGCGACGTCGACGCCGCACTGCGGTACGCCGTCGACAACGGCGCATCCCATGTGGTCCTCATGGGGTGGTCGATGGGCGGCGCGATCGTGCTGCAGGCCGCCGCGCGCACCGAACTGAAGGACCGCATCGACGGCATCATCCTCGAGTCGAGCGTCGTCGACTGGGCGGATGTGCTGCGCTTCCAGGCCAACGAGGTCGGTGTGCCCCGCCCCACGGCCGAGGGCGCCCTCCGCATGCTCGACGCACCCGCCGCGAGCCGTCTCCTCGGCCACCGCGCCCCCATCGGGCTTCCGGAGATGAACTGGGTGGAACGCGCGAACGAACTCACCAAGCCGATGCTCATGCTCCACAGCGACGACGACGGGGTCGCCCCGCCGTTCGCACCGCGCGCCCTCGCGGCCAAGCGCCCCGACATCATCGAGTTCGCCCGCTTCGACACCGCGCGCCACACCAAGCTCTGGAACTACGACCCCGAGCGCTGGACGGCCGTCATCGGCTCCTGGCTCGACGAACTCCCTACACGCCCCGCCGCAGCGCGACCTGACGCTTGATGCGCCCCAGCATTCCGGTCATCCCGCGGATGCGCAGCGGCGACACCGCGGCCTCGAGGCCGAGCTCAGACGGGAAGTCCTCGGGAACCGCCAGCACGTCGTCGGCCGACAGCCCCGACAGGCCCTGCACGAGAATCGACGCGAAACCGCGCGTCGTCGGGGCCTCGGCTGGGGCGGTGGCGTAGACCGCTACCGTGCCCGGCTCGTCGTCGGCCACGTCGACGTGGATGAACACGGGCGACTGGCACTCCGTGACCCGCTCGAAGAGGTCCGGGTGATCGCGGAACTCTTCCGGCAGGCCGGGGAGTTCGTTGGAGAACTCCAGCAGCAGCTGCAGCCGCTCCGGCTGGGTGAGGGCAAGGAAATCGTCCTTGGTCTGCTGCAGCGCCTCGGGAAGAGCCATCCTGCAATTCTTTCACCTCGGATGCACGAAGCGGCCGCCCGGCCGAGGCCCCGGCGGCCGCCTCGACGGCGCGGCTACGCGGCGAGACCCGGCTCCGCGCCCTTGACGATGGGCATGCCGACCGCGTTGCCCCACTCGGTCCATGAGCCGTCGTAGTTGCGGACATTCTCGATGCCGAGCAGGAAGTGCAGCGCGAACCAGGTGTGGCTGGAGCGCTCGCCGATGCGGCAGTAGGTGACGACCGCGTCACCCGAGGCGATGCCGAGGCCGCCCGCCTGGTAGATCGCCTCGAGCTCGGCGCGGGGCTTGTAGGTGGCGTCCTCGGCGACCGCGGTCGCCCACGGCACGTTCCGCGCGGTGGGGATGTGACCGCCGCGCAGCACGCCCTCCTCCGGATAGTCGGGGATGGCGATCCGGTCGCCGGTGTACTCCGGGACCGAGCGGATGTCGACGAGCGGCCCGTGACCGATGTGCGCCAGCACCGCATCCTTGAAGATGCGGTAGGTCGAGTCGTCGCGCGAGACGACCGGGTAGTCGACGGCGACAGGGGTCGGCGTCTCGCTCGAGAGCTCGCGGCCCTCGGCGATCCACTTGTTGCGGCCGCCATCGAGCAGTCGGACATCGGCGTGGCCGAAGAGCGTGAACACCCACGCGGCATAGGCCGCCCACCAGTTGTTCCGGTCGCCGTAGACGACGACGGTCGTGTCGCGGGCGATGCCGTTGCCGCCGAACAGCTTCGCGAAGCCGGATCCGTCGAGGTATTGGCGCACGACCGGATCGAGCAGATCGGTGTGCCAGTCGATCTTCACCGCGCCGGGGATGTGGCCGGTGTCGTACACCAGCGGGTCCTCGTCGGACTCCACCACCACGAGCCCCGGTTCGCCCAGGTGCGCAGCGAGCCACTCCGTGCTCACCAGGCGCTCGGGGTGGGCGTACTCGGCGAACTTGGGCGACGGATCGGTACCGACAGACATCTCTGGCTCCTCCATTAGGCTGATGTGGCCGGATACCACGCTAGGCGTGTCCCGCGCCCCCTGCACCTGTCGGCGGTAAGACTTCGACACAGCGCCTCCTTAAATTCCACCCTGGTGACCCATGACCGCTGACGCCCTGACGAGCCTCGTCGCGCGCCAGCCCTCCATCACCGGCGCTGAGATCGTGGCGAGCCTCGCGCCGCCGCCGCAGTTCGCGAACGCATCCTTCGACAACTACCGTCCCGATGACGACTACCCGTCGCAGGCGGCTGCCGTCGAGGCGCTCCGTGCCTTCATTCAGTCGGCGGATTCCGGGCCGAAGAAGGGCGGCGGCCGGTTCGGTCGCCGGAAGCCCGCCGCGCCCGCCAGGAAGCCGGGCGTCTACCTCGACGGCGGATTCGGAGTAGGCAAGACCCACCTGCTCGCCGCGCTCTGGCATGCGAGCGAAGGCCCCAAGTACTTCGGCACCTTCATCGAGTACACCGCCCTCATCGGCGCGCTCGGCTACGCGCAGACCGTCACGCAGCTCACCGGCTCCGCGCTCATCTGCATCGACGAGTTCGAGCTCGATGACCCCGGCGACACGATGATGATGACCCGCCTGCTCGGCGAGCTCGTGGCCTCGGGCACCCGTGTCGCGGCGACGTCCAACACCCCGCCGAACGCGCTGGGGGAGGGGCGGTTCGCCGCGAGCGACTTCTTGCGCGAGATCCATGCCATGGCGGACAACTTCGAGACCCTGCGCATCGACGGCCTGGACTACCGCCGCCGCGGCATCGACGGCCAGGCCGTCGCGTACCTCCCGGACACCCTGCACCAGACCGTCGCGGACTTGCGGGAGGCCGGCAGGACCGTCACGCTCGACACCTTCGCGGGTCTCATCGACCATCTGGCGACGGTGCACCCCTCGCGCTACATCAAGCTCATCGACGGCGTCGATGCCATCGCCCTCACGGGCGTGACGCAGCTCCACGACCAGATGCAGGCGCTGCGCCTCGTCGCGTTCATCGACCGCGCGTACGACGCCGAGCTGCCTGTCCTCGCTCAGGGGACGCCGCTGAACGAGGCCTTCGACGACGAGATGCTCGGCGGCGGGTATCGGAAGAAGTATCTGCGCTGCGTCTCGCGCATGATCGCCATGACGGCAGCGACGCTGCCCGCCTGACGCACGTTCCCGAGGGCAGAATCCCCTCGGCGTTCTGGCGGGGGATTGCCACGCAATCGGCAGCGACGCGAAACCTAACGTTTACATTCGAAGTTTCCGTGTAACCGGGCCGAAACGGCCGAACCTGCTTGGCGAAACACTCCGCCGACAAACTTGCGCAGGTACCCCCCGGTTCGCGGCTGCCTGCCTGCCGTCGACTCTCCGGTGCACCCCCAACCCAAGAGAGAGGTAACCAGACGTGATCTCGGTACTCGCTGACGAGGCTTCAGACTTCGCAACCGCAACAACGAATATCAATGCGTTGTGGCTGCTGGTGGCTGCTGCGCTCGTTCTCCTCATGACGCCCGGCGTGGCGTTCTTCTACGGCGGCATGGTTCGCGCGAAATCCGTCGTCAACATGATGATGATGAGCTTCGGCGCGATCGCCCTCGTCGCCGTCCTCTGGGTCATCTACGGCTACTCGATGTCGTTCGGTGAGAGCGACTCGGCGGGAAACATCACCGACTGGTGGTGGCCGCACGTGCTGCTCAACCCGTTCGGCGACAACTTCCTGGTCAACGAGATCGGCAGCGCCAAGGGGCTCGCATTCGTCGGCTTCCAGGCGACCTTCGCGATCATCACGGTCGCGCTCATCTCGGGCGCCATCGCCGACCGCGCCAAGTTCGGCGCGTGGATGGTGTTCGCCGGGGTCTGGGCGACGCTCGTGTACTTCCCGGTCGCGAGCTGGGTGTTCAACTTCACCACCGGCAACCCGACCAACACCCTCGGGTGGGACTGGGGCAACCATGGCTACGCAGACGGCGGCTGGTCGGTCTGGGGCCTGGGGGTGAACGACTTCGCGGGTGGAACCGCGGTCCACATCAACGCCGGTGCCGCGGGTCTCGCGCTCGCCCTCGTCCTCGGCAAGCGCATCGGCTTCGCGAAGGGCATGGCCAAGCCTCACAACGTGCCGCTGACCATGCTCGGCGCCTCGCTGCTGTGGTTCGGCTGGTTCGGCTTCAACGCCGGCTCGGAAGCCGCCGTCGACGGCGTCGCGGGTCTTGCGTGGATCAACACCCTCGCCGCTCCCGCCGCAGCCACCCTCGGCTGGCTCATCACCGAGAAGATCAAGGACGGCAAGCCGACCTCGATCGGCGCCGCCTCCGGCGCCGTCTCGGGCCTCGTCGCGATCACCCCGGCCTGCAACATCCTCAGCCCGGGCTGGGGCATCGTGCTCGGCCTCATCACCGGCGCGATCTGCGCCCTCGCCATCGACCTCAAGTACAAGCTCGGCTTCGACGACTCGCTCGACGTCGTGGGCGTGCACTTGGTCGGCGGCATGGTCGGTACCCTCTACATCGGCTTCTTCGGAACCGGCATCGGCCTCATCGACTCCGGCTCGTGGTACCAGCTCGCCGCTCAGGCGATCGGTGCCTTCGGTGTCGCGATCTACTCGTTCGGGATGGCCTTCATCATCGGCTGGATCATCGAGAAGACGATGGGCTTCCGCATCAAGAGCGAAGAGGAGTCGGCCGGCGTCGACGTCACCGTTCACGGCGAGGAGTCGTACGCGCTCGACCCCACCATCTAGTCCCCTCAGGCAGAGCAGGGCCCCGGCGGAAGCCGGGGCCCTGCTCTGTTGCGCCGCGGAGAGACTCGCGATTCTTGCGGGATCGTGGGCGATGCCGGACTCGAACCGACGACCTCTTCCGTGTGAAGGAAGCGCGCTACCAACTGCGCCAATCGCCCGCGCGGTGCCCGTCGATCATACCGAATCCGACAGGCCCGGGATGATTTGGACGGTGCCTGCGCTTTCGGTTAGGGTTGGTGACGCCCCGGTAAACGGAGCAGTGCGGATGTAGCGCAGTTGGTAGCGCATCACCTTGCCAAGGTGAGGGTCGCGAGTTCGAGTCTCGTCATCCGCTCGAGTGTGAGCAGTACGACTGATCATGCGGGCCTGGTGGCGTGGCCGAGAGGCGAGGCAGCGGCCTGCAAAGCCGTATACACGGGTTCGAATCCCGTCGCCACCTCGAGAGCCCGCAGATCCGGCGGGGTCCTCGGACTCGAAGTCGAAAACTGAACACGCACGGGCGATTGGCGCAGCGGTAGCGCGCTTCCCTGACACGGAAGAGGTCACTGGTTCGATCCCAGTATCGCCCACCATAGAGATACCTAGCCAGCGGCCAGTTATGTTAAGCCGCGTCGCCCGTCGTGCTGTCTATGTGCTGTAGCAGCAGCCAGATTGCCGATAGATCGACCAATCCGCAAAGCTAGACGCTCGACATTGGCCGTGCTGCGCGGCGCAGCACTCTGCGTCGCCAGGCGCGGCCCAGTAGCAGCCCGATGATCGCGCCTAAGACGCTCGACCCGGGCACGACGTTCCACGCGAACCCCTGCAACTCCCGGACCACGCCGGAACTCGCCTCTAGGACCGGAACGATCAGTGTGTAGCCGAGCGCCCCGAGGCCGAAGCCGACGCCGGCGCCGACCATCGCACCCCACAGCCCGGCGAGGCGCGCCTTGCCGGGAGGCTTTGCGGGCTGTGGCCGAACAGCTGTCAAGACTCGCGCGTTCTATGCACCAGAACCGGGCAAGGGGCGTGGTGCACGCAATAGGTCGCAACGGACCCAAGGTGCATGCCGGGGAGCGCGCCGTATCCGTGGCTGCCCACGACGAGGAGGTCGGCGTCGCGGGCGGCCTCAGTGAGGGCCAAAGCCGGTTTCCTTTGCACAAGCCGGGTCTCGATTTCCACGTCATCGTGCTCGACGTGATCCGCGCGGAACTGCTTCAGCGTGCGGTCCAGCATCTCTTGGGCGTCGCGCCCGTAGTCGCTCTCGGTGTACGTGGGGACGACCGTGATCGTCCAAGGGATGTCGAAACCCGTCACGACAAGGATGCGAGCTTCGCGACGCCGGGCGTCCTGCACGGCCCATTCGAGTGCCGCGACGCTCGCGTCCGAGCCGTCGACGCCGACGACGATGAGTCCCTTATCCGGCTGGTCCGCCATGGCTGCACCTCCAGGATCGCTTCGTTCGAATCTAGTGCAGCGCCTCGTCGCCGCCCAAAGGCCGCTCGAATGTGCTGTCGAAACGCAGCGTCAAGGGGAGCGTGCGACTCCCGTGGGCCCTCACGCACGCTCGTCTGCGCGGAATGTCGTGACCGCCGTGCCGATTTGCTGGGTGCCCGAGCCGCCAAGGGTGAGCACCAGAGGCTGGGTCACGTTGAGGTCTGCTCGGCAGTCGCCGCGCCGCCGGCCGAACATCAGCGTGTACAGGCATCACCCGCGTGCTCGAGCCCGACCCGCTCGATGATGTCGGCGGCACGGTGCAGCCCGTCGCGCTCGCGGATGGCGGTGCCGATGCCGTCGAGCCGGGTCCGCAGCTCACCGTCGCCGAGCAGCCGCTCCAGCGCGTCGAAGAGTTCGGCGTCGTCGAATCCGTAGGTGTTGAGGCGGACGCCGAAGCCCTTCTCGGCGACGCGCTGCGCATTGTCATGCTGGTCCCAGAAGAGGGGGAGCACGATCATCGGCTTGCCGAAGTGCATGGCCTCGGTCGTGGTGTTGTTGCCGCCGTGGGTGATGACGAGGTCGACCTGGGGAATGATCGTCGTCTGCGGCACGATCGCACTGCCCACCATGTTCGGCCCCAGCCGGATCTCATCGGCGCGCGGCCCCATGCTCACGATCACCCGGTGCGGCGTCTCGGCCAGCAGGTCGACGAGCCGCTGGAGCAGCCCGACGTCCGCTCCGCCGAGCGAGCCGAGCGAGAGGTAGATCAGAGCGCTGCCCGCCGGCCGATGGGCGAAGTCCTCCGGCAGCGCATACCCGGCATCCGTCTCGCGCACGCTCGAGTCGATCCGGTGCCAGGTCTCGTCCAGCGGGCGGCGGTCGATGTAGTCGAGCTCCTCGGGGAACACGTAGAGGTTCGCGACGGGGGAGACATGGATGAAGTCGCGCGGGCCCAGCGGCGGCGCGCCCTGCTCCCGGCACCAGGCGTCGAAGTCCGACCAGAGCTCGCCGTGGGTGATGTCGAAGGCGGTGAGGAAGGCGTCCCATTCCGATCGGTCGTCCTCGGGGTATCCCGAAAACGGCGGCGCTACGTCGGTACCCCTCACCTCGAGCGGATTGCACGAGACGATGCGCACGTACGCAGCACCGCTGGTCATCAGCGCAGGGAACGAGACGACGTTGTCCTCGACGATGACACCGGGCCGGTGGCGGGCGATGATGTCGCGCAGCTGCGGCTCGCAATACTTCGCCCCGTCGACGAGCGCCCGGTAGGTCGGCTCGACGACGGTCGCGAGCTGCTCGATCGTCGCCTTGCGGAACTCGGGCGCCGTCTGCCTGACGAAGTCGATCCAGTACTGGCCGGCCGCCTCGGGCTCGGCGCCGTCGACGCCCGTGGCGGGCGGCGCGAGGTCGACGAGGTCCTCGACGAACCCGAACGGCGCGAGCTTGCCCTCCCAGGAGCGCTCCGCGGCGAACACGACGGTGTGGCCGCGGTCGAGCAGCACCTTTCCGAGCCCGATGCACTGGTTGGTCGGGCCGTATGCGGACTCGGGCATGAAGAGCACGGTGAGAGGCGGGGTCACGCGCACAGTCTGCCAGCGCCGTGTCACGCTGACGTGCCCGTCACTGCGACGGCGGTCTGAGCGTTGCCCGCCGTCACCGTGACCGAGCCGCGATAGCCGCCCTTCTTCGACGGGGCCGTGACGGCGACGACGACCAGCGTCTTCGGCACCGCTCGGTAGGCTGGTTCGGTGACCACCGGCTCCGATCTCTTCTCCGACCCCCGCGTCGTCGCCATCCGCGTCAACGGCGAGTTGAAGGACCTTTCGAGCGAGGTTGCAACCACGGATTCCGTCGAGGCCATCGACATCGATTCGCCCGACGGCCTCAGCATCCTGCGCCATTCCGCGGCCCACGTCGCCGCCCAGGCGGTGCAGTCGATCAACCCGGAGGCGAAGCTCGGAATCGGCCCGCCCATCGTCGACGGCTTCTACTACGACTTCCAGCTCGCGAATCCGCTGACCTCCGAGGACCTCAAGACCGTCGAGAAGAAGATGCTCGAGATCGTCAACCGCGGTCAGCGCTTCGTGCGCCGCGTGGTCACCGACGACGAGGCCCGCGCCGAGATGGCGGACGAGCCGTTCAAGCTCGAGCTCATCGGCATCAAGGGCCACGCCGGCGGCGCGGAGAACGAGAGCGTCGAGGTCGGCGCGGGCGAGCTCAGCATCTACGACAACGTCGACCCGAAGACGGGCGAGACGGTGTGGAAGGACCTCTGCCGCGGCCCACATCTGCCGACCACCAAGCTCATCGGCAACGGTTTCGCCCTGACGCGCGTCGCGGGCGCGTACTGGCGCGGCAGCGAGAAGAACCCGCAGCTCCAGCGCATCTACGGCACCGCCTGGCCGAGCAAGGACGAGCTGCGCGCCTACCAGGAGCGCCTCGCCGAGGCCGCCCGCCGCGATCATCGCAAGCTCGGCAAGGACCTCGACCTGTTCTCGTTCCCCGACGAGATCGGCTCCGGCCTCTCGGTGTGGCATCCGAAGGGCGGCATCGTCCGCGGCGAGATGGAGCAGCACGCCCGCCGCAAGCACCTCGCGAACGGCTACAGCTACGTCTACACGCCGCACATCACCAAGGCCGACCTGTTCATCACGTCGAACCACCTCGTCACCTACGCGGACGGCATGTGGCCGCCGATCCGCCAGGACGAGGAGCGCGATGCCGAGGGCAACATCACCAAGCAGGGCGTCGACTACTACCTCAAGCCGATGAACTGCCCGATGCACATCCTCATCTACCGCGAGCGGCCGCGCTCCTATCGCGACCTGCCGATGAGGCTCTGGGAGAACGGCACCGTCTACCGCAACGAGCTCTCCGGGGCGCTGCACGGCCTCACCCGGGTGCGCGGCTTCACGCAGGACGACTCGCACCTCTTCGTCGCCCCCGACCAGCTCGAGCATGAGGCCGGCAAAGTGCTCGAGTTCGTCATCTCGCTGCTGCAGGACTTCGGTCTCACCGAGTTCGAGCTCGAGCTCTCGATGAAGGACGACGAGAAGACCAAGTGGATCGGCTCGGACGAGCACTGGGAGCAGGCGACGGATGCGCTGCGCCGGGTCGCGAAGGCCTCCGGTCTCAAGCTCACCGAAATCCCGGGCGAGGCCGCGTTCTACGGCCCCAAGATCGACCTCAAGACCAAGGACGCGCTCGGCCGCACCTGGCAGCTCTCGACCGTGCAGATCGACTTCAACCTGCCGGAGCGCTTCGACCTCGAGTTCACCGACCACGACGGCACCGCCAAGCGGCCGATCATGATCCACCGGGCGCTCTTCGGCTCGATCGAGCGCTTCTTCGCGATCCTGCTCGAGCACTACGCCGGGGCGTTCCCGGCCTGGCTGTCGCCGGTGCAGGTCGTCGGCATCCCCGTCGCCGAGGAGTACGCCGACTACCTCGGCGGCGTCGTCGCGCGGCTCGCGGCGGACGGCGTGCGCGCAGAGGTCGACCGCAGCGACGACCGGATGCAGAAGAAGATCCGCACCTGGGCGACGCAGAAGGTGCCGTTCCAGCTCATCGCCGGCGAGGAGGACCGCTCCAACCAGGCCGTGAGCTTCCGGTTCCGCGACGGCAGCCAGCTCAACGGCGTGCCCGTCGACGAGGCGATCGCGCGCATCCTCAAGGCCATCCGCGAGCACGAGCTGGTCGACACGGCATGGCTGAGCTGAGCGACGCGGCGCACCTCGCCGGGGTTCCCGACGAGT